>SXIP01000221.1 GCA_005772825.1 Methylococcaceae bacterium | reverse complement strand
GCTGGCCGGCAATGACAATGAATGGCGTTATGTCAGCGTAAGGCGCTTTTTTAATTTTGTTGAAGAATCGGTTAAAAAAGCTACCGAGCAATTCGTATTCGAGCCGAATGATGCCAATACTTGGGTAAAGGTGCAGGCGATGATCGAGAATTTTCTTACCGTGTTGTGGCGCCAAGGCGCGTTACAAGGCATTAAACCGGAACACGCCTTCTATGTCGTTGTCGGCTTAGGCAAAACCATGACCCCGCTCGACATTCTCGAAGGTCGTATGATTATTGAAATCGGCATGGCGGCTGTGCGTCCTGCCGAATTCATCATCCTCAAGTTCTCGCACAAAATGGCTGAATCCTAAAAGCATAGCCAAGCGAACGTCTTATTACTCATTAAGCAACAAGGATAAACATCATGGCACAAGAATATCCCATTCCCCGATTTCATTTCCAGGTCGACTGGGGCGGCGCAAAAATCAGCTTTACCGAAGTCACCGGTCTGGTGATGGAACGGGAAAAAATCGAATACCGGCATAGCGACAGTAAGGACTTCAATAAAATCAGCATGCCGGGCATGGTCAAGAACAGTAATATCACCTTGAAGCGCGGCAAGTTTGAAGGCGATTTTGACTATAACATCTGGCTGGACGCCATCGCCAACGAGCGGGTCAACGGTCGGCGCGACATCATCATCCGTCTGCTTAATGAAAAACATGTACCGGTTGCCGCCTGGTCGGCGGTGCGCTGTTTTCCGGTGAAAGTCACGGCCCCTGACCTAAAATCGGACGCCAATGAAATCGCCGTGGAAAGCATTGAAATCGCCCATGAAGGCTTGAAACTGATGAAAGTCTAGGCGGATGGCTCCGATGGCTGAACGAACGATTGAATATTATCCGCCGCTGGGTTTTTACTACAAAGTGGAATTCGGCATCAGCAAGGACAAAAACGATGTGCGCTTTCAGTCCGTGTCGGGGCTGTCGGTCGAGTACGATTATGAAAATTTCAAGGAGGGCGGAGAAAACCGCTTTGAACATAAATTGCCGGTACGCACCAAATATACCGACATGGTTCTCAAGCGCGGCATGTTGACCGACTCCGCCGTACTGAAATGGTTTCTTGACGCCTTCCGCGATCGTACCTTTAAACCGTCTGACATCAATGTGATTCTGATGAACGAAAAGGGCGAGCCGTTACGAACCTGGAAGGTCGCTCATGCCATCCCTAAAAAATGGCTGGTCAGCGACTTGAACGCCAACGAAAGCGCAATCGTTATTGAAACGCTGGAATTGACTTACCGCTATTTCAGTATTCAGTAAAGCACAGCGATCATGATCGACCATACGGTAGCCCGGCGATGCCCATTGAGATAAAAGAGTTGCATATCCATGTTGAAGTCAATACGACCCCTGCCGGGCCTGCGCCAACAGGCAGGCAAAGCAGCGCCGGAGGAGCTAAGGATAATGACATTGAAGCGATCATCGCCGAGTGCGTCGAACAGGTTCTGCAAATCCTGCAAAATAAAAAGGAGCGCTAGCTAATGGCCGGTAAACTGGAAAAAATGCTCATTCTAGCCTTCGAGTCTTCCGAAGCCGCTGAAAACGGCGGTCTATTGGAAGCCAAGGACAAGTTTGAAGCCTTGATCAATCCTGAAACCTATACGCTGGATTATAAGGTTAAAACCGCGGAAGGACAGGGCCAGGGCACCAGCAAGGCGCAGGCTAAATTTGAATATACCCTGCCGGAAGAACTCAGCTTCGAATTTCTGTTTGATAATACCGGCATCATAGACGGTAAAGCCAAGCCCGACGGCGTGTTTGATGACGTTAACCATTTCCGGCAGATGCTCACGGCTTACCAGGGTTCATCGCATGAACCCTATCATCTTAAACTGGTTTGGGGCAATCTGATTTTCAAAGGCCGGGCCATCGAACTCGGCATTACCTATAAGTTGTTCAATCCCAACGGACAGCCGATACGCGCCGTTGCCAAGGCTAAGTTTAAGGGTAGCGTTGAAGAGAAAAAACGCGCCTTGCAGGAAAACAAGAGCTCGCCCGACCTAAGCCATGTACGAAAAGTTAAGGCCGGCGATACCTTGCCGTTAATGTGTTACCGGATTTACGGCGACCCCAAATATTACCTGCAAGTTGCAGAAGCCAACAATCTCGGTAACTTCCGCCTGCTGACGCCCGGTACCGATTTGATCTTTCCACCGCTGGCTAATTCCTCGGCATCATCGTGAGCAACGAATCGACTGTGCCAACGCCGGCAACACCTGATGTTTGTACCGTTGCCGTGCTTATCGACGGAGCGCAAATCTCAGGCGAATTTCATGTGTTGTCGGTTTATGTGACCAGGGAATTAAACCGGATACCGGCGGCAACGCTGTACCTGCAAGATGGAGAGGCGTCAAAAGCCACGTTTAAAGCCAGCAATACCGAACATTTTATTCCGGGTAAAAAAATTGAGATTCAGCTCGGCTATCGCTCACAAAATGCTTCGGTGTTCAAAGGTATTATCATCAAACACAGTATCAAAATCCGTAAAAACAGTACCCAGCTCATCGTGGAATGCCGGGATGAGGCGGTAAAAATGACCTGCGGAAACCAAAGCCGCTATTATAGCGACAAGAAAGACAGCGCCATCATGGAGGAAATTATCGGCTTATACGGCTTGCCGAAAGACGTCTCACCGACACGGGCAGAACTGAAAGAAGTGGTGCAATACGATGCCAGCGATTGGGATTTTCTGCTGTGTCGCGCCGAAGCCAACGGCTTGGTCGTCAACGTGGAAGACGGCAAAATTACCGTGGCACCGCCGGCCACAAGCGGGCAATCCGTGCTTAACATTCAATATGGTGCAACCCTGCTGGAACTGGATGCCGAAATCGATGCGCGCCTGCAAAGCAAAGGCATCACCGCGCAAAGCTGGAACGCAACCGACCAGGAATTATTGGCAGCAGAAGCAAAAGAACCCACAACAACCGCCAACGGCAATATTAATGCCGCCAAACTTGCCGATGTGATCGGCGGCGAAGCGCATACCATCAGGCATGGCGGCAAACTGAGCCAACCCGAATTACAGGCCTGGGCTGACGGACGCTTGCTGAAAGAACGCTTGTCGAAAGTGCGCGGACGAGCCAAATTCCAGGGTTTTGCCGGTATCTTGCCGGGCAAGATCATGGAAATAAAGGGCATTGGCGAGCGCTTTGAAGGCAAGCTGTATGTATCCGGCATCCGCCACAGTTTCGCCAAAGGCAATTGGGAAACCGATGTGCAGTTAGGGCTAAACCCTGAATTATTCGCGGAAACCTGTAACCTGCATCCTCTACCGGCCTCCGGCCTACTACCGTCAATCGGCGGCCTGCAAATCGGTATCGTGACGGTGCTGGAAAATGACCCCGATGGCGAAGATCGGATCAAAGTGCGGATGCCGATGATCAGCACCTCGGAAGACGGTATCTGGGCGCGGCTTGCCACACTGGATGCCGGTAAGGGACGCGGTACTTTTTTCCGCCCGGAAATCGGCGATGAAGTCATCGTCGGGTTTCTGAATGACGATCCCCGCCACCCGGTTGTCCTGGGCATGTGTCACAGCAGCGCCAAGCCCGCACCTGAACAGGCAAAAGACGACAATCACCGGAAAGGTTATGTCAGCCGCGAAAAAATGCAGCTCACGTTTGACGATGAAAAAAAAATCATCATGCTGGAAACACCGGGCGGCAACAAAATCACGCTTTCCGAGGAGGATAAGGGCATTTTCCTGGAAGACCAGAACGGCAACAAAATCACCCTGGATAACAGCGGCATCAAGATGGAAAGCGGTAAAGATCTGATCCTGAAAGCCGCCAAGAATATCAAGATCGAGGGCATGAACATCGACTTGAAAGCACAGGCCGCCTTCAAGGCATCGGGCAGCGGCAGCGCCGAAATTACAGGCGCCAGCATCACTATTAATGGCAGCGCCACAACCGTTATCAAGGGTGGCGTGGTTCAAATCAACTGATCCGGAGATTTAGCAATGCTTCCTGCAGCACGCATAAGCGACCTGATCGTCAGCACGGCGACATTAGGTATTCCAGCCCCGATCCTACCGCCCGGCGCACCTAACGTGCTCATTGGCGGTTTACCGGCGGCGCGCATCGGCGATAGCTGCGGCGTCGATGCGATTATCAAAGGCTCGGCAACCGTCCTGATCGGCGGACTCCCGGCCGCGCGAATCGCCGATTCGACGGTGGGCGGCGGCGTCATTCTGCCGCCCGGCGCGCTAACCGTGTTGATCGGTGGCTGACATGGATCGCGCATTTCTCGGTCGCGGCTGGTCTTTTCCGCCTTCGTTTGATTCCCGCAAGGCGGGGGTCGAGATGCTGGAACAGGAAGCCGATATTGCCTCCAGCCTGGAAATATTGCTCGGTACGCGTCAAGGCGAGCGGATTATGTTGCCGCAATACGGCTGTAATCTCGACGAGCTGCTGTTTGAAAACCTCGATATGCGCATGAAAACGCTGATGGCCGATAAGGTCGAGTCCGCCATTTTGTATCACGAGCCACGCATCGAATTGGAAAAAGTGCAGCTCGATGACAGCCGGCAATTGGAGGGCGTGGTGCTGATCGAGATCATTTACCGGGTTAAAGCCACCAATTCCAGGTTCAATTTTGTTTATCCTTACTACAAGCTGGAAGGAACCGACATTAATCTCACGACAACCCTCAACCTCTTGCCTGACGGTGCTTGATTATGGCGACTTCAAGCGAATGCACGCAAAACACCGATCCTATGAAACTGATCCATCAGGGCACCCGCCAGGACCAGCGTTTTGCTGTCGAACTGAATCCCGTCTATGCGCCGGTCGATCAGCGCAAACTCGAACATGCGCTGGTATTTGCAAAAACTTATTCGAAGCATGTGAAATTTTATGGTGTCAATAATACTGTTACCGGTAACTGGGAGCCCTTTTTTGGCAATGATATTTCGGCACAACTGGCCGTTGCCGCCATACAGGATGTCGACTATTACAAAAGCAACATCAAGACTTCCTTCGACTTTTTAAATAATCGCAGTCATGATGTCCCCGCAAAAGCAAGCGAATTAAAGCAACATCTGGGCTACTTGTTTAGTCTTGTCGGCACCCTTGCCAAACAACTGGACACTTTAAAAGAGATGTTGCCGCCGGGAACTCCCTTAAAAGAGGTCCTAAAAAACCTGATTAAAAACCAGCTTGTCCCGGCTTTCGAACAGATGATTGCCTGTTTCAAAGCCGGGCAAACGCTCTCTGTTATCGACGTCGATGCAGTCCCTGACCTGAAGATTGACCTGCTGGGCAGCCCTGCCCTCACCTTTGCATCCGTGCTAGCGACCGGTTTATCGGACGACTGGAGCAAAGACATGGGCTGGACGACTTATCAATCGAGCATTCAGGAAAACACCGGCATTTACGGTAAGCCATTAGGCAGTATCTTCGATAAAACCAACCATATTGCGACCCACAACCTGTTTACCGGGATTTTTGAACAATTCCTAAAAGTTTATGCGCGTATCGTCGTCGATGCCGGGCAGGCATTGCAACAAAACCTGACCAACAGGGACGACCACGAACCACACTATGCGCTATTCCTGGCTTTCCTCCGGCTCTTTGATTACGTCCGCGCGGAGACCAATACCCTGACCGCCCGGCATCTGGATTTCTATTACCGGCAAATCCTGGGCCTGAAAGAAAAACCCGCACAACCCGCTCATGTCCATCTTCTGGTGGAACTGGCCAAGCAGTCGGATAGCCATGAAATAGCCGCTGAGGCGCTGTTTAAAGCCGGCAAGGATGATTCCGGGATCAACGTTTATTTTGCCAATGACCGGACTTTTGTCGCCAACAAAGGCAAAGTTGACGCGCTTCTTTCCTTGTATCGGCACACAAATTCCGTGCATGACAGCTCGGCGTTCGACAATGGTCGTCTGTTTGCATCGCCGATAGCCAATTCCGATGACGGCTTGGGCGCAAAACTGAGCTCGGCCGACCAATCCTGGCAACCTTTCTTTAACAAGATTTACAAGCAGGGCGAACTGGCTGAAATCAGGATGCCTAAAGCCGAACTGGGATTTGCCATCGCCTCGCATTATTTATTGCTGGCGGAAGGCGATCGAACCGTTACGTTGGACTTTAGTATTACTGCAGATACCGCCTTAGCGGCTAATCCGGGACTATTAGGGACTAACCATCAATCTGATGTCATCTGTCTGGTCACGAGCGAACAAGGCTGGTTTCAGGCAAAGGTAAGCGACTTTATCATTGCCACCGGTAACGGGTTGCAAGTCACTATTCACCTGGACGGCTCGGCTCCCGCAATTACGCCTTATTCGGCCAAAGCTCATGGTTATAGCTTCGACACGGATTTACCGGTTTTACAGCTTAAACTGGCGCATCGGGCCGACGCGGATTTTCTTTATGCCGCGCTTGAGACTGTCAGTATTCAACAGATTGACATCCATGTAAGCGCAAGCGGTTTAAAAACACTGGCGTTGAGTAACGACTTCGGCCCTATAGATGCCTCCAAGCCGTTTCAACCGTTCGGCGCGACCCCGGCTCTCCATAGCACGTTGGCTATCGGTTCGCGGGAAGCTTTTCAAAAACAGCTTTCCACTTGTACCGTTACGGTAGCCTGGCAATCCTCGCCTGCCCCTTTTAAAGACCAGGTCGTGACCATTGATGTCGAATTCCTGGAAAAAGGTCAATGGCAATCAGCGGGAATACAGCCGTTTGCCGTTGGCGAAACGGCATTTGTGCTGACCGGCGGCCTTGCAAAGGCGGTTAAACCCTTCATAGACGCGCCCGATTTTTCGGTACAGGAACCATTCAATACCACGTCCCGCCATGGCTATGTGCGCCTGAAACTCACCAACGATTTTGGCCAGCGCAAGTATGAACAGGCACTGGTTACTTATATAGCCAACGTGATAGGCCAAGTTGATCCCACCAAGAATCCCAAACCCACACCGCCGGTCGGCCCCTTCATTACCCAACTCACGCTGGCTTACACGGCTACACAAACGCTTTTGCCCGGCAGCGACAAGCCAGTCGATTTCGACACGCGCATGGGACGTTTTTTTCATCTCGCGCCGTTCGGTCATGCCGAACAACATGCGTTTCTGAAAATCGGCGCACCGGACACTACGCTCTATTTGTTGCCGCAGTTCAAACATCTTAACAGTGCGGATAAGCAATTACCGACCGGTCACGCAGTCAATCATGAAGCGGAATGCTATATCGGCATCACCGACCTTAAGCCACCGCAAAATCTAGCCTTGTTTTTTCAGGTTGCCGACGGCACTGCCGATCCCTTATCGTTAAAGCCAAAGCCGCATATTCATTGGAGTTATTTGCGGAATAACGAATGGATAAGTTTTGCTGAAAATTCCGTGCAGGACGGTACTGCAGAACTGTTAAATTCCGGCATCATCACGCTGTCGATACCCGATGACGCTTCATCATCCAATACTTTACTGCCGGCAGAGCGGCACTGGATAAGGGCTGCCGTCGCAGGGGAAAGCGATACGGTCTGTCGGTTGCTGACCGTAGCAGCTCAAGGCCTGACCGCCACCTTCAAAAATCAGGGTAATGCGCCCGACTTTCCGGCCAAAGCCTTACCGACTAAAACCTTAGCGGCAGGAACCATCACCAAACTCGACACACCCGATGCCGCGGTCAAAAGCATCAATCAGCCCTTTCCGAGTTTTGGCGGCAGAGGCGATGAACAGGCCGGTACATTTTATACCCGCATCAGCGAACGCCTGCGGCACAAGGATCGGGCCATCGGTCTTTGGGATTATGAACATTTGTTGCTGGAAGCCTTCCCGCAAATCTATCAGGCCAAATGCCTGAACCATACCTTTTATGACAACGAGCACGGCAGCACTATTTACAGAGAACTGGCACCGGGCCATGTCACCATCGTGACTGTTCCGAACCAGCAATTCCATAACCTGCGCGATCCGTTGCGGCCTTATACCAGCCTGGGACTTTTAGAGGACATCAGGGCCTACTTGCAAAAACGCCTCTCCTGTTTCGTCAAACTGCACATCAAAAACCCGCTGTTTGAAGAAGTCGGCGCTGATTTTAAAGTCCGCTTCCATGATGGCTTTGATGAAAGCTTTTATAGCCAAAAACTGGATGACGCGATTACCCGCTTCCTGTCTCCCTGGGCGTTTCCTGGCGGCGGTAACCCTGCGTTTGGTGGAAAAATTTACCGGTCCGTATTGCTCAATTTTGTCGAAGAACAACCCTATGTGGATTATGTCACTGATTTCAAAGTATCCCATACCTATAACAAGCTCGACAGCAGCGATTTGGACAGGGAAGTCGTCGATTCGGATTTATCGGAAATAGAAGGCTCGAAAGCCATATCCATATTGGTTTCAGCCAGACACCACACTATCGGAGTCATTAACTCAACCGGGCAAACATCGTCCGTCACTACCTGTCCCTGTGCATCCGTATGAACAAGATACCCGACAGCCTGCTGAAAAATCCTGAATTAAAACCCGCCGAGGACTATTATCGTCTACGGCGTGAAGGCATCGGCTTTATTCAAGAAATGGGCAGCCGTTTATGGACCGATTACAACACGCATGATCCCGGTATTACGATCCTCGAAAGCCTGTGTTACGCCATTACCGATCTGGCTTACCGGTGCGGCTGGCAGATTGTCGACCTACTGACGCCGGCCATTCCGCCCGCAAAGCCCGAACAGCCTTTCCGGGATCAGGCATTTTTCACCGCCCGGAACATTCTGACAATCAACCCGGCCACGCCCGACGATTTCCGGCGTCTGTTAATAGACCTTGAAGATATCCGCAATGCCTGGGTTTTTTGCAGGAACTGCGCTTCTAACGTCAGTTATTATGCCTGGTGCCGGAACGATCAAATGCAGTTGTCCTATCAATCTCCCGGCGATGCTCTGAATCCTGTCAAAGTCGAGCCTCAGGGTTTGTATGAAATCTTGCTCGAACTTGAAGCGGATCCCGAATTCGGCGACCTCAACGACCTTAAAATCAAGCATACACATAACGTCTTCGATAGTGAAGGCAAGGCCCACCCGGTTACTATGGAATTGCGCTTCCCTGCCTGGGAACTGGCGAATCCTACGCAATCGGGCCTCTTTCTCGAAAGTAAAGATGCTTTCGACGGCAAAAACGGCGCCGGCTTTACTTTAAAGGTGCTGCGCTTCGGTGCAACCAAATCATTTGATATGTTGACCGATTCAGCATTGAAAAACGATGCCGAACGCGACAGCTATTTGCGCAGCCATTGGCGCAACGTCTTATATCTGAGTTTCGAGCTGGAATTGCTGCCGGGCGGGGAAAAAATAACCATCGAAAATGCGGCATTACGTATTTTCGGCGATCTGTTCGCCAAAAATACGGCGACGGTTCTCGACATGAAAATATTGTTTGAAGACCCGACGCCTGCCGGTTTTATCCAACGGTATCGCAATAAACGACTTACAGCACTTGATGCTATCGGCGACGCGAAAGACACCTTACAAAAATACCGGAATCTGGATGAAGATTATCACCGCGTCAGGATCATCAACATCGAGGACGTCAGTGTTTGCGCCGATATTGAAGTCAAGCCCGACGCCGACATCGAACGCATACAGGCAGAAATCTGGTTGGTCATCGAGCGGTATTTCAATCCGCCGGTGCCGTTTTACACCTTACAGGAACTGCTGGCCGGCAATACGCCGGTAGAAGACCTTTTTAACGGGCCCGAATTGAATAACGGCTTTATTAAAACCGAAGACCTGCAACGCTCGGACTTAAAAACCGTGTTGCGCACATCCGATCTCATCAACAGCCTGATGGACATTGACGGCATCATCGCCGTCAATAATCTGCTGTTGACAAAATACGACGCCGAGGGCCATGTTGCCAAAGGCGCCGCCGACCCAAGCTGGAGCGCCGACGGTCGCCCCTTGTTCGACAGCAACAAGATCAGCGCATCCTGGTTATTATTTATCAGCAACTTGCATCAGCCCCGTTTTCATCGGGAATTGTCGCGATTTTTATTTTTCAAAAATGGTTTGCCGTTTCTGCCCAGGCAAGATGAGGCTTATGACACGCTGATACAACGACGCGGAGAACTGGAACGGCCGAAAATCAAAAATACGCACAACGATTTGCCTGTTCCCGAGGGCCGCTTTCGCGACCCCGAGACCTATTTTCCGCTGCAATACGGTTTTCCGTTAACTTACGGTATCGGTTCGGAAGGCCTGTCGGCGCAGGCGACGTCGCAACGCAAGGCGCAAGCCCGGCAACTCAAGGCTTATCTGATGATCTTCGAGCAACTCATCGCCAATGCACAGGCGCAAATCGCCCATACCGCCGACCTGTTCTCACTTAACCCCGCGATAGATCGTACCTATTTCGTCAGGAAATTTGACGAGTCCATTATTACAGGCTATAGCGATTTGCTTGACAGTCTCGATGCTGATGCGCTGTTGGCGCTGGCGGAATCCCCACCGGAATTTCATGAGCGCAGAAACCGCTTTCTCAATCATTTAATGGCTCGTTTCGGCGAACAATTCGGCGAATACGCGTTGCTGATAACTCGTTCACAAGGCCGCGAAGCCGCACAGGATCGCCTGATAGAGGACAAGATCGCCTTTCTGAACGCTTATCCGCTTATCAGTCATGATCGCGGCAGGGCCTTTAACTATAAGTTGCCCTTCTCGCCGGATAAACATTCGGATATAAACCAGTACAACATCAGCCGGCCCGGTATAAAAAAGCGTGTCAGCCTGCTGTTGGGTTTTCCCGACCTGAAATTCGAGAGGGTCATCACAGGCCCGAACGGCGGTCCCTACGCGGTAGCCTATCAATTGAACGACGTCCGTCAAAAATCCTGGTTTACCGGCAGCCTGACAAGTGCCGCAAGCGATGCCGAAACCGCCTCACAGCAAGCTTTCAGGACCGTCATTGTACAAATGAGCCGAGCGGATGCTTACGAGATCGCAGCTGAAGGCCAACAATTCCGCGTTAAGCTGAAAGATAACAGCAACAATCCGCTGGGGCAATCGGCTTTGCTTGACAGTAAAAATCAAGCCGAGAACCTGCAAGCCGAATTACTGAGCTGGAGCGCTAACGAACGCAGCATCGTTGTTGAACATTTATTATTGCGGCCCAAATTTCCCGGTGATGCGCCCCACCCGGCTTGCGTCAGCGGTGACTGCATGACCTGCGGTGATGAAGACCCGTATTCGTTCCGATTGACCTGGATTATGCCCGGCTGGACAGCGCCTTATAATGACAATCTGGAAATGCGCGACTTCGCCGATCGCACAATTCGTAAGGAAATGCCCTCCCATCTGCTGGCAAAAACCTGCTGGGTCGGTAATGACGAGTTTATAACCAATCCATGTTCTCCCGTGGTAAGCCGATTGGCTGCTTGGCTGGATACCCATGCCGTGACTACCGATGGCGTAAAACTTGAGGAACAACAAGCCTGCGACTGCGCGCTAGCGCTCTATACCCGTTTTAGCGAAACCTTCAATGCCTGGTATCGGGACAAAACCCTGCTCTATTTCCAGCCGGACATGCTTAAAACCCAGTTGCAAACCTTGTTCAGCAGTCTGGACGCCGCTGGACTTGCCTGTGTGGCTGCTTTCACCGCTAACGCCTGGCAAGCCGTTCAAGAACTGATGCTGGACTATTTTCAACAAATCGTTCTCAACGGTTGGCAATTCGAACGCTTTGAAGCAGCTTGGCAGCGCTGGCTCGAAGCCAACGCCAACATCGACTGGATGGAAGAGCGCTTGCAAGAACGGCTACACGCCATTCTTAACGCCAATCTGGTTAACACCGTAGGCGGAGACCTGTGTCGATGCAGCACCGAAATTTTGAGCGCATACGGCATGACCTTTTATCAGTGGATGAGCGATAACATTCAGCAAGGCCATGATTTAAGCAATCTATCCGCTTTCCAGCCGACCACCATCCTGTTGCGCGAAGAAGGCAGCGGCCAGCCCCCTACTTTCTGCATCGATTTGACTTTCAAGACCGGTACCAGTGCAGCCGTTCAAACCCTGCTGAATGACCGCTATAGCGCTTACCGGAACGTATCGTATTACCTTGGTCTGCTAGTGACCCTGCTAGCCAATCTCTCCAACACTTACCCGGACGCAACCTTACACGATTGCGACGACGGCAGCGACCAAAACCCGGTGCGTCTCGGCAGCACCGCGCTGGGTTCGCTGCATACGCGTCGGCCATCCGAAACCCTTTAAAACCTTCTATATAGTGATATCGCCATGGAACCACTACAAGATAATTACCCGGTCTTCGAAGCCAATCAGGTACTGACCAATGCGCACCTGAATCAGATTTTCGACTATCTGAATGAGCAGCCGCGCCTGACGCGGGCAAATCTGCTCGGTATCGGCATTGTCTGCGGTTTGGAAGTAAAATTTGCAAGCCCACCCGCCACCATTGGCCTCTCCAGGGGCTGCGGCATCAGTTCAGAAGGCTATCTGCTGACCGTACCGAACAATCTGGAATTAGTCGCTTACCGATCCTACCAATTACCCAATGACATCGATTATCCGGCGCTAAAAAACAGCGTAAGCGGTACGCAATTTCCGCTGTGGGAATTGTTTCCGGCGGGCGAACCGGAGACCACGCCATTGGGCAATCCATCCGGTTTTCTCGATGATAAAGCCGTCTTGCTGTTTCTTGAATTAAAGAAAACGGCTTTACGCAATTGCAGCCCCAACAATTGCGACGATAAGGGTTCAGCGGTTACCGCTACAGTGCGCCCGCTGCTGATCAATCTGAATAATTTACCCAGTAATGCCCCGCTTACATTGCCGGAACTGCCGTTGCCCAGGGTAAACTTCTCAATCCCGGCGCATCTGAGCGATTATGAAAAGGTTTACCGGGACTATTTTACCGTCAATACCGGCGGAAAAACGGCTATTACCCGGTTGGCCGAAGCGTTCGAGCAAGCCTATCAAGCCTTAAAGACAATGATACCTGATTTGGATAAAGGAGGCATCAGCCAATTGCCGTCACGCTTTATATTTCCAAACAACGCCAATGTCATCCCCATCCAATATCACTACAATTTGCTGCGTGACCTGACTGCCGCCTACCATGAATTACGCACCGCCTTATTACAGCAATCGGCAATTTGCTTGCCTGACAGTGCCTGGTTTCCTCGCCATCTGGTGTTAGGATCGGCAAACAATACCGATGCTAATCCGTATAGAACCCCGTTTTACCCATCACCGACTGTGGCTTCGCCTCAACAAAAATCGGGGACGCTTCGCTTTTTATTCGAACGGCTCAATCGGATGGTACAAAATTTTAACATCCCGTCCGTACCGGCCATTCCGATAAAGATTACCCCCAGCCAGTTCGGCTTAAAACAGTTATCGGGAAAATCCATGCCTTTCTACTATAACCCCGAATTGCGTCCACACTGGGATGCTAATCTGAAGGGTGCGCAATCTCATGGTATTCTTTCCTGGCATGACGATATCGCCAGCCCTGATTCTGTACGCAATCCGCTGCAATATGACCTGGAGCCTTATAACTTTTTCAGGATTGAAGGCCATGTCGGCAAGAACCTGTTAAATGTCAGCACGGATTTGGGAAACCTGATTAAATCGAATCGATTGCCGCTTTCAATCCTGTACCTGAACGCCGATGCGGCAGGCAATTTCCTGGATCAACATTATGCGATTGAACACGCAGCCGGAGTCATGCGCGGCTGTACTTTCATTGTTCTGTATCGCGGCATCGGATCTAACGCCAATACAGTGCTGGCGGACTTTGCACTGCCTTATCGGATAGAAAAAACAGCGGCTGCCGACTGCCTGTGCCGGGTGATGGTAAATGAATGTGAATATCCCTGGTTCGACAGTAAACGGCACCTGAGCAATCTGGCCCTGCGCGAATACCGCTTTGCTCCGCGTCCGGCTGTCCATGCCGGCAGTAATCAGAAACTCGCCCAGGAAGCGGACAGGACTGTATTGGCAGCCTATTATGTCATACGCATTTACCGCTACGAAATTCAGGGTCAGTCGCTGCTCGGCGGTATTACCGAACAGATCCAAATCCCCATAAACGAACTGATCAGCGGCCAATTATCAGCCATCGCCCGAAAATTAAATGAAAAGTTTCCCAATGGCTTGGTATTCGATTACAACAACATCAGCAATAAACTGGTTATCCGGTATTTTGCCGACCAAACCTTCCGCATCGAATGGGGGGGCTTGCAAGGCAATCAGATTCGTTACGCCTATACGCCCAACGATGTCTATCGATGGCAGAATGATGATTGGGAATCGATGAGATATGTTGCTGATTATGAGATTGTTAGTCGTTTAAGGAATGAATATCGTGCCGATGAATATAGATGGCTGCACGAAGACAGTTATTATGAAAGCAAGTATCCAACCCCTGCGCCTTTGCCTACGGCAAAGGAACTGATTGAATGGGAAAACATGATAAGGGCCAGGGCTTCTATCGGCGTGCCCATCAGTAATCTGCTTGGAGAAATAAGAAGCTCAATCGACGAAACTTACAACGTCGGTGGCGATATCGTACAAGTCGTATTGATTGGCAGTTGGGCTAACGGCAGTTGGGTGTCCAATATTTCATCGCAAAACAATTTGCCCGCCGGTTTTTTATCGTTACGACAAAAAGTGACAGGAAAAACAGGCCCCAGCGACATTGATTTGCTGATTAACACTGAGGATCAATTCATTACTGCGGAAGCGATTTTGACTTTGCTGCAAAATAACTATCAAATCAGCGCCAGCGGATACGCGATTAATATTGTATTGGGCAAAAAAGATGCCCAGAAATGGGCATCGATTTAATTAAGAATTTTAAAACTTCAGGGCTACTCTGAAATGACTCCCAGAGCTAAAGTAGGACCAAATTGAATCACTTTTGATGTCCCCTAAGGCGATTTACGTTTATCGCAACTTCCAGTGGTTGAAAAATTAACACACTTTTTTATGCTCCGCAACTATTTTTATGATGTCTAAAATTCATAGCATTCAGCAGCAGCATTTTCACGTCAAACTTTGCGGCAACGAGTCAGACGGCCTAGCATTGCAAAACAGACTGTCGAATCTATGTCAGGCAGAATTGGCTCCGGCTTTGGAACAGGTGCTGAATCGCTATGCCCCACAAACAGGACACTTGTTTATTGATCATCTGGAAATAAATGCCGGTACGATAGCCCTTGAACGTCTGGAGCACGACCTTGTGGAATCCGTAACGCAAGCTATCGAAAAAATACTCCGCGATTTACCGCAATCGGACCAACGACAACGTATAACAACCGTCAATGTGCAACATAAAACCGAACAGCAATTTATCTTTGATGCGTTCCTTTATTTTTTAAGACTGGGTCGATTACCCTGGTCATTCCATGTACCGGAAGGCAAAAACCTGGAGCAGGCAATACTTGATACATGGCGTGACAATTTACTCAATCCGAATATTGATGCCGTATATTCTGTATTGACTCTATCCAGAGCCAGAAAACGCTTGGTCAGGCAATTTTCAGAGGTGTTTTTGGCAACCTTGCTGGAACATATTGCACCCGACATCAAAAAAATCATCGACGCTATTTTACCACGGCTACAATGCGCCGAAATTCCGGCGGATGTTAGCCAAACCTTTATCATGCAGCTGTGGGAAACATCATTTGCGTTAATCCGTGCCCCCGGAAATTACACGGAAACCCGGATCATCGGTACAGCCTGGCACGAGCTTCCGGTTACGATGACTCAACAAAGCCCTTTGGCAAACCTGCTGGAACACCATTGGCCAAATGTAACAAACAATGCCAAATCCTTAGCGTCACACAAGGGCAGGATCAGAGAGGCTGCCACTGAGCAACTTTCAAAAGCCAATACCAACAAAACTTCGACTCATGCTTTGCTTGCCTCTAAAAAGAGAGCCGATAACAATCCTGATCCGATTATCAGCCTTGTTGATGAAATCCGGCAATCAAACCAACAACAGGAAGAAAGAGAAGGCATTTATATCGAAAACGCCGGACTGGTTTTGCTGCACCCCTTCCTGCCCCAATTTTTTAAGGCTTTACACGTTGCCGATGAAGAGTCACTCATTCAACCCGAACGCGCGCTTTGTCTGCTGCATTACTTAACGACCGGGCAGCGCATCGCGCCGGAATATGAGCTGGTATTGCCCAAAATACTCTGTAATCTTCCTTTAGAATCACTCACAGAATCCGACATGCAATTGACCGATTCCGAAACGGCAGAAGCAACGGCCCTGCTTGAAGCCGTTATCCGTCACTGGGAGGTGTTAAAAAATACCGGGATCGACGGCTTACGAGGCACTTTTTTATTACGCCCCGGAAAAATCACGTTACAGGATGACGGCGACTGGCGCTTGCAGTTGGAAAGCAGAGCATACGACATTTTGCTGGCTCAATTGCCTTGGGGTATCGGCCTCATCAAACTGCCGTGGATGCAACGGACGCTTTGGGTGGAATGGGCTTGTTAGCGGCATGGCGAAGAGGAGAAAAAGATGAAAACGAGTGCGGAAAAATCATCGGTGACAACATCTAAAACCGCTATCCAAACGGCAAACCAGCCCTTCTTTGCCAAAGCGGGCGGCGGCGATTTTTTCGCACCGGCCATACAAATGAAAATGGCGGTCAACAAACCCGGCGACAAGTTTGAGCAAGAAGCCGATCTTATGGCCGATAAAGTCATGCGCATGCCGGCACCGGTAAGTGGCAAAGATGAAAAACTGCAACGCGCACCGGAAGAAAAATTACAGAAAAAAGAAGAAGACAAAATCCGAAAAGCAGCCATGCCGGAGGACAAAATTCAAAAGGCGGCTATGCCTGAAGATAAAATCCAAAAGAAAGAAGACGATAAACTACAAAAAGCACCTGCTAACGAAGAAAAACTGCAACGCAAAGGATGCGATAGCACCCCTACCGTGAATTCGAACGTGCAAACGGCAATTCAAAACAAAACCGGCGGCGGTCAACCTTTATCCAGCGATGTGCGCGGCTATATGGAACCGCGCTTCAATGCCGATTTCAGCAACGTGCGCGTTCATAACGATGCCGAATCCGGGAACTTAAGCAATCAATTAAGCGCGCGGGCATTCACTTATCAAAACCACGTATTCTTTTCTCACGATCAATACCAGCCCGGTACCAGCGAGGGCAAACAACTGCTAGCGCACGAGTTAACCCATACGATACAGCAAGGCCATTCCGTGCAACGCAGCCCGCAGGTCAGCACAACGATGACACCGCCACCGGTGCAGCGCTTTCTCGGCATCGACATTCCCTCCTGGCAAGACGTTTTGGATTGGCTTGCCGAAAAAGCCTATAACATTCCAGGCTACCGCATGTTTACTATCGTGATCGGCGTCAACCCGATTAACGGCGAAACGGCTGACCGCAGCGCGGCCAATATTCTCCGCGCCATCGTGGAATTTTTACCGGGCGGCAAAATTATTACCGATGCACTCGAAAAATACGGCGTCTTTGAAAAAGCGGGCAGTTGGGTGGAAGGCCAACTGAAACGTTTCGCTAATTTGCTCGCCACCATCAAATCCGCGGTTTCGCAATTTATGGACGACATTGATTTTCTCGATGTCGTCTTGCACCCCGTGCGCACCTGGGAAAGAGCTGTCGAGATATTTACCACACCAGTCAATGAAATCATTGATTTTATCGTCAGTATTTTTCAGGCCATCCTGCAATTTATCCGCGATGCGGTATTAATGCCGCTGGCGGCCCTGGCGCAAGGCAAGCCGGGCTTTGATTTATTGTGCGCGATACTCGGCAAAAACCCGATCACCAACGAAGCGGTGCCGAGAAATGCCGATACACTGATCGGCGGCTTCATGAAGCTGATCGGGCAAGAAGAAATCTGGGAAAACATCAAAAAAGGCAATGCCGTGCAAAAAGCCTGGCAATGGTTCGAAAACGCCTTGCAAGAATTGTTCGCCATGGTTCTGCAATTCCCGCAAGACTTTATCGCCATGTTGAAATCATTGGAAGTGATGGACTTCATTATCCTGCCCAATCTTTTCATCAAGGTCTTTAAAGTCTTCGGCAATTTTGTCGTGAAGTTTTATGCCTGGGCTTTCGGCACCATTTTGAGCTTGCTCGAAATCATCTTCTCGGTGGTAGCGCCCGGCGTCATGCCCTATATCGCCAAAGCCAAGGCGAGTTTTGCAAAAATAATAAAAGACCCTATCGGTTTTGTCGGTAATCTGGTGAAAGCCGGTAAACAAGGCTTTGATCTGTTTGCGCGTAACTTTCCGACACATTTGAAAACCGCGCTGATCAAATGGATCACCGGGCCATTGGGCGAAGCAGGCGTGTATATTCCCAAATCGTTCGAACTAATGGAGATCGTCAAATTGGTGCTGTCGGTCCTGGGCTTAACCTGGCAAAACATTCGCGCCAAACTGGTCAAAATCATTCCTGACCCGATCCTGGCCGGGCTTGAAAAGACCGCCGGCATTCTGGTTACGCTGGTTAAAGACGGCCCGGCTGCGGCTTGGGAACAGATCAAGGCCGAACTGAACGAATTGAAAGGCCAGTTGATCGCACAGGTGATGCAAATGGTCACCACCGAAATCGTCAAGGCGGCGGTCGCCAAACTGGTGATGATGCTTAATCCTGCCGGCGCATTTGTGCAAGCCGTGCTCGCCATCTGGAATACCGTAACCTTCTTTATTCAAAAAATTAAACAGATCGGTGCAGCCGCCGCCGCGTTTATCGACTCCATTGCCGCCATTGCCGCAGGGCAAATTGCGGGCGCCGCGAAAAAAGTCGAAGACACAATGGCCCGCACCTTGACCGTCGTCATCGCTTTCCTGGCCAAGTTTGCAGGCTTAGGCAGTATCCCGGAAAAAATCGTCGGCATCGTCAAGAAAATTCGCGCTCCGATCGATAAGGGGCTGGATAAGATTGTGGGCTGGTTGGGGAATATGTTGAAAAAAGCCGGGGGATTCTTGACGGAAAAAACCCAATCCCTCAAAGACGCTCTCTCCGAGTGGTGGAAAAGTAAAGTTTCTTTCGCCGATAAGAAAGGAAAATCCCATAATCTTTTCTTTTCCGGCCAAGGAGAAAGTGCGCGGCTCAAAGTCGCCAGCGTTGAAATGTTTACTGAAGAATTCGTCGCTAATGTTGAAAAAACGCTAGCCGAAGATGCACTGGCAAAATCGTTTGCATTACCTTATCTCGCCAGAGCAAAACAAAAAAAGCAGGAAATAGATAAACTCAAGGCCCAGATAGAAAAAGAAAAGAAATCCAACCCCCTTAACATTAAATCTTCAGAGCAAAAACTCAAGGATTTATTAAATGAAATGGCCGTTAACATGGCCCCGCTTTTCGATGTCTTACCGGGTAACGTAGCGGAAGATCTCCCGCCCGAAGCAGCTCCCGGAAAATCCGTCACTCTTCCTTACAAAAGCACAGAGCGGAAAGCGGAAATATTGTTTGCCAGCAAAGAACGAGTTAATTATGAAGTCCAATCGCTTTCGGCAAAGATGCAATTGAAGACGATTGACTTTAAGACAAAATGGGCATCAGGAGAAATACGTCCTTATATCGAGGGCGGGTCTCGAGAGAAATATTTAGGTGACACACCTGGTAAAGCCTCCGCTACCGGAAAAACGGTTATTGCCCGCTACCGAACGACAGTCAATGCCCGTAACGAAGTAGTTGTTCAACTTAAAGATGGCCGTTGGTGGCCTCTTGCAGACTGCGATATGAGCCATGATCCTGTAGATGCGGTCGATTTCTGGAATAATACGGCTCGAAAAAACGGCTGGATTCCTAAAGGGCCTGAAGTCAGAGCATGGATGTTGAATGCCTCCAATTATATTCTTGAACCCAGCAGTGAAAACCGAAGCCGGGGCTCCCGAAATAATCAAAAATACCTGCCGCCCTAAGCAGCTAAATTAATATTCTTACGCATTCATCCAGTAACTAAAATACCCCACAGATACAGTTAAACAGTCATGATGGACTATTCTATTTATTTTAAATCGTCAATGATCCCTAACCAGCAAATCACACAATTGGGTGAAGTGTATTTACCAAGCGGTCGTATTTATTGCTGCGACCCTTTTTTAAGCGACGAAGTCAATGCTTTGGATAAAACCGTTCAACCGGGAGCTTATTCGGTAAAGCTTTTTATAGTCACTTTTTCTGATTGGGGTAAGCGAGTAGCTTTAGCAGCCATTATTTTTTCGGAACATAAGCCAATACAATGGCAACCAGCCACTTACTTGGTGAACGGTGAACCATTATCGGGTTTTCCCGTAGATGCAGGCTTGGCCTGTTTTATGGATCAAGAAACCAGACAGCAATTTGTTCAAGTCATTGATAATTTTTATAGCGAAAGTCCCACCGCCAATTACTACAATGATGTGCTGGCAACCGAATTCAAACGCCATGCCGATCCTGACAATCCATATTCTTGCGGTGACTGGAACCTGCATTATCCGCGTAAAGAGCGTTCAGAAAATATTGCGATGTTTGCCAGTGGCTTGGGTGATGGATTTTACCAAGCTTTTTGGGGAAACGATTTTATGAATAGGCCAGCAATGCTTGTAATCGATTTTGGACTATTAGAAAGCCAATAGTTTGATTGAACGACTTTAGCGAATAACATCGGCAAAATGAATACTGACATCGAAACTATTCAAATTTCTCTGAATTGGCTAAGAGATATTGTGAGCGGTTATCTAAATGTATATTTTCGCAGGTCTGAAAGCTATGAAACACCGCTTCTGAATATTTATCCTGAAAAGTCTTGGTTGGGAATATTTATCAAGGAACACGACCCGGCATACGAGGAATGTATCGTTCTGTTGCTCTCTATCGCTCCCCACCTTCAAGCTGATTTCTTCAACAAACTAATCGCCGAACACCTGCCTGAAGGCGGAGACTTCCCCGAATTCGGCGGTGTCAAAGGCAGTAATCATCGCGGCATCTTGCCCACAGGCGAGACGGCACAATTCATTCTCGCGGGCGATAATCTTGAAAAGCGTATTGAAGTACAGCGTATTTTGAGCAGTGAACACTGGTTTTCGCAGCAGCGTATTCTATGGCTGGAACCCGTACGTGAAGGCGAGCCGGTAATGAGCGGTCGGTTGATCCTCGATCCTGAAATCGTCGAATCGTTAACGCTCGGTACGGTCAGCAAGCCGCGCTTTAGCCTCGATTTCCCGGCGGAGTATCTGGAAACGGCAATGGAATGGAGCGATCTGGTCTTGCATCCCCAAACTCTACGGCAAATCGGCGAAATCGAAAACTGGATCAAACATAACGATACCTTACTACACGACTGGGGCATGAAGAAAAAAATCAAACCCGGTTATCGCGCCCTGTTTTACGGACCGCCCGGCACCGGTAAAACGTTGACCGCGACGCTTCTGGGCAAATATACCGGCAAGGATGTGTTCCGAATTGATCTGTCGCGCGTGGTATCAAAATATATCGGCGAAACCGAAAAAAACCTGTCCCGCTTATTCGACAAGGCTGAAAACAAAAACTGGCTGCTGTTTTTCGATGAAGCGGATGCGCTATTCGGCAAGCGGACGGATATTCGCGATGCCCATGACAAATACGCCAACCAGGAAGTGGCCTACCTGTTGCAACGTATCGAAAGCTATAACGGCCTGGTGATATTGGCATCCAATCAACGCGCCAATATCGACGATGCCTTTGTCAGGCGCTTTCAAACCATTATTCATTTCCCGATGCCCGCCCCCGAGCAGCGCTACACACTCTGGCGTAAAACATTTCCGTCCCAGGTCAAAATCACCGCGGATATTGACTGGCAACAGATTTCGGCACGTTACGAATTGACCGGCGCCGGTATATTGAATGTCATTCACTACTGCTGCGTTGAACTATTGGCGTCACAAGCCAATGTGCTGGATTTAAATCACTTGGAATCGGCAATTCAAAGAGAATTTATCAAGGAAGGAAAAATCGTCTGACAACCGGCTGACGAGCTTTTCAAAATCCGATACCACTATTCAATACCGCATGTTTTTCAGACAAACCGACTATAAATCTATATCATAGTCGGCTTTTTAATCGCGAAGAAGGTTTAATCATGCAAGTTGCTGACAATATGGCTGTTTCCATTCACTATACCCTGACTAATGACGACGGCGAAGTTCTTGATAGTTCTATCGGCGACGATGCCCTGGTTTATTTGCATGGTGAGGGAAATATCATCCCCGGCCTGGAAAACGCCTTACGTGGTAAAGCGGTCGGCGACAAGTTTGATGTACGCATCGAAGCTGAAGACGCCTATGGCGAAATGGTCGATGAAATGATCCAGGTTGTGCCACGGGAAATGTTTGAAGGGATAGATACACTTGAAGTCGGCATGCAGTTCCATGCAGACGTCAGTTCCGGCACCGGCGTGGTAACCGTGATTGATATTGACGGTGATGACGTAACCATTGACGGCAACCACCCGCTGGCAGGACTTGCCTTAACCTTCGCGGTCGAAGTGGTCGATATTAGACCCGCAACCCAGGAAGAGCTGAGCCACGGGCATATTCACAGCGCAGGTTGTCATCACTAATCGCTAACCAGCTTGACTCGAAGCCACGGATGGCTTTGCTTTTCTACTTAACAAAGCCACCACCAAAACCGTCAATCTTTAAAAATAATGCGCGTTAATCAAAAAATGCGCCGCGATGCTCGCTATATAACCTAGCGCAATGGCAGGCGTCCATTTCAAATGACTGGTG
>SXIP01000220.1 GCA_005772825.1 Methylococcaceae bacterium | reverse complement strand
CAGACCAGTTGGTCGGACGGGGTATCGAAGACATAATGCAGGGCGACGGTCAGCTCAACGGTACCGAGACCCGCCGAAAAGTGGCCGCCGGAAATACTGACGGTCTGGGTTAAATACTCGCGCAGTTCCCGGGCGAGAGGTTTTAACAGGTCTCGGGGCAGTTTGCGTACATCGGCGGGGCTGTTGATGTCTTGCAGCAACGGGTATTTATTGGATGATTTCATAGTCTAGTAGAGAGGTTCGCGGTAAAACATCAGGATGAGCCCAATCTGAAATAAAGCGGCAACAGAAACAAACCCGGCAATATCTTTGCCGGGTTTATCCAGTTTTAATTCCAGCCAGCGGCCACAAGCCAGGATGAGTGAGAAAATACCCATTGTGGTGTGACCGACCTGAATAAGAAAGGCGCTTTTGGCTTGAAAGCCGACATGTGAATGCGTCAGCAGCATTAGACCGCCGAAAGCGGCCAGTACGGGAAATACGAAGGGTAGTTTGCTTTCCGGGTTGCGGGTTATCCGGGCGCTCAGTTCTATGATGCCGAGCACGAATACCAGCAGGGTTGCAATTCTGTGTTGTAATACTTCACCGTTGTTAAAGGTGCTTTCCCAGAATCCTATCGGACCTAAAGGCCAGGTTTCCGCATCACTGCGGAAAAACAAAAAGATGCCCAAGCCGACAAAACCCAGAGGCCAATACTTGGTCAGGTGTACATATTTATCCAAAGCCGAGAAAGGCGCAGGCAAATACTTCATATAAGAAAGCATTGCGAAAAAGCTCATTACGGTCAGGAAAATACCGGCAATATTATGATTATAATTTGACCATTCCGTCGCTGCGACTGAGGGAACCTGGCCGATAATCGCAACACGCCCGGCTTCACCGGCGATCAGTGCGGTGTGTGTCGGCGAGCTGGTTTGCGGAATTTGCGGGTTAAATGTATTTAAAACTTCTTGCCAGGTTGCCGTCAGGCTCGGAATATCGATGGCCGGAGGTTGCGAAGCCAGACTGGCGGCGGTAAACAACAAGGTAATTAAAACAAAGGCTTCCGCTTCGATGTAATAAGGAACGCGGTTATTTAGCGCATGATTATTGCCGTATGCGGCGTATTCCTGGACAGCGGACTTGTTTAACCAGGCAAATCCCAACGCCAAGCCTAATAAGATTATTTTCACCATCAATAAATTGCCGTAGCCTGTGCCGATAAGGCCGTTCCAACTGTCGATATATTGCAGAGCGATAGGCAAGCCTGAAATCAGTATCATGCCAACCGAGGCCATGCCGAAAACAGAGAAGCGCTTTAATAATAAAGGCCATAAATCCGCCGGTATCTGTTTGTCGGATTTCAACAGCCAAAGATTGACCAACTGAAAAATTCCGCCTATCCAGGCGGCAGCCGCTATTTGATGGACGACGGTCAACGACATCAGGATATACTGGTTGTCGAAGCGTCCGGCTGCATGGACCAGCCAGGCGCCTGAAATGATCATCGGCAAGGCGACGATACTTGACGTGATCCAATGCTGCCTGGAAAAAGGGTTTTTACTGAGATACAAGTAACAATAGCCGGCCAGAACTGCGGTCAATACTGCGCGTACAATACCGCCGATAAACTGGGTGGTGTCGGCAAATTCAGGAAATGGCCATCGGTCGAGGACAGCGGTCATTAACCAGATTTTAAGGATTATTTTAAAAACTTGCGCGGCAGCCAGTAAAAAACCGCCTTTGTAAATCAGCGTGATGGTTTTTTCCAGCAACAGGGTATTTTTACAATCGTTATTCCACGGGCGCAATACAAAAAGCCCCCAGAAAAGACTGCCGATCGCCAGTGAAAAACAAATCAGGTCAAAACCACCAATCAGGGAATCGAGAAAATCAGCTATACCGGCCATTGTTACTTAACCTTGTCGAGAGTCGGTAATGGTTCTGTTGATAAACCACTGTTAAGTGGCGGTGTTGCAGAGGGTGCAGCACCGGTTGCGGCGGGATTGACGGTAAAATGAATGACGTCTTCGGTTAAATGTCCGTCGGCTGCAAAAACTTTAAACCTGAGCGCATAGTCACCCGGCTCCAATGCCGGGATTTCGACTATGATGTGACCTTGTTGGCTGCCGTTAACAACATGCAGGGGTTCATGTTTATCGCCTTTTCTTACCAGAAACACCTGCGACAGCCCCAACTCTATCTGGGAATTAAAGGTCAATTCTACCTGGTCTTGCCGATTCGCCTGGATGGGTTTGATTTTTAAAGAATAATCAGTCACCACCGCATGCGCGGCAACGGTATTTGCCTGACCAAGCGCCAGGCACAAGATGATTAATTGGAATAAGCTTTTCATGTTAGTTACTTTTTTTGCCTTTCAATGCGTGACTGGCCAAATTTTTTCCCAAATCCCAAATCGAGCCGGGAACTTCGTGCGTATCGGCAATGGCTTTATCAAATGCGCTAATGATCGTGTCGCGGTCTTTTTGCGTCAGGTTTAACGGCGGCAACAGTTTAACCACGTTCATGCCGTGTCCGGCGACCTGTGTCAATATGTGGTGTTCTTTAAATAGCGGGATGGTGATCATTTGACAGAACAAGCCTTTGTTGGCCGCTTCCAGCATCGCCCAGGCGGCTTTCAGGGTGAGGCTTTTCGGTGATTTGAATTCAATCGCTATCATCATGCCTTTGCCGCGCGCTTCTTTCAGGAATTCATATTTTTCGGACATCGCATTCAATGTATTAATGATATCGGTGCCGACTTTCGCACTGTTTTCCACCAGCTTTTCTTCTTCCATAACGTGCAGCGTGGCAAGCCCCGCCGCCATCGCCATATTGTTTTTGGAGAATGTGGAGCCATGCACGACCGCTCTATCCATGCGGTTATAAACGGTATCCATGATTTTTTGCGTGATGGCTACGCCACCGACCGGGACAAAGCCGCCCGACAAAGCTTTAGCCATACAAATCATGTCGGGTTTAACGTTCCAGTGATCAACCGCCCAGAATTTACCGGTACGGCCCAGGCCGGTTTGAACTTCATCGGCGACAAACAGCGTGCCGTATTTTTTACACAAGCGTTCAACTTCCGGTAAATAATTGTCATCCGGGACGTTGACGCCTTTACCCTGGATCGGTTCGACTATAAAGGCGGCGACATCTTTGTTGCTCAGGGCTTGTTCGAGCGCGGCAAGATCATTAAAGGGAATTGCGCTGCAACCGGGCAACAAGGGGCCAAAGCCCTCGCGGAAAATTTCTTCGCCGTTTAAGGATAGCGCGCCCATCGTCAAACCATGATAGCCGTGTTCGCAATAAACGATTTTTTCCCGTTTGGTGGTGTAGCGGGCAAATTTGATAGCCGCTTCCACTGCTTCGGTTCCCGAGTTGCAGAAGAACATTTTATCGAGATTATCCGGCGTGGTTTTTAAGATCTCCTGCGCCAGTAAGCCGCTGAGTACGGAAACATCGAGCTGTACCAGATTAGGTAATTCCAGCGTCAATGTTTCTTTTAAGGCGTTGATGACGACCGGGTGATTCCTGCCAATGGCGAAAACACCGAAACCACTGAGTAAATCCAGGTATTCGGTACCGTCCTGGTCATAAAGATATTGTCCTACAGCCTTTTTGTAATGACGATCATAGCCTATGGTTTTTAATACCCGAACCATCTGATTGTTTAGAAACTGCTCATGCAGATCAAACTTGTCATTGCTATGTTGTAAAAAAAGCTCGGCGATGCTGAAAGTCATGTAGTCCTCTTTGTTGTGTATTCTTTGTTGTTGCGATAAACCGGAATGCGTTGGGTTTTGGGCGGGTATGATGTTTCCTACCCGAGTCAAAAATCAAGCTTCTCAGCTTTTTGTCATGCAGTTCTACAGTGTGGTCGTGTTTGAATGGTTAAAATTAATCAAGCTGTCAAGTTGGTCGGCAACCCGTTTCAGCGTGCTCCTGGCGGCATTAAAATAGATGCCCAGCTTGATTAATCCAGGCAGTTCAAGGGGATGCAAGGCCAGGAACAACAACAGTCTTCCCAGCATCACATCGCCTTGATCATTAAGCGAATAACCGATCGCTCCGGGCAAATCCATGTCGGCAGGATCGACAATGGCCCGTATTGCCAGAAACGGCAGAGCATGTCTGGCGGCAACTTTGGCAATAGCGACACTCTCCATATCCAGGGCAACCGCATCCGTTATCGATTGTAACCGGGCCTTGTCTTGACTCGATGAGACAAGGCTCTTGCTTTCAGCCAACCTGCCGGTATGAACCGCAACTGACTGCGACAATAAATGTTTGCTGTGCCTGTACCAGTCCGAGTCCGAGTCTATGGAAATCTCGGTATCGTCAGCATCTATCAGGGTATCGGCCAAGGTTAAATCACCCGGCCTTAGTGATGCGTCGAGTGCTGCGGCAGAGCCCCAACTGATTAATTGGGTCACGCCCTTGGCCACCAACAGCTCGGAAGCTGATTGGGCATTTTCAGGGCCGGCGCCTGAATAGGCCACTAATAATTTGTCGGCAATGAAGGCGCATTGCCCTTTAACAATTTTTTTTGTCGTCAGGGTGCCGAGCTCTTCAGGTAAGGCGACAACAATACCGGTAATCACTTTATATCGCCAGGGACGGTGTGTATGCCGCGAGCCGGTAGGGAACCGGCGCGGCTATCGCCAGGGACGGTGTGTATGCCGCAATCCTGCGCGGAGCTGGAGCGGCGGTTAAGTTCGTTGCGATACCGGGCTAATGCCCAAAGTGGAAAGAACTTGTCGTAACCGTGGTATTTCAGGTAGAACACCTTAGGAAAACCGGGCGCGGTAAAACATTTATCATTCCATACGCCATCGGCTTGCTGGGTATGCAACAGGAAGTCGATGCCCGCTTTGACTTCGGCGCATTGCGCGTGGCCTGCCGCCATCAACGCCAAGAGCGCCCAGGCTGTTTGAAAAGCCGTACTGAAACGATATTGCCCGCTATAAGCGGTATCGTGATAGCTGTAGTTGTCCTCACCCCAGCCGCCATCGGCCCGTTGCACGCTTTTCAGCCATTGCGCCGCTTTCGTGTACATGGGATCGGTTTTAGGTAAGCCGGTTTGTTCCAGCGCTATCAGAACAGACCATGTGCCGTATATATAGTTGGTGCCCCAGCGTCCGAACCAGGAGCCGTCGGCTTCCTGCTCCTGACGAATATAGTCAATAGTGCGCTCCAAAGGCGCCAAGTATTCGTCATGATCCTTGGCGACTCGCGCCATCAGCATGGCGCAGCGTGCGCTGACATCGGATGTGGGCGGGTCTAATAATGCACCGTGGTCGGCAAAGGGTATTTCATTTAAATAATAACAGGTGTTGTCGACATCAAATGCACCGTAACCGCCATTTTGGGATTGCATACCCGCTATCCAGCGGGTTGCCCGATGTATCGATTCATCAAGGTTGGGTAAGTTTGAATCAGCCATCGCAAAAGCAATGACCGCTGTATCGTCGACATCCGGATAGTGCGGGTTGGCGTATTGAAACGCCCAGCCGCCACCGGGCAGATCGGGTTTGGAAATTCGCCAGTCGCCCGGTTCATCGGACAGCTGTTTGCTTTTAAGCCACTCGTAGGCGCGGGTCAAGCTTTCGCTATTAGCCGTTTTGTCGGCTTCCTGTAAGGCAAGGGCGGTCAGTCCGGTATCCCAAACCGGAGAAACGCAGGGTTGGCAGTAAGCATCATGCTCATTGATGACCAGCAACTTGTCGATGGCTCTGCGCGCCGTGACAACGTATTCATGATCGGCAGGAAAATCCAGTAGCAGCAAGGCTTCATAAGCATTGACCATGGCCGGGAAAATACAGCCCAGGCCGTCTTCCCCGTTCAGGCGTTCGATGATCCAGTCTTTGGCTTTTTCAATAGCCCGTTCGTGCATTTTTTTGGGGATTAGCGGGCGCGTTAAGCGACCCAATTTGTCGAGGCCGAGGAAAATTTTATTCAGCAGCGTTCTTTCCGGAAAATAATGCTGTTCCTGATCGGGATGAGTGATGAAAAGCTCGAGTATACCAACCTGATTTGGATTTTTGGCGGTCGCCTTTAAGGTGCAAAGTATAAACAGCGGTACCATCACCGTGCGTGACCAATAAGACACTTTGTCCAGATGGAAGGGAAACCAGGCAGGGAATAACATGATTTCTACAGGAATGTAAGGAACGCCGCGCCAGGGCAATTGTTCAAATATCGCCAGTGCAATACGAGTAAAGACATTGGCTTTTGCAGCGCCGCCCTGACTGAGTATGTAGTTTCTCAAGCGGGTCATGTGCGGTGCGTCTATGGAATCGCCCGCCATTTTCAAGGCGTAGTAAACCTTGACACTGCAACTGATGTCGCCCACGCCGCCGGTAAACAGCGGGTAACTGCCGTCTTCGGCTTGGCGCGCTCTTAAGTAATTGGCTATTTTGGCTTGCAGTAGCGTATCGATTTCACCGAGATAGTGCATCATCATGATGTACTCGGACGGTATGGTGCAGTCGGCTTCGAGCTCGAACACCCAGTAACCGTCCTTGTCTTGCAGGCTTAATAATTTCTCCTGCGCTCTGCTAATCGCTTTATCCAGGTTATAGGCCTTGGAATGGATTGCGGTCGACGAACTTGGTGCATCTCCAGTGTAATTTCTTGTATTTGAGTCGGTAAACATGGTACGTCCTTAAAGGTCTGAATTGGCTTTTGAGGAAGGTGTTGAATAACGCCAGTCCGCAGTTTTCAATTCACGGCTGGCTAAATAAAAAAATAAACTGAGCAGGCGATTACTTCGTCCGAATAGTTTGGTCGCAACAATGGTTGCTTTAACACTGTTGCGAGTAATTTTCACTTGGTTGGAATGACTGAAATCCAGGTTGTGCTTAATTTTTTTCAAGGTCAAAACCGCCATACCCAATGCCCACAGGCAAAAGTTACGGATGCCGGTTTCATGAGCAGGGAGTAATTGCGTGTAAATCAACGCATTATGCAAATGACCGTGAGCGATGCTGATCAAGTGTTCCAGGCCCAATTTGAAACGTTCATCGTGATTTTCCGGGCTCAGGTTTTTAAGATCAAAACCTGTTTCGGTAAAAATATCCTGGGGAAGCCAGCAAACGCCGCGCCCCGCATCGTCCCATATATCTTTCAATATGTTGGTCATTTGCAGACCCTGCCCAAAAGACACGGACAGGCGCAGCAGTTCTTCCCTGTGTCGGGCAATTTCCGGTGAATAATGGCAGAAAAGTTTTGCCAGCATTTCACCGACACAACCGGCAACGTAATAACAATATCTGTCCATATCGGCGAGCGTAGCCAGTCCGTCGTGAAGATTTTGCGCCTGGAAAATCGGCATACCTGCAGCCATCGTCTCGACGCAACAAGCCAGCGCTTCTATTTGATCGGAGTCAAAGGTATGCGTGATTTGAATGACCCTGGGTAATACGTGAATCAAGGTGTGTTCAGCAGGCAGAGTCTGCTCGGAAAGCAGTGGAGACAGTTCTACCGCAAACGGTTCGGAGTTTGTCCCGGTTTTTACGATGGTAATGAATTCGGAACAAAAATATTTTTTTTGCTCAGGCGACAGGGAAACTTCATCTTCTATGGTATCGACGATACGGCACAGCAAATAGGCGTTGGCGACTACACCGTAGAGCTTGCCGGGAAGTTGCGGGATAGTCAGGGCAAATGTTCTGGAAACGCCTTCAAGTAATATCGATTGAAATGCATCATCCGACAATTGGCTCAGTGATTTTGGGTTTTCCAGAGAAATTTGAGTTTCGCACATAGTATTTTGATGCTGACCCGAGATGTCTTGTTTAAGTTGGTTAGCCGCAATAATAGACTGTTTGTTGGTATTTTGCAAAGTAATGTTGTTTTAATGCTAAAGCCTACAATTAAAGCGGCTACTATGTGGTTTAACGGGAATTAAAACAATAATTTATGTGTCTATGTTGCATTTACACTAATCAGTGTGGATTTAAGCACGACACAGGCATGGATGGATAAATTATCTTAAAAACTGGAGTCATTACGTAAAAAATAGTATTCTAGTCAACAATAGGTAAGCGGTTGTATTATATAATTTGCTTGTTCAGATCTTTGATTTGCTACAGACAAAAATCCAGTAGCGGATTGTATTTCAGTCGGAGTGTTATTTGTTGCTTTATTGCGACAGTCGTATTGTTTCCTATACATTTATGTATTTTCCGGGTGGTCAAGGTTGCTTGCACTACCATCAGTTATAACAATTTTGGAGGATTTGCTCATGGGAGTTCCTTTACGTCAACAGTTAACTGTCGGCAGTTATTTGCTCAAGCAAAAGTTAAAAGGGATAAAAAAATATCCGTTGGTACTCATGCTGGAGCCTTTGTTCCGTTGTAATCTGGCTTGTGCAGGTTGCGGTAAGATTGACTATCCTGACGATATTCTCGATAAGCGCCTTTCCTTTGAAGAGTGTATGCAAGCTGTCGATGAATGCAATGCGCCGATGGTGTCTATTCCAGGTGGTGAACCGCTGATCCACAAGGAAATGCCGCAAATCGTTGCCGGTATTATTGCGCGGAAAAAATACGTTTACTTATGTACGAATGCGTTGTTGTTAAAAAAGAAAATTAACGATTACACGCCATCGCCTTATTTAACATTCTCCATTCACCTCGATGGCATGCGCGAAAGACATGATGCGTCAGTTTGCCAGGAAGGGGTTTTCGATCGTGCGGTTGAAGCTATCAAGCTGGCATTGGACAAGGGATTTAGAGTTACTGTCAATTGTACGCTTTTCCAGGGTGAAAATTCCCATGAAGTGGCTGAATTTCTGGATTACGCGATGGAGCTTGGGGTTGAAGGCGTCACTATCGCACCCGGATTCAGTTATGAGCACGCGCCTTCACAAGATGTTTTCATTAAAGGCAAGGATGTTAAGGATTTATTCAGGGGTATTTTTGCAATCGGTAAAAACCGCAAATGGAAACTGAATCATTCTTCGCTGTATCTTGATTTTTTGGCGGGTAATCAAAATTACGAATGTACGCCTTGGGGCAACCCTACGCGCAACGTCTTTGGCTGGCAAAAACCCTGTTATCTGCTGGTAGACGAAGGTTATGCGTCCAGTTTTCAAGAGCTTTTGGATGACACTCCCTGGGATAAATACGGAAACTCCAGTAATCCTAAATGCGCAGGCTGTATGGCGCATTGCGGCTATGAAGCAACGGCTGTTGAAGATATGTTAAAAAATCCGTTAAAAGCATTGCTTACTTCTATTAGAGGTCCAAAAACCGAAGGGGATATGGTGCCGGACCCTACGCCGCGATATGTAATGGATAAGCCGGTATCTACCCTCTCCGGTATTCCGATCAGGGTCGAGATTGTCGATTAATGCACTATGTTATTTCGAGGTTTTTGGTTATGGATTTAAAATTTATAAGGTTGGTTGTTGTTTTTCTGTTTTATATATTTGGAACAATACCGGCCATTGCTCAGGATGAAAGCGCGGCAAGCGCAAGACAGGTTGTTGATAAATTTCAGACGGAACTGATCTCAGTCATGAAGAATGGCAAGCAATTAGGATTTGCCGGAAGATATAACAAGCTGTATGATTCCGTATCCAACAGCCATGATTTAACAAAAATTGCCCGGATAGTTGTCGGTAAAGAATGGGAAAAATTATCCGAGGCGCAACAACAAAATCTGGTTGATGTGTTTAGCAAACTGAGTGTCGCTTCCTATGCGCATAACTTTAAGGATTACTCAGGCGAGTCATTTACAATTGACTCGGAAGAAGAAACCAAGCTGGGGGGCGTTGTGGTACATGCCCGGCTTAGCGTTCCTGACGACAAGGATGTTAAATTTGATTATATGTTGAAAGAAAAGGGTCCAAGCTGGCGCATTATTAATATCATTGCTAATGGCGTTAGTGATTTGGCATTGAAAAGATCGGAATATACCACTATTTTACAGCGCGACGGCTTTGATGCCTTAATAGCAAAGATTAACGAAAAAATTGATAACTATTCAAAACTATAGGTTTTATGGCAATGAACAACCACCGCAACCCTCTTCGTAACGGTAAAATTCAACACACTTTTTCATACATACTTATTAGTGTGCTTACGCTAGGTGGATGTGCAACAACAAAAGTCGCTGATCAGGAAGGCAAGGCGCAGCCGATTGTAGCCAGTAAGGTCGACCCTTATGAGAGCGTAAATAGAAAGATTTATGGCTTTAATGACAGTGTCGATAACTATGTTGCGGAACCGATTTCAAATGTCTATAAAAAGATAACTCCCCAGTTTATGCAAACAGGGATTTTCAATTTTTTTAACAACCTGAAAAACGTTAATGTTGTTCTTAACGATGTTTTACAGGCTAAATTTGAGCAAAGCGCCAAAGATACCGGGCGCTTTGCAATTAATTCTACGGTAGGTTTGGTTGGCCTGTTTGATGTCGCCAAAAAAGTTGGGCTTGAGCAAAACGATGAAGATTTTGATCAAACTCTGGCGGTGTGGGGTGTGCCTAGAGGGCCTTATCTGGTGATTCCATTTTTAGGACCGGTAACGGCGCGCGGCATCCCCGGTGTGGTTGTTGATACTGCTGCGAATCCTTCCAGCTATGTAGGAGCTCCGGTACAGCTGGTGTCTCTGCTCAACACTCGGGCAAGCGCTGAAGGCGCATTGAAATTTATTGATGAAGCGGCGCTTGATCCTTACGTTTTTACCCGTGAATCTTTTTTACAGTGGCGTCAAAGTTTAGCTACTGACGGTAAAGGTCAGGCAACTTCAGAGTTTGATGATGAGTTGATTGAAGACGAGGCAGCTTCCAATGACCAGGGCTCATCAACTGCTAGTACCTCCGCTGGTAAAACGCTTCAGGTTTCGTCTTCAAGTTCCGATACTAAAAACTTTAAAGATGTTTCCCGTTTATTTGATGGGGTTACTCAATCATTCGGTCAAACGGCCAAATCATTTGAAGAAGCCGGGAATAAATTGGAAGGCTTGAAGGCAAAATAGCTTCTTTAAATTAGAGCAGCATGGATGCCGCTCTAAAAGTGCAATAAAGAATGGACTTCATAATCACCAAGTTTTTTTCTACCCTCTAAAAAATCCAGCTCTACAACAAAAGCGCAAGCTTCTACCGTCGCACCCAATTTTTCAACAAGCTCGCAACTTGCCTTTGCCGTGCCTCCAGTGGCCAAAAGATCGTCAATCAATAAAACCCGGTCATTATTATCAAATGCGTCGATATGGGCTTCAAGCGCTGCCGAGCCATATTCCAGATCATAAGCCACACTTTGTACATCATAAGGAAGCTTGCCCGGTTTTCTTAGCGGAATAAACGGTAGTCCTAATTCCCACGCAACCAGAGAGCCGAAAATAAAGCCACGGGCTTCCATCCCGGCAACGGCGGTAATATTTCTGCCTAAAAAAGGATGCAGTAATTGATGCACCGCCAGTCTTATCGCGGCAGGGTCTTTTACCAGCGGAGTCACATCCTTAAAAATAATACCGGGCTTCGGAAAGTCGGGAATGTCGCGGATTTTATTTCTTAGTCTGTCCATTTTTATATCTATTTAGCTTTTAATAATATTATTTGGGAGAGGCTTAGCCGTTCGCACAAAACGCCTGCACCTGATTGAAAATCCCCTGGGTATCGAGGCTGCACAGCGCCAGGAGTTCTTCGCGGGTGCCTTGCTCGACGAAACAGTCGGGCAGGCCGATATTCAACACCGGCATGAGGATTTTCTGCGCTTGCAAGAAAGCGTTGACGGCGCCGCCGGCGCCGCCGGACAGGACGTTTTCTTCAACGGTGACCAGCACGTCATGACTGCGGCTGAGTTCGAGCAGCAGCGCTTCATCAATGGGTTTGACAAAGCGCATGTTGACCACGGTGGCGCCCAATTGTTTGCCGGCGGCCAAGGCCGGCGTCACCATGCTGCCCCAGGCCAGGATGGCAATACGGCTGCCGTGATGGCGCACTTCGGCCTTGCCGATCGGCAAAGCGGTCATGGCCTTTTCGACGGCGACGCCCGGGCCTTTGCCGCGCGGGTAACGCACCGATGCCGGGCCTTCATGGATAAAGCCGGTATAGAGCATTTGCCGGCATTCATTTTCATCCGCCGGGGCCATAATCAGCATGTTGGGGATGCAGCCTAAGTAACTGTAATCAAAACTGCCGGCATGGGTCGGGCCGTCCGGGCCGACCAGCCCGGCCCGGTCGAGGGCGAACAGTACATCCAGATTTTGCAGCGCGACATCATGAATCAATTGATCATAGGCGCGCTGCAAAAAGGT
>SXIP01000219.1 GCA_005772825.1 Methylococcaceae bacterium | reverse complement strand
TCGCCACTATGCCGGGCGCGGTGCCCCGCACCAGCACCTTCGCACTGAATAACCAAACGGCGGGCTACATCCTGCGCCTGGCTAATGACGGTCTGGATGCAGTGCGGCACGATCCCGCGTTGCAACACGGCCTGAATACCTATCGCGGTTTGATGACTTGCGCAGGCGTGGCGGAAGCCTTTGACTTGCCGTACACGGACCCGATGCAAGCCTTAAAAAATTAAGCCCCCAAGACCACCGGATTTAACAACTTCTACACGCTGTTTTTAGACACTCATGCACATACAACAAGCCCTGCAAACCGTACTCAACAAGCAAAATCTTGGCGCCAACGACATGCGTAACGTCATGCGCCTGATCATGAGCGGCGGCGTGACCGATGCCCAGCTGGGCGGTTTTTTAATTGCGTTGCGCTGTAAAGGCGAAACGGTCGAGGAAATTGCCGCCGCCGTTGAAGTGATCCGCGAATTGGTCAGCCGGGTTACTGTCAAAGGCGAGCATATCGTCGATACCTGCGGCACCGGCGGCGACGGCGCGAATACCTTTAACATAAGCACCACCAGCGCTTTTGTCGTTGCGGCGGCAGGCGGACAGGTCGCCAAGCACGGTAACCGTTCCGTTTCCAGCGCTTGCGGCAGCGCTGATGTACTGGAAGCTGCCGGCGTTAACCTGGATTTAAGCGCCGAACAGGTAGCCCAATGTGTTAATGACGTCGGGGTCGGGTTTTTATTTGCGCCCAAACATCATAGCGCCATGAGACACACGATCACTGTACGCAAAGAAATGGGCGTCCGAACCCTGTTTAATTTGTTGGGGCCCTTATCCAACCCGGCCGGCGCGCCCAATCAATTGATCGGCGTCTTTGCCAAGGACTGGGTGGAGCCTTTGGCGCAGGTCCTGCTTAAACTCGGCAGCCGGCATGTGCTGGTCGTCAATGCCGATGACGGCCTCGATGAAATCAGCATCGCCTCCGCCACCACGGTCAGTGAACTTAAAGACGGCGTCATCACGACGTATACGATTAGCCCGGAACAATTCGGCATGCCGCGCGCCGCGCTGTCCGACCTCGCGGTTGACGGCGCGGAATCCAGCTTGGCAATGGTAAAATCGGTGCTCGATAACAAGGCTGGAGCGGCCAGGGATATTGTGCTGTTAAATGCCGGCGCTGCGATTTATGCAGCCAATATCACCGATTCGCTGGCGGCGGGCATAGATAAAGCCCGCCAAGTCATCGAAAGCGGTGCGGCACGTGCCAAATTCGATGCGTTAATCGCTTATTCAAAAAACCTATAACTTATAAAAAACCATGACCGACTCACCCGATATATTGAACATGCCCGATACACTCAACACACCCGATATACTAAAAACCATCCTCGCTAAAAAAGCCGAAGAAGTCGCCCGGCGCAAGCAACACATGTCTATCGCCAACCTGGAAGACATTGCCGGCGGCGTAGAACGTCCGCGCGGTTTTTATAACGCGCTGCAATACAAGGTATCGGCAAGTAAACCTGCGATTATCGCCGAAATCAAAAAAGCATCACCCAGTCAGGGCGTAATCAGGGAGAATTTCCAGCCGATTGTCATCGCCCAGGATTACGCGATGAACGGCGCGACCTGTTTATCGGTATTAACCGACAAGGAATTTTTCCAGGGCGCGGAAGCTTATTTGCAAATGGTCAGGGAACGCTGCCCGCTGCCGGTCTTAAGAAAGGATTTTATGATCGACCCTTACCAGATCTATGAATCTCGTGCTTTAGGCGCCGATTGCATTTTGTTGATTGTCGCCGCGCTGGAAGACGGCCTTATGCAGGAACTGGCCGATACCGCCACCAAACTGGGAATGGATGTTCTGGTGGAAGTCCACGATGCGGACGAACTGCAACGGGCGTTAAAACTGGAGACCAAACTCATCGGCATTAACAACCGTAATTTGCGTACTTTTGAAACAGCATTGCAGACGACATTGGATTTAAAAACGGCGATTCCCTCGGACCGCATCATCATCACTGAAAGCGGCATACATACACCCGACAATGTGCAACTGATGCTGGATAATGACATTTACGCCTTCCTGGTCGGCGAAGCGTTTATGCGCGCGGAAAGTCCGGGACAAAAAATGCGTGAGTTGTTCTCGTTATAAGCGTAGTACGGATTGCTGGTTCCCAGGCCAGAGCTCTCATCGTTATACACAACTTAACGTAGGCCGGAATAAGACTGTCCGCGCATTAGCGCAGGACAGGCGTTTCCGGCACTTCGAAGCTACGTGATGCCGGAAACACACACCTTCGCTACCGCCGGGCGTGCTTATTCCGGCCTACATTCAAGTCTTGGGCAGACTTGTGTATAACGATGAAGGCCGGAGCTTGGGAAGTTGAAAGCACGTTGCCTTTTTGAGTCCCCTCACCCCGGCCCTCTCCCGCTAGGAGAGGGAGTTTTATTATCAACTTAAGGCAGTGAAACGGGAGCTTGGGAACGAGCTGATTCATTACAAATTTACGCTACTAAAAAACTACGGCGTCTACAGCGCTTCTTCCTGTTTACCGGCAATCAAAATACGCGCCAGTCTGCGCAAGCCATCCGAAGAAATATCCAGCCCGAACGGTGCGCCTCTATTTTGAATTTCATAAAGCAAATCAGTGGCTGTTATAAATGTCATATAACGTAAAGCCTGTATTTCCGGTAATTCCTTGGCTATGCTACGCAAGACCGGCTCCAAACGCTGCCAGGTATCGGTAAAAAATACCCGCACCGGATCATTATCGGCATCATGCTCGGCGAGACCCGCCTGAAACGCACTGCGGGATTCCACCAGGATTTCCGTCAAGGTATCGCGCAATTCGGGAGATTTCGTGTCGTCGGTTGCCTGCTGGATGGCGTTGCTCATAAATACGTCCCATTCCTTCCATACCGCTTGCCACTGCTTTTGCTCGGCTTCGGTAAAAGCGGCAACCGGTTTCTTAACCGAAGCCTTTACCGGTGCGTTGAAATCGAGCGCAATAGACACGCCCTCATCATCGGCTTCCGCACTACTGAATTTCAAGGTATTCAGCGCGTCCTTGATTTCAGCCTCGTGCTCTTTGGGCAAAAACTTGTTCAAAGTACGCTCAATATCGGCACGCGACTCGTTCAGGTCAATTTTTACCCCCGCCAGCTTCGGTTCGGCAACGCGCTTGATCAAATCCTGGAGTTTATCGATCGTGAGTTGATGACCTTGCTTGTCGGAGGCCGTTGCCTGGGTAACCGGCAAGCTCAGCACGGAATGATCGGCGTTGAGCGTTGGCTGTTGCAAGGTTTCCAGCACGCCGTTCCAGTCCAGCAAAGTAACGCATTGACCGCCGAAAGCCGTTCCCAGGCGCGCCTGCACGTCATTTAACAAGCGGATTTGACCGCCTTGACCGCCAATGCGGGGATCGGCAAGCTTTAAAAAGCTACAGCCGTGTTTGTCATTCCATAACTCGGCGGTATTACCTGCGCCGGTATAAAGTTGGGTAACCAGGGCTTTTTTAATCAGGCTATAGTCCAGCTTGACCGGCAGGCTGAATTGTTCGGCGGTACTGCTGTTTGCAAAACCCATGAGCAAGCTGAAAGCCGTCATGGCAACATATTTATTCATTATTTTCTCCTGACTAATTGATAAATTTTTCAAAAAACAGAGACTGTTTCAAGGCATTGAAAACAGCGAAGTCTGACCTTGCGAATCACCTGCCTGTATCGGAGCCATTTCACCGGAGGCGGGCTTTACCGATTCGATTGGCGGATGTTTGGGACGCGTAAACTGGCGGCCTATAAATAAATCATTGCCGACCACGGACACATCCTGCAGCCAGCGGGAAGAAAGCGCACAAGCTTCGGAATGGTGCGGTTCTGCACACAAGTCTATTTTGCCGTCAGCCAACAGGTTGAAATGCAGGCCCGGCAGCGGTCGAACACGCATGCCCGGTAAAGGAGTGACATAATCCATAATGGTCGGTTCATTAAAATTCACCAGGTTGAGCAGAAGCTTCGGCACCTGGTAGAGCGGCAAGCTGCCGAATTTGATCGGGCCGCGTTGTCCGTCAATGATGATCATCGGCGTGCTCACATAGAACTTGAACATGTCGGGCGTGAAGTCACTGCGATTGGCGGCAAGAACGCCGGAATCGACATAGCCGGCGAAATTCTCGCCCAGGAAAGGCAAGTGATCGCCGAAAAACACGATAATGCTGTCGGGATCGCGCTTGCGCAATTGATCGATAAAGGTCATCAGTTCGCGCGATTTGTAATAAACCGTATTGGCGTAACTCGACACTTCCTCGACGCTGGAAGGCGAGCTGACCTTATTGGGACGGCTTTCGCTCAACGGATAATTCCAGTGCCCGAAATAGGTGACGATATAATCCAGGATCGGCTGTTTTTTATCCAGCGAGTCCGATATTTTCTCCATCACCTGGCGATACAACGAAACATCGGAGAGAAACTCCCGATTCATGTCATCCAGCACAAAATCATTGATCGACCAGTAGGTCTGGAAACCCATGCGCCGATAAGCGTTGACGCGATTCCAGAACACCGGCACGTTAGGATGCGAAACCACAGTCCGGTAACCGTTCTCGGCGAGGATATGCGGCAGACAAGGCACGTCGTTGAGCAATTGACGCTCGAATTTGACATTGTCCTTGGTCACCGGAAAACCGCACAGCACTTCAAATTCCGAATTGGCGGTATAGCCGCCGAACACGGGGTCCATTGCATGTGAATAATCGGCGCTTTTCCAGAGTTTGCGAAAATCGGGCGCCAGCGGGTTTTGTTTGTAATGGGCTTTTTTCAAGCCGTTGGGGTCCCAAAACGATTCCAGCAGGATGATATGAATATTGCGCGGCGTAAAGGGCTTGCCGCTTTCAACCGGTTTCGGGATTGCGCCCAACAGGTTCTCGGCAGCCCTCTGCGCGACATCCATATCAGGCGGGACATCGGCCATAGCAAAATGGCGCGTACCTTCCTGCAACAGATAAAGTGTCGCGCCGCGCCACAAATAATTGGAGCGCTGATCCCATACCGAATTGCCGATGTGTTTATCGAGCGGTTCAAGCAACATGTTGGGTTTATAGATTATGGTAATGCCCAGCAAAATCGCCACCACACTGGCCAGATAGGCGCTCCAGTGGCGCATGGTGAAATTGAACAGCAATAAACCAGCGATAGCGGCCAATGGCACGGCCGCGGCAAAGAAACGCCAGCCTTCCAGGATCAATAGCAGCGAACGCAGGGCAAAAACATCGTCCGGCATGATAGGGCCGCCGAAAAAAGCAATTTTTACCGCATTACCGACATACAAAAGCCCCATCACCAGCGCCTGTATCACCAGGAAAATCCACAGCCGTTTGGACAGGGCGTAGAGGATATAAGCGACACACAGTTGTAACAGAAAATCGAATGGAACTGCCGAAGGCGCTATCTGCACATCAAACTTGAAAGTACTGATCAGGTAATACAAGCCGTAAAACAGTGCTGTGGAAAATAGCGGTAGTAATGTAGATAGCATAGTCGGTTAAATAAAATGGCTGGCGGGTGAATATGGGACCGGTCGGCTGAATAAGAAATGAACAAGGCGCATATTAACATAACCTTGTTTGTGGCTTGCTTTCAGCCATATAGTTATTGCCCACCCTCACCATCCGTCATAGAATGCCCGCTCTTATTACTCTTTAAATTTGGAGTTTCCCAATGTCAGATACAATTTGGTTCAGAACCGGCGAAGCGACGGTATTTTCCAGCGAAGGCCAAGGCACGGACGCGATGCCTGAAATACTCATTGGCAGCGTGAAAGGCCCTGCCGGTAACGCGTTCGCCACCTTGATGGGACAAACTGAAGGCCATACCCGCATGTTCGCGATTCGCGCCTGCAACCAGCAAGTACGCCCGGCAACCCTGATGGTGCCTAAAGTCACGATTAAATCCGCCGCGTATGTGAATTTATTCGGCGGCCCGGTGCAATCGGCCATCGCCGACGCGGTGCTGGACAGCGTCATTGCCGGTGTTATCCCTGCCGACAAGGCCAATGATTTATGTATTATCGCAATGATCTGGATTGCGCCGGAATGCGCGACCAATCCCGACCTGGATCGCAAGGATTTATACCGCACCAATTATGAAGCGATGAAACTGGCTATTTCCCGCGCGATGAGCAATTCACCGAGCATTGAAGAATTAATCGCCAACCGGAATACCATCGTTCACGAAATGTACGACCCTGAAACCGGCGAGTCGCAGTGGTAAGATGGTCTTGCAGGTACATTCGGGGTAACTACCCAGCTCGTTCCCAAGCTCCAGCTTGGGAATGCGGTCTTGGAAGCTCCAGCTTCCAGAATTCTCGAAGCTGAAGCTTCTCGAATTTGGGTTCCCAAGCCGGAGCTCTAATCGTTATACACAACTCGACGTAGGCCGGAATAAGGCTGTCCTCGCATTAGCGCAGGACAGGCGTTTCCGGCACTTCGAAGCTACGTGATGCCGGAAACACACGCCCTTGCTGCCGCAGGGCGTGCTTATTCCGGCCTACATTCAAGTCTTGAACAGACTTGTGTATAACGATGAGAGTCGGAGTTTGGGAACTAGCGATAGGGGGCGGAGTAATTAAAAAATATTTAAGCTTGTAAAAACGGAGGCCGGGCTTTGCCTGACCTCCAGCAGTTAAAAGTCTAGCGTTAGCAGCTCAACGGCCTATCCCTTTACTCTTCTTTTTTTATCGCATTAAAATAAATCGTCCCCCCAATCACAGCCGCCGGCGCGACAATGAGATTGAGCACCGGAATCGTCAATCCCAGCACGGCCAGACCGCCAAAACTGATAGCCCCCAGCCTGACACTTTTCAGCAGCTGCTTTTGTTCCGAGAACAGCAGCCCCTCATTTTCCAGCGGATAAGCCATATATTCCAGCACCATGCCCCAGGCTCCGAATAGCGCCCACAGCACCGGCGCCAGCACATTCAAGCCGGGGATGACCGACAACAGCAGCAACGGCAATGCTCGCGTCGAGAAATAGCCGATCCGTATTAATTCCGCACCGATCACCTTGGGTATCGGCTGTTCGGCGCTGACCACGCTTTGCCCGGTAATGATCGCCAGCGTTTTTGCCGCTAACCGGCCGTAAAAAGGCGCGGCAATGAGGTTAGCCAATACCGTAAAGGTAAAGAAACCGGCGATAAAAAAACTGATGAAAAATAACGGCCATAATATCCAGCGCAACCAGTGCAACCAGCCGGGAATAAACTGGTTAATCAGGTCCTCAACATAAAAATAACCCAGCGCAAACGCACCGCTATACAACACAATATTGATCAAAATCGGGATGATGATAAATGTGCGTAATTCCGGGCTGAGCGATAATTTAAGCCCCTTCAACAGGAAACCGGCGGCTAATACCGGGTTATTGCCTTTTTTATCAAATTTCACGTTAAACCTCTCATAGCATTTTTAAACTTCCAACGCCCTGTTCAAGCGGATTCAGGACAACACCTCGTTCCGTCACGATAGCGGAAATCAGTTCGGCAGGCGTTACGTCAAATACCGGATTCCAGGCGCTGACTAACGAACCGTCCTTGCTGTAGCAGGCCGGCAATAATTCATTCGGGTTGCGCTGTTCGATTTCTATTTGTCCACCGTCAGCCATGTCCCAGTCAATTGTTGTCGTCGGCGCAACCACCATAAACTTGACGCCATGTTGCTTAGCCAGCACCGCTAATGAATAGGTGCCGATTTTATTGGCGGTATCGCCGTTGGCGGCAATGCGGTCTGCGCCGACGATGATCCAGTCAATGGCGCCCGATTTCATCAACCAGGCTGCCGCCGAATCGGCAATCAACGTGACCGGTATGCCGTCTTCAGCCAATTCCCAAACGGTCAGCCGCACCCCTTGCAGCCAGGGTCTGGTTTCTCCGGCATAGACTTTCAGCGGCCCGCGTTGATAGGCGCTTCTGATAACGCCAAGCGCCGTACCGTAACCCCCGGTCGCCAATGAGCCGGTATTGCAATGCGTCAACACCCCTTTTGCGCCCGCGATAATATCGGCGCCCAATTCGCCCATCGTGTGATTGGCGGCAATATCGTCCGCATGAATTTTCTTTGCGCAAGCCAGGACAGCATCGAAGGGCTGATCAGATTGTTGGGCCAAGACCGCTTTCATCGTATCCAGCGCCCAAAACAAGTTGACCGCGGTCGGCCTGGACTTTGCCAGTAGTTCAATATCGGCCAGGACTTTTTGCCGCCAGCCGTCCGATACACCGGCATAATGTTGATTGACCGAAAGCGCCACGCCGTAAGCAGCCGCTATGCCGATAGCCGGTGCCCCGCGAACACGCATACTGGCAATCGCCTCAGTGACGCCCGCCGCATCGCTATATTCATCGTAAACACAGCGATCCGGCAATTGCCGCTGATCCAGCACTTTTAAAGAGCGCCCCGTCCATTCCAACGCTTGTACAGTCAATTTATTTTGTAGTGTCATTATTTATCAAATAATCAATGGTAAAAAGTTATAATTTTGTCACTAGAGCACGCTGCGCGCCTTGGGGTATCCGCCGTTAAGTTAAGAAATAATAAATAAAAATCATAGCCTTATCGTTCCCACGCTCCGGCGTACCCTCTGGGGCATAAATGGGAATGCAGTAATAGACGCTCCAGCGTCACGAAACTTAAAAGGGGATAAGCCCTTGTTATTTATAATGTTAGACAACGCTGGAGCGTTGGTGCCTGCATTCCCACGCTGGAGCGTGGGAACGATAACTATCTTTTTGATTTTTAATATATATTCTTTAACTTAATGGCAGTGCCCCCCCCACACACAGGAACAATAAATGATAGTCGATACCCTCATTCATGCCCGCTGGATTATACCCGTTGAACCGGAATCCGTAACCCCGGCGAGCAGTTCTGCACCCGCACAGTGGCATGACCACCATAGCCTGGTTATAGACGGAGGCCGCATTATCGACCTCTTGCCGAGCGATCTAGCCAGGGAAAAATACCAGGGCCGACATACCGAAAACCTGGAAAATCACGCCTTGATGCCCGGCCTGATCAACAGCCATACCCATGCCGCGATGACCTTGCTGCGCGGTGTCGCCGACGACCTCCACCTGATGGATTGGTTGCAAAACCATATTTGGCCGCTGGAACACAAATGGATGAGCGAAGCCTTTGTTAGGGACGGCACCGATTTGGCGATTGCCGAAATGATTCGCGGCGGTACGACCTGTTTTAATGACATGTATTTTTTCCCGGACATCACCGCCGCCCAAGCGGTACGCCACGGCATACGCGCCAGTGTCGGACTGATTGTCATCGATTTCCCGACTGTTTGGGCGGAAAACAGCGATGCTTACATAGAAAAAGGCCTCGCCCTGCATGAACAATTGCGTCACCAGCCCTTAATCTCGACGGCTTTTGCGCCGCATGCGCCTTACACGGTATCGGACGATCCGCTGCAAAAAATCAGGACCTTTGCCGATGAACTGGAACGGCCCATTCATATCCATGTACACGAAACCCTGCACGAGGTCGAACAAGCGCAACAGCAAAGCGGTAAACGCCCGTTGCAGCGCCTGCATGAACTGGGCCTGGTAACGCCGGCACTGATCGCCGTCCACGCCACCCAGTTAAGCGATGCCGAAATCGAGCTGTTGGCGCAAGCGGGTGCCCATATCGTGCATTGCCCGGAATCCAACCTGAAACTGGCCAGCGGTTTTTGCCCAGTCGCCAAATGTATAGCCGCAGGCGTCAACGTGGCCTTAGGCACCGACGGCGCCGCCAGCAATAACGACCTGGATATGTTCGGCG
>SXIP01000218.1 GCA_005772825.1 Methylococcaceae bacterium | reverse complement strand
GTTTCCCATGACCGCTGGTTCCTGGACCGGATCGCAACGCACATGCTGGCCTTTGAAGGCGATAGTCAGGTCGTTTGGTTTGAAGGCAACTATGAAGATTACGAAGCGGACCGTCACCGTCGTTTGGGCAGCGATGCCGATAACCCGCATCGCTTGAAGTATAAAAAGCTGACTGGATGAAGTCGGCTTGAAGCAATAAATTGAACAGGTCATCACAGTCGTCCGAAAATCCATCGCCATGGCCAACGCTTCATGGCCGTCAGATTGATGACCTACATCGGCTTGCTGTACCAGGATTTGCTGAAAAGCCAAAAGTTTACCAAAACACAAAAACTGCCGCCGGTGCTGCCTGTCGTTTTGTACAACGGTAAAAAGCGCTGGACGGCGGCGACAGAAGTGGGCGACCTCATCAGCGACCTGCCGAAAAACATGAGCCTGTATAAACCCGGCTTACGCTATTTGTTGCTGGACGAAGGCCGGTTTGCGCAAGATGAACTGAATCCGTTAAAAAACTTAGTGGCGGCAGTGTTCCGCCTGGAGAACGCGCAAACCCACGACGATATCATTGCGGTGGTGGATGATCTATTACTTTGGCTGAAAGCCCCGGAACAACAGTCACTCAACCGCACTTTCACGTTATGGATAAAACGCGTGTTACGGTCAGCGCGAACGACAGAACAAGCACTTGAAAATATAAATGATCTAACCGAGGTAAGAACCATGCTGGCACAGACTGTGAAAAATTGGGCAAAAACCTGGAAAGCTGAAGGTATTGCAGAAGGTATTGAAGAAGGCATTGCAGAAGGTATGGAAAGGGTATAGAAAAAACCAGGCTTGAAATCGCAAGAGCCATGCTGCAAAAAGGTTTGGACAGGCAAGTCGTCGTCGAGATTACCGGTTTATCGGAAGGGGAAGTCTTGCGCTTGGAGCATTAGGCTTCGAAGTGGAACCGTGCCGACAAAATTAACATGTTGTTTTGGGATGAACTCATTTATAGGCATAAGTTAACCCTCACTACGCGCTATCAACTCGCTGATATATTTGTCATGAATGTGACTTAAGCTAAGCAGCGCCGCTACCGCACCCAATAAGGCATAAGCCATATCCGATTGCGTATCCCAAACATAACCCTGGGTGCCTAAAAAGGCTTCAGCGGCCTCCTTGCTGACAATCGCAACCCACCATTCAATCAGTTCGTAACAGGCGCTGATCGCGAGGCAAATACAGATAACGAAAAAATTAAGCCAATGGGTATTTTTTACAACGTGGTTTCTGATGATGATTTCCCGAGCGATGATTGCCGGTACAAAGCCTTGTGCAAAATGGCCGACTTTGTCGTAATTATTGCGCTCAAGATCCAAGACGTTCTTTAACCAGTCAAATAAGGGCACTTCTGCGTAAGTGTAATGCCCGCCTATCATTAACACGATGCTGTGAACCAGTATCAAGCCGTAAACCAGCTTTGTCAGTTGAAATCGCGAACGCGTCGCTATGAGCACAATAAATGCGAGCATTGCGGGGGCTGTTTCAAGCAGCCAGGTCAGGTAATCTTTAGGATGTATGCCTGACCAGATCAGTACGGAAAAAAATATCACCAGCCACGTCTTATTCATAGGTTAAACTTCCGTCAATATAAGGTTAATGATATACAAGCCTATGCTACTTACTTTTTGAGTGTAAAAGTAAAGATTAAAATCCAAATGAAAACAGCGCAATCAACCCGTACTCTGAATTAAACATGCAGTCCTATTTCTCCACAACATTGAACCCTGCACCCGATAAAAGAGTTTTAATCTTTTTACTCTCCTCCATCGGCTTGATTGTTCTCCCGCATATTTACCATATACCGATCACTGTTTTCGGCTTTTTTTTCCTGCTGCTGAGTTGGCGCTTTATCGGGATCTGGAAACCGGAGCGGCTGCCCAACAGACTCGTCGTGTTGTTGCTGATGCTTTGCGGCATTGCCTTGTTGTACAGCCAGCATCGGGGGCTATTCGGGCGCGATGCCGGAACGCGCTTGTTTATAATTGCGCTGGGCCTTAAATTAATGGAGATAAAATCAGAGCGCGACCTGTACCTGATTACCTACCTGGCTTTTATCGTCGCTGCCTCGCAATTTTTATACGAACAAAGCCTGGCTATGGCGGCTTATATCCTGTTTGTCTGCTGCGTACTGTTGGCGACACTGGTCTCTATCAACACGCGTAACCCGCAAACCCGCGTCGCATTGAAAACCGCCGCCATTATCATAGCCCAGGCCATACCGATGGCTATCGTTGTCTTCATATTGTTTCCCCGTATTGAAGCGCCGCGCTGGATGCTGTTCAAGGATGAAAACCAGGCTAAAAGCGGCTTGAGCGATACCATGGAACCGGGTTCGATCAGCGATCTAGGCATGTCGGACAAATTGGTGTTTCGAGTGAAATTCGCAGGCCCCATGCCACCGCCCAATCAGCGATACTGGCGCGGCCCGGTAATGTCATATACCGACGGCAAGCGCTGGACTCGAATGACCCGTGCGCCAAATCCCGACTCGTTTGCCCGGATACAGGTAAGCGGCACGCCTTACCAATACACGCTGTTAATGGAACCTCAAAATAAAAACTGGGTATTCGCATTGGACATGCCAACAGAGTTTCCCGCACAGTTACATCAAAATGCCAATTACCAGCTGATAACCTCGGAAAATCCCGATAAACGCGCCGAATATAAAGTCACCTCCTACCCACACTATAACACCGGGCTTATCACCCCTATTGAATATAATGACGCCACGCAATTACCCGGCGAAGCATCGGCAAAAATTAAACAGTTGGTTCAGCAATTACAGGGCTTTGACAGCACCCCCGAAGTTTTTATAAACGCGCTGCTAAACCATTTCCGGCAAGAAGATTTTCATTACACCTTGACGCCGCCGCTGATGGAAGAAAACCCGATTGAAACTTTTTTATTCACCACTCGTTACGGGTTTTGCAGTCATTACGCCGCCGCTTTTGTCTATCTGATGCGGGTTGCCGAAATTCCCGCCCGAGTCGTTACCGGCTTTCAGGGCGGTGAATTTAACAAAGTCGGCAATTTTCTGGAAATACGCCAAGCGGATGCCCATGCCTGGGCGGAAGTCTGGATAGAACATAAAGGTTGGGTCCGCTTCGATCCCACCGCCGCTATTGCGCCGGAACGGATAGAGCAAAATATCGACATAGAGCAACTGGTGCCGGGTGGTGCCATCAGCTATGTACAGACCAGCGCCGAAGCACAGGCTGCCTTTAACTGGCTAAAGCAAGCGCGGGACTTGTGGCGTAACGTTGATTACAACTGGCAACGCTGGGTTATCAACTACGATAACAAAAACCAGAGCCGCTTCCTGTCGTCCTTAGGCATCGCCGACATCAGGGCCATGATTTACTCGATGCTGGTGCTGGTCGGCCTGATAACCGCTGTATTAAGCTGGTTTCTGTTATATCAAAAACAAAAAACCACCGACAAGGCCGTGCTGATTTATAACCGGTTTTGTAAAAAAATTGCCAAACGGGGATTGTCGAGAGGCGCCAGTGAAGGCGCCAGGGATTTTGCCGAACGGATAAAAATACAACTGCCGGAACATTCGAAAGACATTGACCGGATCACCGATGTTTTTATCAGCTTACGCTACGGCAAACAGGCAAAACCGGAAGATATGAAGAAATTAAGCAGGCTGGTTGCCGGGTTTAAGGTTTGATCAGGCTACATCGCTAATTCTCGAAGCTGGAGCTTCTCGAATTTGGGTTCCCAAGCCGGAGCTCTCGTCGTTATACACAAGTCTGTTCAAGACTTGACTGTAGGCAGGAATAAGCACGCCCGGCGGTAGCAAGGGCGTGTGTTTCCAGCGTCACGTAGCTTCGAAGTGCCGGAAACGCCTGTCCTGCGCTAATGCGCGGACAGCCTTATTCCGGCCTACCTCGAGTTGTGTATAACGATGAGAGCCGGAGCTTGGGAACCAGCGTCAATATGATCAAGCCGGAGAAATATTTTTGCGATTACCTAAAATGCACTAAATAAATTGTCCCGGAAAGCCTACAGTAGGCGCATCAGGCGACACAAACAGCACGAAAAACATCAGGAGAATAAGAAATGGCTACAGTATTAGTGACCGGTGCGAACCGGGGTTTGGGATTGGAATTTTGCAAACAATATGCGGCTGACGGCTGGCAAGTATTAGCCTGTTGCAGAAACCCGGAAACAGCGGGCAAATTGGCGAGCATTCCAGAAGTGCGGGTTTTCTCGCTGGATGTATCGGATTTCTCGCAAATCGATGATCTGGCGACACAATTGCAGGATACCGCTATCGATGTCCTGATCAACAATGCGGGTATTTATAACGACAGTTCCATGTCCGGTTTCGGGAAACTGGATTATGCGGCCTGGACGCGTGCTCTAACAGTCAATACGCAAGCGCCGGTCAAAATGGCGGAAGCGTTTTTGCCGCATCTTGAACACGGCGATAACAGGTTGCTGATATCGATCACCAGCCAAATGGGCAGTATCGCCGATAACGGCAGCGGTGGCAGTATTTTGTATCGCACCAGCAAAGCAGCACTGAACGCGGCGATGAAAAGTATCGCAATTGATCTGGAAGACCGGAAAATCGGCGTTCTCGTGTTGCATCCGGGCTGGGTTAAAACCGACATGGGCGGAGAAGATGCCCTGATCGACGCACGGAAAAGCGTGACCGGTATGCGCCGTGTCATTGCCGAATTTACGCCCGACCGGAGCGGCTGCTTTTTAAAATATGACGGATCTACGCTGCCGTGGTGAGTCCGCCATGAAAATCGGCATCCAGACCTGGGGCTCCAACGGCGACATCCGGCCGTTGCTGGCCTTGGCGCAGGGCCTGCAAAAGGCCGGGCATCATGTCACGCTGGCCGTCAGCAGCATAGACAATCAAGATTATACGGCTATTTGCGCAGAGTTAAATATCCGCTTTATTCGAAGCCCCGCTCATATAGACTTCGACTTACAGGACTTTGCCCGGCGCTCCTTCCGCATGAACACGTTGCAATGGCTGAAGGCATTGCTTGAAGAAGCCTTTTTTCCTTACGAGCAATGCTTGTACGAAACGGCGAAACAACTGGTGCAGGATAATGACTGCGTAATCGGCCATCATTTCCTGTATCCGTTAAAACTCGCGGCAGCCTTAAAGGGTAAGCCGCATTTTACCGTGACTTTTTGCCATGCCACGATTGCGTCAACGACACAAGCGCCGTTTCGCTTTCCCAATCTCAGTGCGTTTTTCAATAAGCTGTCGTGGAAACTGCTGGATAGCGTTTTCAACTGGGTGCTGATGAAACCCTTGACGCGTTTATGGCTGAGAGAAGGCGGAGCGCCGGTCGAAAGCGTACTGGCCGACCTGATCACTTCACAGCAGCTGAATTTAGTCGCCGTTGATCAGTTGTTTTGTCCGTTTCACGAGGAATGGTCGCGCAATAACCGTGTTTGCGGCTTTCTAAACCTGACTGAAGACGCGCAACACTGGCCAATTCCTGACGCCGTACAACACTTTCTTGATGAAGGCGCAGCACCGGTCTATATGACTTTCGGCAGCTTGCAGCAGGCCGTTCCCGAATGGAGCATGGATTTATTCATCGAAGCGGCGCGCTTGTCAGGTTGCCGCGCCATCATTCAAACCAGCTCGGCGCGTTATCCGGCGGATAGCCGGCTGGATAATCTGTACTTTATCGGCAAACACCCACATCAACCGTTATTCAGCCATTGCGCCGCGGTCGTGCATCATGGCGGCGCAGGCACCACGCACGCGGCAACGCTCAGCGGCTGTCCTTCGATTGTCGTGCCGTTTATGGACGAGCAATTATTTTGGGGTTATCAATTGCAAGCATTGGGCCTGGCTTATCGTCCGTTACCGGCCCAAAAAGTAAAGTCAGCCCGTTTGGCAAAAGCTATAGAAAAAGTCCTGAGGTCGAAAACACTACACGCCAATGCGCTTGACTGTAGCGAAGCAATGCAGAAGCAAGACGGCGTCGTAACCGCCGTCAGCTTGATTGAGGAACAGTTATCGCGATTGCGATAACTGTTTTAGTAAACAGCTTTGGGATAGGAACCCAATAACTTAAGCATGTTAACCTTGTCTTTTAACAAGGCTAATGCCTGGGCGACATTTTCATCTTCGCTATGGCCTTCGATATCGATAAAAAACACATAATCCCATAAGCCCTGGCGTGACGGTCTGGATTCGATATTGACCATGTCAACACCCACCGTTGCGAATGGCTCCAGGGTTTTGTGCAAGGCGCCGGGCTGGTTTCTGGTGGAAACAACCAGGGACGTTTTATCCTTGCCGGTGGGCGCGGAGCTTTGCTGCCCGACGATGATGAAGCGCGTCGTGTTATTGGCTTCGTCTTCGACATTGTTCTTAATAATCGGCAAATGGTAAATCTCGGCGGCCGTTATCCCCGCTATCGCAGCGGCATGCTTATCCGCGGCGGCCAGACGAGCGGCTTCGGCATTGCTGCTAACCGCCGTGCGCCGTGCGTCGGGCAGGTAAATATCGAGCCATTGCCGGCATTGCGCCAGAGATTGGGAATGCGAATAAACCTCGGTGATGTCGGCCAGATTTTCCGCAAGCCCCATCAGATTTTGATGCACTCTGATTTCAACTTCGCCGCAAATTTTTAACGAAGAGCTTAATAATCGATCCAGGGTATGGCTGATCACGCCTTCGGTGGAGTTTTCGACCGGCACGACGCCAAACTGGCAAGAGCCACTTTCCACCGCCTTAAAAATATCGTTGATGGTTGCCGCCGGTACGGTTTTCACCGCATGACCGAAATGTTTAAACGCCGCTTGCTGGGTAAAGGTGCCTTCGGGCCCCAAAAAAGCGATGTCCATCGGTTTTTCCAGCGCCAGGCAGGCCGACATGATTTCCCTGAAAAAACGTGTCGCCGTGTCATCCGACAAAGGGCCCCGGTTTAGCTCCTTGATGCGCCGTAACACTAAAGATTCGCGGTCCGGTCGGTAAAATGTCCCTTGTTCACCCTGCGCAATCTTGGTTTTGGCGACCTCCACGGCACAAGACGCGCGTTGATTAATCAATTGCAGAATCTCTGCATCAATCGCATCAATTTTTTCTCTTAATACGGCAAGTGGCGTGAATTCAGAAGGCGGTGTGACGGATGACATGGCAATAATTCCCGCTTAATGGCTGCGTTCGAATTCGGCCATAAAATCAATCAGGGCGGATACGCCTGCATCGGTCATGGCATTGTAGATACTTGCCCGCATGCCGCCTACGGAACGATGACCTTTTAATTCAAACAAGCCGTTGGCTTCCGCCGCGGCCAGGAAGGGCTTGTCAAGACTTTCGTCGGCCAAAATAAACGGCACATTCATTCTTGAACGGTAAGCCACCTCTACCGGATTATGATACAAAGCCGATTGGTCGATGGCTGCATACAATTTCGCCGCCTTGGCGATATTGCGTTGCTCGATCGCGGCAACGCCGCCTTGCGCTTTTAGCCATTTCAGCACCAAACCGACCAGATACCAATTGTAGGTCGCCGGGGTATTGAGCATGGACTGGTTTTTCGCCTGTTCGGCATAGTTAAAGACGGAAGGCGTCGCTTTAGTGGCATGACCGATTAAATCGTCCCGGACGATAACTACGGTAACACCGGCGGGGCCCATGTTTTTCTGGGTTCCGGCATAAATCAAGCCATATTGGCTGACATCGATATGGCGCGACAAAATGTTGGATGACATATCCGAAACCAGCGTCAAGCCTTTGGCGTCCGGTATGCCTTGAAATTCGACACCGTGAATGGTTTCATTGGAGGTGTAATGCAGATAAGCCGCCTGCTCGTCCAGCGCCCAGCTTGCCTGATCGGGAATCGTCGTGAATTTTGAGTCTTCCGAACTTGCGCTAACGACCACATCGCAATAAGCCTGCGCGTCCTTGATGGCTTTTTCCGACCACGCGCCGGTTTTAATGTAGCAGGCTTTGGTTTTACCGTTCAGGATATTTTGCGGTATCAGCGAAAATTGCGCCGACGCGCCGCCTTGCAGGAATAACACCTTGTAGTTTTCAGGAACCGCCATTAATTCGCGTAAATCCCTTTCCAGTTCTTCGGCGATCATCGAAAAATGTTTGCCTCGATGGCTCATTTCCATCACCGACATGCAGCTG
>SXIP01000217.1 GCA_005772825.1 Methylococcaceae bacterium | reverse complement strand
GGGAGAGGGTTAGGGAGAGGGGATACAAACGATCAAGTTATTTCACGCTCATTCCTAAGTATTAAACGCCTGAGCGCAGGAACGATGATATGGGCGTTTATTTTTTACGATTTATCCAGGTGTTATCGCTAATAGAGGATTTAAGCTGATGAAATATTTATGGCTATGGTGGAGTAAGGACGATCTTCGGACAGAACGGCAGCAACTGACGGAAGAAGGTCGCGATATAACCACGCTCGAGCCGGAATTCGAGCGCTTGCTGGCAGACGATGTGCCCGAGGATGACCGTTTCCAGACTGCGATGAATGCGCTGCTCGATCAGGCGCGCCTTTTGCCGATGCGTACTGACTATTGTTATATCGAACCGTCCGATTTGGACAGTATCCGCGCGCTACGTGTTGAAGGACCGCGCACGCTGGATGTTTCAACGGACGAGACGACATTGCGGGATCATATTGCCGGTGCATGGCTGGGACGCTGTGCGGGCTGTCTGTTGGGCAAGCCCATTGAGGGTATTCTAAGCAAGCGCTTACAGATGTTGCTGGAGCGCGCCCGCTGTAAGGAAATACCGGATTATGTTTGGCGATTACCGGGGCTTGACGAACAGGATTACCGGGAACTCGATTTTGCAAATCTGCTAAGGTTCAGGAGTATTGACAGTATGCCGGGCGACGACGATACCGACTATACCGTAATGGCGCTGGCGATGGTCAAGCAAAAAGGCGGCGCTTTTACGCCGTCGGATATGGCCGACTTCTGGCTGGAAAACATCCCGATCCTGCGCACCTGCACAGCCGAACGCGTTGCCTATCGCAACTTCACCGTCACTATCGAACCGCCGCTTTCCGCCGTTATCCGCAATCCTTACCGCGAATGGATAGGCGCACGCATCCGCGCCGATTTCTTCGGCTATATCGCCTTGGGTCGACCTGAACTGGCCGCCGAATTGGCCTGGCGCGATGCCAGCATTTCCCATGTTAAAAACGGCATCTACTGCGCGATGTGGACCGCTGCCATGCTGGCCGCAGCTATCAGCCAGACCGACATACGTCGGCTTATCGAAATCGGGCTGGGCGAAATTCCGGCGCAAAGCCGGCTTTTTGAAGCGATCACGGAAATGCTGGATCGACACGCCGCCGGTGACAGCTATACCGACATGGTGCAATACATCCACCAACGCTGGGACGAGACCCGATCGCATCACTGGTGTCACAGCATTGCCAATGCGCAGATTGTCGCTATAGGCCTGTTGTACAGCGACGGGGATTATGAGAAAGCTGTCACCCGCGCCGTGTTGCCTTGTTTCGATACCGACTGCAACGGTGCGACAGTCGGTTCTATCATGGGCATGATGCTGGGCGCCAAGGCTTTGCCTGAGAAATGGACAGCCGTCATGAACGATACCATCCAGACTGATATTCAGGGTTATCAGATAACGCATATTTCCATGCTGGCGGAAGAGACCTTTCAAATTCAACAAGGGATTGAGAATGAACGGGGATCATAATCAGTCGGCTTGAGTGAGTATATAGGTGTGCTCCGAAGCCGGCGAACCGAACCCGAAGAAATAGACGGCATTGCCAAGAAAGAGTTCGTAATGGCGTTGCTGTGCATCCACAATTTGCCCTTCCAGGTTCAGTGTCTTTTGCGCCGGAGCGCCCGAGCACTTGGGAAAGATCAAGCCGCTCGGCACTTGGAAGAGAAAGGTAGCCTCCAATGCTTCATAGGATCCGGGCGTTTCATCATCAAGTAACCATTGCGGTTTAGCGCCAACGCGCCAGGTCGAAGAGTTGATGGGGATGTACTCAATCAGCGGATCGTAGTCGTTGCGATACGACGCGGTCGCGATGTCGCCGATGATGATGCGGAAGTTGGTTTGATAATGCGTCAGGAATTCCAGCGGGATCTCGGCGCCTTTAAGCGGGACGGTCAACATTTCAGGAATCAGGGCATCCTCCGAGCAACAAGATATGCAATGGAACATCGCAAGAATTGTGTGCTGCCAGTGATGACCCGCCGACAAAGCAACCTGAAAGAAGAAGCACATACGCGCTGAGCAAACGGCGCACATGGGTATTTCGGTGCCACTTGGAAGATAGGGGCGTCCGCCGATATAGGAAAGCTGACCGCAATCGTATCCTGTCTCCGTCGCGATTGCGAAGGGCTGACCAAAATCATGGATTCTCTGATCGTCAAGGTCGTACTCGGCCCAGTAGATGACGTCTCTGTAATCGGTGTTGGCAGTCCCGATCAGTTCGAGCAACTGATCAATGCCACCGTTGGCCAGATGGAGAATGCAGCGAACCACTCGGACTTTCTCAACTCCCTTGTATTCATCCAGGAGGTCTAAAATTGTGGCCGCCGACTCATGCGGAAAGTCCGCAGTGATTTTTGCCACAATGTCCGCGTAAGGCCAAGTTTCTTTAGGAGTCATTGTATTTTGACCGGCGTAATGTTCAACTGGAGCGTGGATTTAGGCATGTATGTTATTGAGCCACCCCAGGTAAAGCCTGGTTTTCATTACCCATGTAGGCTCTGCCGTCCTTCAATTCGATACTGGGATTATGAAGGACGGCCGTCATAATCAGCATGGTGCCAAGTATAGCCATCACTAATCCGGGGGAGGCGGAAGTCAACTTAAGTTTTACGGCTTGGCTTTCCCCCTCGATTTCAGTCGGGGATTCGTTAAGCTTGGCTAAAATAAATATGGAGCCGACAGCGATTAAAATAATGCCCGCCATGACCGCCAGATACCGTATCCACAATCGTGATGCCAATAATGCGTTTGCTTGATGGTGCCGTCTTTCCATCGCGGCGGTTTCAAGCATAAACAAACCCGCCCATTGAGCAATATACGAACCGCTTTCGAAACTCTCATCCAGCGATTTCTTATCGGCTCCCATCGCCTTATCAATTATCGGCTGTGCATTGACAGTCGGCATGGAATTTAAATTACTCGAAATCGTAGCGAACTGTTGAAGACTTACCGCAATGAAAACAATCACTAAGGTGATTATTACGATGGCAACCGCCGGAAATATTTTTTGATGCCAGCTCATGGTTATTCCTCTGATTATCCCGGCGCTTCAACAACTCCTGTCCGGAAATGTTGGCGCTGTGACTCAACTTGCCGCGCTATGGTCTAATGCCCTTCTTTCCGTATAAAATTGTTGAGTTGATCCACCGGAATACCGAGACGTTTTGCTATATCATTAATCACATGATTACGAATTTTCTCTTGCTCCTTGCTGTGCGCCTCAAGAATATTCGCGAACAAAGGTGAATCATCTGCTTGATAGTTGAATTCACGCATGGCAGGAATGACATAATTCTCATAAAAATGCAAATGCAAAGCTTTGAGGCGAATTAGAAACTGTTGTTCTTCTTTCCTCAGGAGAAATCCAGTACCATTGATTAGCCCAATAAATATTTGAGCGATCCCAATAACAACGTCAATTAGTATTTCTGAACTATAGTTAACATTATTTAAATCCGATGTGTTATTACTTTGGTTCCACATCGGATAACAGGCTGAAAGTGCGGTGAGGCCAACAATTACAGCTATAGTTAACCCTAGCCGCTCAAGAAGACGCACCCGTAATGGTGCCACAATGAGATCCCCATAGCTTAGCCAATTTATGATTAGCTCCTCATCAGTGGTTTTTAGACGCCCAGGTGTTTGAGAAAATTTTTGCAGTCCATCACGGAGCGATTGCCATGTGTTTAGTTTTCGCGAGTGAGTAAGTGCAAAATTTGTTACGGCAATAGTTGCCGATGTACCACCGAAAATGGCTGGAAGAATCGTAAGAAGTTCGATCATGCAATCTCTCCGGTCTTCAATGCTTAACGCCTGTGTTCACCGCACCGCGCCACTCTACAGAATTTAAAAACACGAAGACGCTTTGTGGCGCGGGTGCGGTCGAACGGATCGTTAGCTTTGGATTTATGCTATGTAAATTTAGGGCCAATGGAAACAATAAAAAGTATTGTCCAGATCACAACAAAACCCCAAGGAATTTCACGTTGACATGCAAAACTAAGGATTTGGTGAATATCTTTTTGATCATCGCCCCAGTTTCTGCCTCTATCATATCCTGAGAAATATTTTTCAAGCTCTTTGGTTTCCCTAGCATCAATAAAAACTTGGCGTTCGAGTTTGTGAACTTTATCGATAACTTCTTCTGCCTGCTTGATTGCAATCCGCACTCTCCAAGCGATCAAGGCAGATATGATGCAAATTATTGCTATAATCAAGCTTTTTCGATTATCAGCGGCCCCTTGTGATAAAACAAAGTACCCGGCTAGTAAAAATCCTTGGCAAGATAGCATCCAAAGCATTCGGTAATGTATAAGCGCACATTCATGACGATCCTCTGCCCGGCAATAGTCCAAACGTGCTTTAAGTTCAGCCGCTTTATTTTTGTCTTCTTCGGTCATGTGTGTACTAAATGCCTAACGATAAGGGTAACTTGACGGCGAGAGCGTAGCCACGATAGGAGCGAAGCTTTTGCCGGTCAAGCTGACCCGCTGGTTAGGACTCATTAACAAAGTCCGCATCTGAATGCCCCAAAAAACCATTTAGAGGATGCTTTATAAGCCCCTCATTACCAAACTTATTCACCAATGATGAGTTAAGCCAACAAATAAAACCTTTAAGGTCGTTGATACACACCTTAGAATTTTTCGCTGAAACTAACTCTTCGAAACTGCTTCTGACTATAGAAGGATTATCCCCCTTATTGTGTTTTATGATCACCTCGAATGGGTCAGGCTTTCCATGTGCAACTGAATCACGAAGTATTTGGAGTTTCTTAATACTTTGGTAGGGGCGCATGGATGAATCAGGAAAGGTAATATCAGCCAACTCGCAGAGCTTCTTCAGTTTACCAGGAGTGCCATAATATTCCTTGTCAGAGAAATAGGTTCTCTCTTTTTCATAAATTTCCGGAGCGACCTTATGTACAGCATGATTTAGGTAAGCTTCATATGCGAAATAAGCCATACTCATTGCTGTAAGAAAGAAATACATGTTTCCGCTTTCAACTTCTTCAGCAAGCGCTTGTTGTCTTAAGCAACATGACCATAAAATCTCGTAGGTATAGCTTTCACCTTTAACTGTGCTCTTTTCCATTGTCATTAACTTATCCAGTTTTAACACGGCGCTCCACCCGACCAAAAACCGCGTAGCGGT
>SXIP01000021.1 GCA_005772825.1 Methylococcaceae bacterium | reverse complement strand
GGGTGCCGGGGGGGCGCCCTTCCAGCGCGAAAGGGGCGAAAGCGACGGTGTAGTACGGAAGCAAGGCACCGCATCCGTTGTAGGCGCCGCCGCCACACCGGCAAAGAGCGCATATTATAGACAAACATTATCAATAATGCCAAGCTATTTTTTAGGATGTATTCATTTGCTTTAGCTGGTAATATCGCAAGCCATGAAAAAAAGTGATTTTGTATACCAATTACCCGATGCGTTAATCGCACAAAAACCCTTGCCCGATCGCGATGCAAGCCGTCTGCTATGTCTGGATCGAGATAGCGGACAGATAAACGACAGGCAATTTACCGATTTTATCGATTTAATCAATGAGCGCGACTTATTGGTTTTTAACGATACCCGAGTGATTCCTGCGCGATTGTTCGGCAAAAAGTCTAGTGGAGGCAAAGTAGAAATTCTGATTGAACGTATTCTCGATGATCATCACGCGATTGCGCACGCGAAAGCCAGCAAAGCGCCGAAACCGGGAACAGTGGTCGAATTGGATCAAGGCTATTTTTGCGAAGTTCTGGGTAGGGCGGACGATTTGTTTCATCTGGAGTTTAAAGGCGACATCGGCTTGCTGCAATTACTGGAACAAATAGGCCATATTCCGTTGCCGCCTTATATCAATCGCGCCGATGATGAATCCGATTTGACGCGTTATCAGACCGTCTTTGCCAGGGAAGCGGGCGCAATAGCCGCGCCTACCGCGGGTTTGCATTTCGATCTGGCGATGATGGAAAAAATTAAAACCAAAGGCGTAAAGACCGCTTTTGTGACGCTGCATGTCGGCAGTGGCACATTTCAGCCGGTTAGGGTGGAAGATTTATCCGAACACCAAATGCATAAGGAATATTATGCCGTATCGGCGGAGACCGTTGATGCGGTGCTGCAAACCAGGCGCGGAGGCGGGCGGATAATTGCCGTCGGTACTACGGCGGTCAGGGCATTGGAATCGGCTTCTAAAAGCGGAGAGCTTGAGCCCGGTTTTGGTGATACCGATTTGTTTATAACGCCCGGTTATCAATTCAAGTCGGTTGATGCCTTGTTGACCAACTTCCATCTTCCCGAGTCTACCTTGTTGATGCTGGTTTCTGCTTTTGCCGGTTACCAGCCGGTGATGAATGCCTATCAACACGCTGTGCGGCAATCTTACCGGTTTTTCAGTTATGGCGATGCGATGTTTTTGAGCTGATGGTTATGATGATGATGCCGGATTGCATAGAGGCAAGTTCGAAGATTGTAAGCGCTGTTGTTTTGTAAAGTATTCACCTGATTGACGATATTATTTTGATTTAAATAGCTGCCGAGACCTGCAATGAACACTCAACAATCCGATCAAGAAAATCTATCAGCAGAGCAATTGCGTACGACGGACAATGCCGTAAAAGTCAAGCTACCGTATTTTGACTATTTGCTTGCTTCATTAAAGTCAGGCGACGAGCTTGTGGAAAAGAGTTTTGGTCGCCATGTTCATTGGGGGTATTGGGAACAACCCAGGCTCGCGGAATTAACCACTGCGGATTTTGAACAGGCAACGGAAAACCTGAGTCGTCAGGTTTGTCTGGCCGGCAATATTCACGATGGATTGAAGGTTCTTGATGTCGGTTGCGGTTTTGGTGGAACAATTGCTCATATTAATGAAAATTACTCAGGCATGGAGCTGAGCGGATTAAACCTTGATGATCGTCAATTGCTTCGTGCCAGGGAAGCGGTCAGGCCGCTGTCAGACAATCGGATTGAATTTCTTCAGGGCAATGCTTGTGCGTTGCCTTTTGCTGATCAGTCATTCGATGTGGTTTTAGCGGTTGAATGTATCTTTCATTTCCCCGATCGCCGGCAGTTTTTCAACGAGGCTTACCGTGTGCTCAAGCCGGGCGGGTATTTGGTCCTGTCCGATTTTGTACCCAACACCGTGTTGCTGCCCTTTACTAAAATAAATCTTCCCGAGCCATTTAGTATCGGTTTTTACGGTAAATGTAATGTTCAGTATAGCGCCAAACACTACCGGGATTTGGCTAAACAGACACAGTTCAGCGTACAAACTGAACGCGATATTACGATAAACACCTTGCCGACCTATGTCTATCTGAGACGGCTTGGGCGAAAGCAGAAAGTAACCAGCAAAACCGCTGTGCTTGAAACTTCAACAATTGAGTTACTTAGCAGGCTCAGATTGCTGGGTTATTATGTTTATGGATTTCAAAAATGACGCTGAATCAAGGTTATGCATGCATTAACAAATACGTATCTTAAATTGTCGCCGAAATACAATTCGTTAAAAACAGGAGTTTTGTTAACCTCGATTTTGTTTAGCGATAGGTGTATTTATACTTGAAGCTCAGCCGTTTTTTTGATGATCGCACAATGAGTGGCACTTTATGTTTATGCCACTCATTGTGCGATGCTTGAGTTTATGACAAGGCTTTATTTAGCAGCAGGAACTGGAGCGGACGGGGTAGTGGGGGTGGCTGTCGGTGCGGGGACGGGAACCGGTACGGTGCTTTGCGTAACAAGGGGCTTAATCTCAGTTTCTGCTTTCGCCCTTCGGTTGCCTTCCCCCCAAAGTGTAAAAGTAGCCATTATAAAGACGGCTGTAATAGCCAGAATAATCAGCCTGTCCGGTTTTTTCATAAAGAATAACGGCCACTGGGGCTTAATCATTCCGATTATGAAAAAAAATATTGTCCACAATGCTAAGTCAAAGGCGGCGGTTATCATTAATATTTACCTGTTAAACTTTTATTTGAATAAATTTACATTATTATTGGACCGGCGGCATTTTGCAACGACCGGCTTTAATTGTACGCTGCTCTAATTTTCACAATTCTACTTTATTCAATGCGTCAATTGTTGGGAAGATTAACTTTGACGACAGATTTTAACGCATTTACCGGTTTTATCATGATGGCACATCCCGTGTCGAAAAGAGCTCTCTTAATGGGCTTTTCAAAATAATAATCAGGAGGCTCTATGGGCGGCTTTGGCGTATTTGTTTTAGTATTACTTGTTTTCGCTGTTTTGCTGGTGTTCATGAGTGTTAAATCCGTTCCCCAGGGTATGGAATACACCGTCGAGCGCTTTGGTCGATATACCAATACGCTGACGCCGGGTTTGAACATTATCATGCCGATTATTGATCGTATCGGCCAAAAGATGATTATGATGGAGCAGGTCATGGATGTGCCGTCACAGGAAGTGATCACCAAAGATAATGCAATGGTGACGGTAGACGGCGTGGTTTTTTACCAGGTGATGGATGCCGCGAAAGCGGCTTACGAAGTCAGTAAGCTGGACTGGGCTATCTTGAATCTGGTGATGACCAATATCCGTACTGTCATGGGGTCGATGGATCTGGATGAATTATTGTCCCGACGCGATGATATTAATGCCCGATTGCTGACTGTTGTGGACGATGCGACAACTCCGTGGGGAATCAAGGCAACCCGTATCGAAATCAAGGACATTGCACCACCTAAAGACTTGGTGGAAGCGATGGGACGACAAATGAAGGCCGAGCGATTAAAGCGTGCTTCGATTCTGGAGGCGGAAGGTTTGCGACAATCTGAAATTTTGCGTGCCGAAGGCGCACAACAGGCTGCGATTCTGGAAGCCGAAGGCCGTAAAGAAGCCTCTTACCGCGATGCCGATGCCCGCGAACGTTTGGCACAGGCGGAAGCCAGGGCAACCCTAATGGTATCGGAAGCGATAGCTAAAGGCGATATCCAGGCGATTAACTATTTTGTTGCGCAAAAATACATTGAGTCCTTAAAAGGCATCGCATCGGCGGAAAACAGTAAGCTGATTTTTATGCCCCTGGAGGCGTCGGGGGTCATCAGCGCGCTGGGTGGTATCACCGAGCTTGCAAAAGAAGCTATGTCCAAAAAGAGCTAGATTATGACTGAACTGATTTTTGTCTTTTGGTATTGGTGGGTACTAGCCGTTGTTTTTTTGGTTATAGAAATACTGGCGCCCGGTTTCTTCTTTCTGTGGATGGCGGTGTCGGGATGTATAACCGGTATTATGGTATGGCTGGTTCCTTCAATCAGTGTGGACGTTCAGATTTTTATTTTTTCCATATTGTCGGTCATAACCATCACCGCGTGGCGCTTGTACGCCAAAAAACATCCAATAGAAACGGATCAGCCTTTGTTAAACAAGCGAGGCGCTCAATATGTAGGCAGGGTTTTTAATCTATACGAACCGATAGAAAATGGGCAGGGAAAAATAAAAGTCGATGACACTATCTGGAAAGTTCACGGTGAAGACTGTGATATTCATACCAAAGTAAAGGTAATAGCCAGTCGTGGAACGGTATTTGATGTGGAAGCGGTGGAATAGCGTCTTGGTCCACGCTACAGAAAAATTCTTTAGGCGTCTGTTGTCAAAAGGGGTCATTGATGTTTCGTTAAGATCTTGATCAACTGCTCGTTGACCATTAGGTACAAGTGCCTGGGGTCATTCTAAATCGCTTAAGCTTTTTACATGTCGTGTTCAAGGTAAGACGGAGTCTGGATATGGGCAGTTTGGCTACAATGATCAATCTTACAAATGAGCTAAAATTTAGGACGAATCTGCATGGCGCCAAGCATTAAATTACAGGTTGTTTGTTGGCGGAATGCTCTGGATGGCGCTATTAATTTATTAGGATAGAGCTATGAGGGTGTCTTCGTTGGGAAGATTTAATCAGAAATTTAATATGAAGAATGTTTTTGACTTGACAAGGTTAATTGAGCTGGTAGACTGATCACTCACTAAATAGACTTGGTGTCATCCTAATCCTTGGTTAAATTTAAGGAAGGGTGGGAAAAAGGAATTGTTACTATCGAATCCTGATTATATCAGGAGTTTAATAATTTTTTAGGAGATAGAAATGGCAGCTACAACTGAATCGGTTAAAGCCGATGCTGCGGAAGCACCGCTGTTAAATAAAAGAAATTTGGTCTTCGCCGTTGCAATCTATTGCGTATTTTATGCTTGGGTTCGCTGGTACGAAGGTGTCTATGGCTGGTCAGCTGGTCTGGATTCATTTGCACCTGAGTTCGAAACATATTGGATGAACTTTCTTTATATTGAGTTTGTTTTGGAAGTATCAACTGCAGGTATCCTGTGGGGTTACATCTGGAAAACTCGTGACCGTAAAGTGATGTCAATCACACCAAGAGAAGAGTTGAGAAGACACTTTACTCATTGGATTTGGTTGGTAGCATACTCTGTTGCTATTTACTTTGGTGCTAGCTACTTTACAGAGCAAGATGGCACATGGCATCAAACAATTGTTCGTGACACTGACTTTACACCAAGCCATGTTATCGAATTCTATTTGAGCTACCCTGTATACATCATTACTGGTGGTGCATCTTTGTTGTACGCAAAAACCAGACTGCCTACCTATCAAAACGGTATGTCACTGCAATATATGGTGGCAGTAGTTGGTCCTTTCATGATTCTGCCAAACGTTGGTCTGAATGAGTGGGGTCACACTTTCTGGTTTATGGAAGAATTGTTTGTTGCTCCTTTGCACTATGGCTTCGTATTCTTTGGATGGGCTGCTTTAGGTGCGTTGGGTGTTCTGAATATCGAATGCCAAGCAATAGCTAAGCTTCTGAAAAAAGACTTGGCTTAATTAATACAAGTCTTTAGTTGGTAATAACTGTCTCCTGGTTGTTTTCACTATTTCGATATTGAAACTGCGAAGTGAGATTAGTAATTAATAAAAATAATTTTAAATCCTTTAGGAGGTAAGCTAATGAGCGCATCTCAATCAGCTGTACGTTCACGCGCTGAAGCAGTAAAAGTTTCACGCACGTTCGATTGGCTAATACTGTTTACATTGTTCTTCGTTATACTTGGTGGTTATCACGTTCACTTCATGTTGACTGGTGGTGACTGGGATTTCTGGACTGACTGGAAAGACAGACGTCTATGGGTTACCGTTTTACCAATCGTTGGTATTACTTTCCCTGCTGCTGTTCAATCAGTTTTGTGGTGGCGTTATCGTCTGCCTTTCGGTGCTGTAGTTGCTGTGTTAGGTCTGCTCTTCGGTGAGTGGGTTAACAGATACTTCAACTTCTGGGGCTGGACATATTTCCCAGTTAACTTCGTGTTCCCATCAAACTTCATGCCTGGTGCTATCGTTCTTGATGTTATCTTGATGTTGTCAAACAGCATGCAGTTAACAGCAGTATTAGGTGGTTTGGGTTATGGTCTGTTGTTCTATCCTGGCAACTGGCCAATCATTGCGCCATTGCACGTTCCAGTTGAATATAACGGCATGATGATGACTTTGGCTGACTTGCAAGGTTACCACTACGTAAGAACTGGTACACCTGAGTACATCAGAATGGTTGAAAAAGGTACACTTAGAACATTCGGTAAAGACGTTGCTCCAGTATCAGCGTTCTTCTCTGGTTTCGTGAGTATCATAATTTACTTCTTGTGGCATTTCTTCGGTAAATGGTTTGGAAGCACCGCTTTCACACAAAGCACCTAAGCGATTGTTTCTAAGAAAAATACTAAAAATGACTTGTGGCAATAAAGTATGTATCTGTTGCCACTAGATACTCTGAAAACTATAGATTCTCTATTATAGAGGAGGATATATGAAATTAATTAAAGACAAGGTTGCTAAATTATCCTTTGTCGCACTGCTGGTTTCTGTTACAGCAGCGATGTTTTACACACCAACTGCATCTGCTCATGGTGAAAAATCGCAAGCCGCTTTCATGCGTATGCGTACAATTCACTGGTTTGACTTGAACTGGTCAAAAGACGAGTTGACTGTTAACGATACAATGACAATTTCAGGTAAATTCCACGTTTTCGCTGGATGGCCAGAAACTGTTGATAAACCAGAAATATCATTTTTGAACATTGGTATTCCTGGACCTGTATTTATTCGTGCAGGATCATGGATCGGTGGTCAATTGGTTCCTCGTTCAGTTACACTCGAACTGGGTGAAACTTATGAGTTCAAAGTATTGTTAAAAGCTCGTCGTCCAGGTGACTGGCACGTTCATACAATGATGAACGTAAAAGGCGGTGGTCCAATTATTGGTCCAGGTAAATGGGTAACTATTTCAGGTTCTATGGCGAACTTTAAAAACCCAATTACAACTTTGACAGGTGAAACCATTGATTTGGAAACCTACAATCTGAGCAACACATACTTCTGGCACACTTTCTGGTATGCGTTAGGTATTGCTTGGGTTGCATATTGGGCTCGTAAACCAATGTTCATTCCACGTATCATTGCTGTTGACTCAGGTAAAGCTGATTCATTAATCAGTGCTACCGATAGAAAAGTTGCCCTGGCTTTTGCAGCAGGTTCAATAGCTATCGTTGCTATGTCAATGAGCAGCACAAACGAACAGTATCCTGTAACAACTCCTCTGCAAGCAGGTTTGTTGCGCGGCATGAAACCACTTGAAATGCCAGCACCAACTGTTAGCGTTAAAGTTGAAGATGCTACCTATCGTGTACCAGGCCGTGCTATGCAAATGACACTGACTGTTACTAACAATGGTGATGCTCCAATTCGTTTGGGTGAGTTTAACACAGCTGGCGTACGTTTCTTAGATGCAGCAGTTTCTAAAGACGAAAGCGGATATCCAGATGACTTGTTGGCTGAAGAAGGCCTGACTGTTAGCGATAACAGCGCGCTGGCTCCAGGTCAATCAAGAACAATTCAGGTAACTGCTTCTGATGCGGCATGGGAAGTATATCGTTTAGCTGACTTGATCTATGATCCAGATAGCCGTTTTGCTGGATTGTTATTCTTCTATGATGATGCTGGCGGACGCCAAATGGTTATGGTTGATGCTCCATTAATTCCATCTTTCATCTAATGAAATATTAATTGTTATTTTCGGATAACAGTTAAGGAATTAAAAACCCCCGTTGTAAAAACAACGGGGGTTTTTTTTTGCTAAGAAATTAGCATGAGATGCTCGTGTTACTTATAAAATTTGAACTTGAAGCACCCCATCGCCTGGGATCGGAAGAGAGGGCTCTGGTTTATTTAACAACCCATTAAGGTAAGCAATTGGCGCGTGTTAAAGACCTGGTATATACGCCCGTGCAAAACCGGTTCTTGCTCTTAAAGGCGCTGCCGGGAAACTCTACCCGCCGATATGATTACAGCTCCGACGTTCGGATGACGGCTGGGCAGGCTGGTGTTTATCCGTCATGGTGAAATACAAGGCTTAAGCCAAGCGCCGCAGATGACCAAGTTGCTGATCTCTTCCCGCTGATGGAAAATCATCGGGGGATGGATGATTTATCGCTGTTTAGTGATTGTACCCGTGGTCAATTTGCCGGGGTGCCGCGTATGCCTCCCTTGCGTTTCGGTTTGCAGCTTGACCGCATCAACGATGATTGGATCAGTAATCTGCGCCTGACGAGGGGTGAAGCCCATCATCGTACCGGTGACAACGATACGGCGACGGATGGCTATCTGCTGCTCAATCTCAGTACGCAATATTAAATATTGAATCTGCATAGAACCGATGTGATGGTCTTTGCCAAACTGTCCGGAAAGTCGGATCTTGCCGGCTATGGGTGTCTGTCCACGCTCACAGGTCTTGTGCCAACTCAGGGTGCTTTTGTCGCCACACCTTGTGCCGCCTTAATCCGCTTGCACGACTTGGCAAATGTCATCTGTCCTCTGTTTGCCCAAACCCAGCCTGGTTTCCCGAACCAATACTCTCTCTGCTTGACGGGCATTAGCCTATCTTAACGGGTTGTTAAATTGCTTCGTTTAACGCCTATTAATTCGGGAACAAACCTGACGATCATTTCGTTTATTGGGAGTAATATCAAAATCGACAATACGGTAGCCAGTAATGAACTGACTATCATTGTTTTTATCGCCAGGGCATCGACGATGACTTTTACGGCGGGGCTGCTGAAGACATGAAAGCAAAATATAAATAATGTGCTGTTTGAAATATAAGTGATAAACGTCGAGGGTTTGGAGATCGTTTCGACGAGGATGGCCAGCGTAATCGTCATCACTATGCCGACAAGTCCGCCTAATAGTGAAATCGAATAATGCTTGCCGCCGTACCAGACATTGCCAAGATAAGCGAAATCGATGGTGGTCAGAAAGCTAAGAATAAATAAAATAAACACCCAGTTTGACCGGGCTCTGATCGCATCGACAAGGTTATATTTTTTAACCAGTACGCCCGCTACAAAAAAGTTCAAGCCCAACAGGGCCAAATCCATGCTGAAAAACAGGTTAAGATAAGCCTTCAGGTATAAAAATACCGAGACGCCGAGCAAGGCAAAATAAAATAGCTTTGCTTTCCTCACCAGGAAAAAATACAGCAATTGAACGGTGATTAAACCCGGCAAAAACCACAGCGCTGAATTAATAAAGTCGGGATAACTGTGGGTTCCCCAAAATAAACCCAAAATCATGCTGCCGATATGCATAACATTAAAATCCGATTTTAATAAAACCGTCAGCAACACTGTCAACAGGTAAATATAAATATACGGCTGGATAAGACGGAATCTGAGTTTGTCCAGAAAGTCTTGGGTGTTAGTTTCTTTGAAGAGATAACCCGAAATAAAGAAAAATAACGGCACATGAAACGTCCATAAGAATTTCGCGGTGTATTTGGAAATCGGGAAATGACAAAGAACAATGAGAAAAATACCAATGAATTTAGTGACATCCATCCAGTAATAGCGGTTGATTTTTTGATAGTCCATAGCCGTTGCAAATAAAGTTATTTTTAAAAACCCATTGAATGGGATCCAGGCTTTGTAAAAATCCGCTTGCATTTAAAGACGGTTGCCTGATCACGGTGATTCCAGCAACTCCCAAACGGGTCTGATCTTGTCAGGTAAAGGAGCCAAGCGTCCTAATTCCACCCACTGGTTAGCTGGGCTATGGAAGTCCGAGCCTACTGACCCAGCCAAGTCAAAGGTGCTTGCATAATGCGCCGCCAAGCGGATCTCCTCGGCGGTATTCCTTCCGGTAACGACTTCTATGCCTTGCCCACCGGCTTGCCTGAAGGCGGTTAGTAGGCGTTTAACCCAGCTGGCGGTCAGTTGATAGCGCAAGGGGTGCGCGAGTACGGCAATGCCGCCGGATTCGGTAATCCAATTGACGGCGAGTTCCAGCGCTGCCCAGGATGTGGAAACATAAGCCGGCTTGCCTTTGCCGAGATAGCGGTCAAATGCTTCCTGCTGCGTCGAGACATGATTTTGTGAAAGCAGGAAATCGGCGAAATGGCTGCGCGTGATCATACCGTCGCCCGCAGCCTTTTTAACCGCCTCCAGGGAGCCCGGAATACGCTTGTTCTCCAGCTTCAAGGCAATTTTTTCCGCGCGTTCCAGGCGTGTGTTTTGCAAATTACGGGTGGCTTCGGCGAGCGGTGGATGCAACGGATTAATGCCCAGCCCGACGATATGAAAACATTTATCCTGCCAATTGGCGGAAAGCTCTATGCCGGGTATTAATCGGACACCGTTGGCATCGGCACACTGCTGCGCTTCCGCCAGACCTGCCGTGGTGTCGTGATCGGTTAGGGCCAGCGCGGTTACGCCTTGCCGGTGCGCGCGCTCTATCAGGCCGGTCGGCGATAAGGCGCCGTCGGATGCGGTTGAGTGACAATGTAAATCGTAGATTTCGGTCATGGTTCAAAGGAGCAGGGTAAAAGAATGGTGGACAGAAAATGGCAGTAAAGCTACAGCAAGGCTGTTCTCACCCCCTGCTCTCTGACTATTGGTATTCGCCGTAAAGCTTTGCATACAGGCCGTTTTGACTGATTAACGTTTCATGCCGTCCCTGTTCGCATATTTTACCTTCTTCAAAAACATAAACATGATCGGCTTGCTTAACCGCGCTGAGGCGATGGGCAATGATGATGGTGGTGCGGCTTTTTAAAAAACCGGCCAGTGCCTGATGCAATTTATGCTCTGTTTCGGTATCTAGGGCTGAAGTCGCTTCATCCAGAATAACCACCTTGGGATTGGCGACAACCATGCGCGCTATCGCCATGCGTTGCCGTTGACCGCCGGACAGACGCATGCCGTGGCGACCGACGATAGTGTCGAGGCCGGTAGGCAAATCTTTAACGACATCGGTTAATTGCGCGATTGCCAGCGCGTTCCATAGCGCCTCATCGGCTGCCGGTTTGCCTAGTGTCAGATTAGCGCGGATGGTGTCGTTAAAAAGTATCGGATGTTGCAGTACCGTCACGACATTTTCCCTGACCACATCCAGCCCGATACGCTCAATAGCCACATCGTCAAAGCATATTTGGCCTTTGTCGGCGGGATACAGGCCGATCAAGGTTTGTATCAGCGTGGATTTGCCGCCGCCGCTGGCGCCAACCAGGGCGACTTTTTCACCGGCTTTAATGTGCAGGCGTATGCCTTTGAGGATTGTTTCCTCGCCATAACTGAAGTGCAGGTTATCGACACGCACCGAGACGGTTTTCTTTCCCACAAACGGGTTTTCAAGATGCGGATAATGCGGTTCCTGTTGCAGTGCATTGAGCCGGTTGATCCGCTTTAAGGCGGCTTTTGCGGCAAAAAAGGCATATTGAATATTCAGCACTTCCTGTACCGGCCCCATCATAAACCAGAGATAGCCGAACACCGCCAGCATTTGCCCGATGCTGAGATTCGAATAGAACACCATTAGCATGGCGCAAGAACGAAAAATGTCAAATCCGAACAGGAATACCAGGAAACTTGAGCGTGACGCCGCATCACTTTTCCAGGCGAACGCTGTTGATGACTCTTTAACGGATCGGGCGGATTCAATCAGTTGCAGGCAATAATGTTGCTCGCGGTTACTGGCGCGAATCTGATGAATCGCTTCCAGGGTTTCCGTCAAGGCTTGCTGAAAGATTTCGTAAGCCGCGTTTTCTCGGGATTTAAGATCCTTGACGCGGGAGCCGACCACGCGGGTAAAATAAATCACCACCGGGTTTAACAACAAAATGAACAGGCCCAACTGCCAGTGCATCCATAACAGGATCACCGCCGTACCCAGGATGGTAAGGCTTGCGACCAGCAGTTTACTGATGGTGTTGCCGATAAAGTTATCTATCGTATCCAGGTCGGTAACAAGATGGGTCACCACGGTGCCGGTGCCCAAGGTTTCATATTCGGACATGGAAATGGTTTGCAACTGTCCGATCAGTTTGCTCCGTATGCGAAAAACAATGTCTTTGGCGATCAGCGAGAATTGCCGAGACTGGATGATGTTAAAAATGATCGCGATAATACGCAGCACAACGCTGACCAGCAAGACCACGGAAATATAAAGGATGGGGACATGCCATTGTTCGGGGAACAGCGGATCGACAAAGGCGATAATAAAACCGGGTTTATGCAGCAATACTTCATCGACCAGCAAGGGCATCAGTAACGGTACCGGCACGCTGGCGACCATCGCCAGAATAGCGATGATATGAGAGTAAATCAGTGCTTTTTTGTGTTCCAGAGCAATTTGCCAGATAGATTTCCAGCTATAGCCAACATATGTTTGTTGTGTAGAAGGACCTTGCTGTTTTAAGGGATGTTGTTTAGTCTGTTGAGAGGAGCGCTTCGTTTGCACAGGTATGGACAAGGACATTTTTATAAGCTGCAAATTGTAGCATCTCGTCTTGATAAATATTAAATTCTCGTAAGACTTGGTGCGCTTTGCAAAATAGTCTTGTACTAAACGGCCGGACTACATCCTTGTAGGTTCTCGGCTGATGAGGCCGTTTATTGAAAGGTATTATACAAGCCGTCCAGCACTAATGAATTGGGGCTGACCATGCCGACCACTTGGTCGTTTTCAATGACCGGCGCCCTGACCAGGTTATAGTTGGCAAACAAGCGCGAACAATAGCGGATGTCCATATCGGGACGGACGGAAATGACCGGTTTACTCATCACTTCATAGACGTTAACCCGATCCGGGGCGCGGTCTTTGGCCAGCACATGGCGGGCAATATCCCCGGACGTGATCATGCCGATTTCATCATCGGCATGGCGCTTATTGACAATAAGCACTGCCGTTTTAAGACTTTTCATTTGTTTCAATGCATCGGCGATGGTGGCAATGCCGTCAATCGTCCCGAAGTCGGTTTTCATGACATCCCTGACACGGATTACAGGGCGGTTTTGTATCATGTTTTTTTCTATCACGCTTTTTTCGATCATAACTTGTCCTCAAGTTCGTGGGTGAGTTCTTCAACTTGGCGCATGACGCCGATCGCGTCTTCAACATCAAGCTGGAAAGCGATGCCGGTGCCGGGCGTGCAGTCGAATTGTGCGACTTTGGCGATGGTTTCCAGGATATGTCGGCTGAGGTGTTCTTCGACGAGAAACAACAGCACATCGCGTTGTGTTTCCAGCGTCAGGCCAAAAAAGGTTTTTGATTGCTTCAGTCCTTCGCCGCGCGCGTTATTGATAACCGTTGCGCCTTTGGCACCGTTTTTTCGCGCCGTATCGAGCACTATGTCGGTTTTGTCATCTTCGACAAAAGCAATAATTAATTTGAAATGCATGGTTTACCTCAAGGTTTGGATGAACGACTGCCTTTGCTAAGCCAGTGTGCAATTTGCGCATAAGCCAAGACAGCAATAATAGGAAACAGGCTGGCGAAGGCAATCAAGCCAAATCCATCCAGTAACGGGTTGCGACCGGGAACGGCCTGGGCCAATCCCAAGCCTAATGCGGTGACCAGCGGCACGGTAACCATTGATGTGGTTACGCCGCCCGAGTCATAAGCCAGACCGATAATCAGTTTGGGCGCAAACAGGGTTTGAATGATGACGATGATATAGCCGCCAACAATAAAAAAATAAAGTCCGGTTCCCGTGACAATGCGGAAAGTGCCCAAGGCCAGCCCCAAAGCCACACCTATTGCAACCGCAATACGCAAGCCCCAGGCGCGGATGGCGCCGCCTGAAATTTGTTCGGCTTTAAGCGCGACGGCCAATAAAGACGGTTCGGCTAAGGCCGTGGCAAAACCGATGCTGGCAGCAAACACGTAGACCCAGGCATAAGTGCGCCAGGAGACGGGCTGATCGAGCGGGTTAAGGCCTAAAAACTCGGGCGTGGTCAATTGCGACGCCATCAAGCTGCCAAGCGGGAATAAAGCCATGTTCAGCCCTTCCAGAAAAAACACAATGCCGAGTAAAACGAAAATAAACCCGGCCAGCGTTTTTTTGGGGTTGGTTAGGGGCCTGCGAATAACCAATAGCTGAAAACCGACGATAACCGCGGCGATAGGCAAAATATCCCTGCCGGTTTCCAGCAGCTTCAAGGCAATATGAATCAGCCATTCGATGATATAAGCATTCCTGCATGTATCCAACAGCGTCAGGGCAAAGTGGGTCAGCCGTTCCATCAGTTCCATCATATAAGCATCCCGTAAGCCATGACAAAAATCATCGGCGTTAAGGACGCGAAGACAATCATTCCGAAGCCGTCCGTCATCGGGTTACGGCCCTTGATCGCCGTCGCCAGTCCCACGCCCAGCGCGGTGACCAATGGTACGGTAATGGTCGAGGTGGCGATGCCGCCTGCATCGTAGGCAATGCCGACAATATCGGCGGGTGCAAAGGGCGTCAACACGGCTATGCAAGCGTAAGCGCAGAAAACCGGGTAATACACCGGCCAGCCGCGGATAATTCGCAACACGCCGATTAAAATGGCGAAACCGACCGACAGCGCGACAGTAATGCGCAAGCCCAGCGCATAACCGTCTCTGGCGCTATCGCTTTGCTCGATGATATTACCTGCACTGGCTATATAGGCCGCCTTATCGGCAGCGGCTATCAGCGCCGGTTCGGCGACCGCCGCGCCAAACCCCAGGCAAAACGCAAAAGCCAATAGCCAGAATAAACTGCCTTTGCGGGCAAACGCGTAGGCCATCGATTCACCCAAAGGAAACAGGCTTTGCTCCAGGCCCTGAATAAACAGGGTGAGGCCGAGAATAACAAAGAGGGTGCCGCCAATCAAACTGGCGACATCAGGTACCGGTTGGCGAATAATCAGAATCTGGAAAATCAACACAACGGCAAGAATCGGAACCAGATCCAGAAAGCTGCTGAACAGTTGTTTAAATAGATTCTTTAACATGGGTAGATTCAAATTCCTTGAATAGGCAAGTTGATTGTATAGGAAAGGCGCGGGGGAATCTATTGAGTTAAATCGTGCGTTGTGTTGGTAGCTTGTAAAAATAACAGGGCTTGCGCGGATGTGCGGTTATTCACCTGGAGGTACACGATTTCTTGTATATACACAGGTTGTCGGTAATTCCTGCGGTTAAAAGTCCGGGTAAAATATCGGTATACTGTGCGGCATCCCTTTTTAACAAAAGCACATAAAATGACAGACATTTTTTTGGCAAGTATAGTGTTAGGCATGGTTGCAGGCCTGTTAGCCGGTTTGTTCGGTATCGGCGGCGGCCTGGTGATTGTGCCGGTTCTGGTGGTGCTGTTTTCGATTCAGAAATTTCCGGCAGAGCTGGTTATGCTGATGTCGGTGGCGACATCATTAGCGACTATTATATTAACGGCCATCTCTTCCGTATGGGCGCATCATCGTTTGGGCTCGGTCGTTTGGTTCAAGGTGTTTCGCCTGAGTCCGGGGATCATGATCGGGGCGGCGGTCGGCGCGGTCGTCGCCAAGCATATTAGCGCCGATGCCTTGCGCTATATCCTGGTTGTCTTTTTGCTGTACGTCGGTACGCAAATGGCGCTGCAAATAAATCCCAAATCGGGTGACGTGAAGCAATCTCGTGCCCTGGATTACACGGTAGCCGTTGTTATCGGCCTGCTATCTTCCATCGTCGGCATAGGCGGCGGCACGCTGACCGTGCCTTATCTGGTTCATGGTCAAATGCTGATGCGCAACGCCGTGGCGGTTGCAAGCGCCTGCGGTTTGCCGATAGCGGTCGCCGGCACGGTAAGTTATATGCTGTTGGGCAGGAATGTTCCACATTTGCCGGAATGGAGTCTGGGCTATGTGTACCTGCCTGCATTTCTGGGCATTGGCGTTAGCAGTATCTTTACCGCCCCGATAGGGGCGAAACTCGCGCATCGATTGCCGGCAAAGAGTTTGAAACGTTATTTTTCCCTGTTGCTTTTTGCTATGGCGGCCAAGCTAATGTGGCATTAAATATACCCATATCATCCCCATATCTGCCGTTGCACGAAGCTGATTGAGATTTCACCACTTCAAGCGCGTATTTATTTTATAATTCACGCATTTTTTTCAAGGTTTTACAATGTATCAAGTGTTATGCGCAAAATTTGCGGCGCTTTTGGCTAAAAAAGTACCCGCTACCGGTATTGGTTTGTTCCGGCTGTTTTATGGATTGGTTACCTTGCAGGAAATTATTTTCCTGTATTATTTCAATCATTTGATTTTCGATCCCATCCCTTTCATCGATGTCGAATTTCCAACAATTCCTTTTTTTCTGTGTCTTTGGGGCATCATTGCCGGTTTTATCGTTATCGGTTATCGCTATCAATTTGCGGTTATCTGTAATTATATTTTCTGGATAGTGTTCGTTAATTTTACGTCGATGCAGCGCGATTTTGACGGCGGCTTTGACCTGTTCATGATCGGCGCCGGTTTTTTCCTGCTGTTTATGCCGGGAGACCGGGCGTTTTCGGTAGACAGTCTTAGGTACAAACTCAGTACGCCGTTTACTCATTACAGCAGCTATGCAAAGCCGACGGTTTCGGTGCTTGCTTACTACCTGCCGGTTGCGATATGTCTTGGCTTTCTTTATTTCGATTCCGACATTCATAAGATGTTTGCCGAGCACTGGCGTAACGGCCTGGGTCCCTGGTTGCCGTCAACCCAGCCTTATTATGTGTCGGCTATCGACATGTCGTTTTTCCTGAACAATGAACTCTTACAAAAGACGATCGGTTATACCATCCTGGTTTTCCAGTTTACGTTTATATTGTTTTTCGCTCATCGCTGCCTGCGTATTGTTTATTTGTTAATCGGCGCCGGGCTGCATCTGGGCATTACGCTGTCGCTAAACATTTATCCTTTCGGTATGGGCATGCTGATATTCTATACGCTGCTGGTGCCTTTCAGCTGGTGGCGCTCAATCGGCAACCTGCTTGTCGCGAAACAATCGGCACTGACTGTCTTCTATGACCGGCAATGCCCTTTATGTAATCGTACCGTGCTTATTCTTAATCATTTCGATGTATTCCATTGCATAGACTTTAAAAACGCTCAGGAATATGCGGCAAATTACCCGGCAATGGCCGCGATCAACCAGGAAACCCTGTTAACGGACTTATACGCGCTGGACCACAGCGGCCGCATCTATTCAGGCCTTGATACCTATATTCAAATCTTCCTGAAGATGCGTTATTTGGCGCTGTTCGGCATCATCCTGAGCCTGCCGGGAATCTATAGCCTGGCCGCCCGAAAATACCGCTCTATTGCCGACTCGCGCAGCCGTATCGCCTGCTCGACGGAATGCCTGTCTTCTATAAAACTGCCGGACAATACTTATTACCATCGGTTTTTCGAGCAGTACGCGAGTTTGAAACCGAAAGCCTTTTCCAGGAAGCTTGCGAAAATCATGCTGGCGTTTCTTTTTCTGCAATTAAACAGCTCGATTCATTACGGATTGATTTACCGGTTCAAAATCGATACCCGGCAAAACCCGGTTGTCGCTTCCATTTCGCAGGGCAGTAACGCGATTTTAACGGTGTCTCAGACTTTTTTCGGCATTGCCCCGCATGCCCTCTATCTACACGACCATTTTGCAGGCTATGACCGAATTTTGGCGATTACCTACACAGGAAAAGACGGAGTCGAGCATTGGCTGCCTTTTGTCAACGAGCAAGGGCGATTACTGGCGCCTAACTGGGGCCGCGTGCATTCGATGTGGGCCAATATTGCCGTGACGCCGACGATTAACAACACCCGCTTACAAAAATTTATCATGAAAGTGACGGCCTTCTGGGGACAAAAAATCGGCTTGAATCTTGACGATACGGTGTTCCATATCAAGATGAAAAAAATCAGTTCACCGACCCATTGGGTTTATGATCAATTGCACCTAAACTTTGCATCACCGTGGATAACTATCGGAACAGTGAAATGGAACAACAAGCAAATTTCATACAATTTACCCAGTGACATCAATTCGTTATGACAGCGCCGGATAACTAAAGCACTTTTAGTATTGCATCGATATTCCAGTCATGATATAAATTGTCCGTGCTTTTATACATTGGCGCACAATAAATAAAATAATTTAAACCCCTTTGGAGGATAATATTATGAAAAAAGTTTTAACACTTTTAGCTATGGCATTAATGATTGTTGGCTTGACTGGTTGCAACGACAACCCAGATGGCGCAAAGCAAAGAGTTTCTAGTTCACATTCTATTGAACTGTAAATAATACTCTGTAAGACCAAAAAACCCAGCTTAACGGCTGGGTTTTTTGTTTGTAGGGCTTTGGCTTTAAACGGCTTGTTTTAAATCAAGCGCCCCCATAAATCATATTCATCCGCTTCTTCCAGCTCCACCTCGACAAAATCACCGACTTTCAGGTGTGTCGCGCCATCAATAAACACCTGGCCGTCTATTTCCGGCGCATCGGCTGTACTTCTTGCAACCGCCCCTTCTTCGACCACTTCATCAACCAGAACCGTTTCAATGCGTCCTACGCGCTGTTGTAAGCGCGCCGCGCTGATTTCAGCCTGATGCGCCATAAAACGCGCCAGACGTTCCTGCTTGAGTTCTTCCGGGACTGGGTCCGGCAAATCATTAGCGACCGCACCTTTGACCGGGGAATAGGCAAAACAGCCCACCCTGTCCAGTTGCGCCTCGCTCATAAAGTCCAGTAATTCCTCAAACTCCTGTTCGGTTTCTCCGGGGAATCCGACAATAAAGGTACTGCGCAAAGTAATATCCGGGCAGACTTCGCGCCAGGCCTTGATTCGTTCCAGATTGTTCTGACCGGCCGCAGGGCGCTTCATTAATTTAAGAATACGGCTGTTGGCGTGTTGAAAGGGAATATCTATCACTCGCCCTGGTAGAGCAATTCGACGCGACGGTTATGCGCCCAGGAAGTTTCATCATGCCCTTCGGAAACCGGCTTTTCCTCCCCCAGAGATACAGCCTCCATCTGGGCATCCGGCACACCAAGCAGGTTCAACGCCTTGTATACGCTCTCCGAGCGCCTTTGCCCCAATGCCAGGTTGTATTCCCGACTGCCTCGCTCATCCGCATGGCCTTGCAGAATCAACCTGGCAGACTTTTCGTTCTTCAGGTACTGGGCATGCATTTCAAGAAGGGTGCGATATTCGTCGCGTATGGCCGCGCTGTCGTAATCGAACAACAAGCGACGCTGCGCCAGCGGGCTTTTCGGATCTTTTGGATCGAGCACTTGCTGGGGGTCAAACTTCAGCGCATCGGCGTGTTCCGCCTGCGCCCCCCCCTTGGCAGAGTCGGCCTGTGCCATCTTCTCCCCGGTTGCGGTGAGCGGTATCGCCTCAGGGCTCTGCACTACAACCCCGTGCGTCTCGACGCCCGACGATGTCGGCGCTTTGGAAGCACCTTCTGTCAGCGCTCGGGACGAAACGCCTGCACTCGGTGCGCCTGCCGTTCCGACAGCGGACGCATCGCCCGGTTGTGAGCCCCCGCCTTGGGCGGGATCAGACTGGCTCGGTACGGTCTTTACCGAGCGATCTTCGATACTCGCCTCCTTCAATGGGGTATCGGCACAGCCGGAAAGCAGCAAGCTGACCAGCGCAAAATGAAGCAGATATTTCATGGGATCTCCCGGTTCAAATCAGTGATGCACACGGCAAATTGCAGCCGAAGCACGGAGTAAACATACAAGTTCGATATCGTAGCGCTGTCTGAGCCAAGCGAAGATAACACTTCAGCGCCCCCATGTCGGCTCGCGCAAATCGCCACTTTGCGACAAGCGCTGGCGAATTTTGCCATCGACGCTGACCGTCGCCAGCACGCCACGTCCATTGACCAGGGTGGCATAGAGGATTTGGCGGCCATTGGGTGCGAAGCTGGGTGATTCATCGTGCACGGTATCGGTCAGAACCTGCATCTGGCCGCTGGCCAGATCCATCACGGCAACATGAAACCGCGTCTCACGCCGATGGATGAACGCCAGGGTCTTTCCGTCAGGGGAAAGAGCAGGTGATACATTGTAAGCGCCCTCGAAGGTGACCCGCTTGATGCCGCCGTCGTCGAGGGAAGCCTTGTAAATCTGCGGCGTGCCGCCACGGTTGGAAGTGAAGAACAGCCAACGGCCATCCGGACTGAACAACGGTTCAGTATCCAGCGCCCCGCCTTGAGTGAAGCGGGTTGCGGCGCCGCTTTCCAGGTCGAGCATATAGATCTGCGAGGTTTCGTCCTTGGAAAGCGTGACCGCAAGTTTGCGGCCATCAGGCGACCAGGCCGGCGCCGAATTGGAGCCGCGAAACTTGGCTACCGCTCGGCGTCCGCCATCAGCCAGATTTTGCACATAAATCACCGGTTTCTTGTCTTCGAAGGAGACATAGGCCAAACGCTGCCCATCCGGCGACCATGCCGGCGAAATCAAAGGCTCCGGCGACGTGGTGATGGTCACCGCGTTCTGGCTGTCGGCATCGGCCACCTGCAATTCGTAACGTCCGCCGCGTTTCAGAATATAAGCGATTCGACCGGAATAACTGCCCGGCTCGCCAAGCAAAGCCTCATGCACCAGATCGGCGATCTTGTGCGCCACCACCCGCAAACCAGCCGGGCTGGAAACAAAGGCCATGGCTGC
>SXIP01000216.1 GCA_005772825.1 Methylococcaceae bacterium | reverse complement strand
CTGAAAGGAGATAACCGGAGAGAGTAACGACAACCGTAGCGAAACGCAAGGGGGAAACCGCGAGGTCAGCCTGAAAGAAGCGCGTAGCAAAAGCACGACCGTAGGAACACGAACAAGCAGCGAGGCCGGGTGCGGGCGATGAGTGTGCTAGGGACCACGAAATCCAACCGTTACCGAAAGACGCATCAGGTAGAGCTTGGCGGCACGGGCAGAAAGTTTTAGCACCTTACCTGGGGAGATCTCCCCAATTATTTTGCGACAAGTGAAGCTAATAATTGGTAATAATTGGGGTCAGGTACGAATTAAGCCGGTCGGGCACATGCTGTTCGTGCCCGACATCTCGATGTTTCACTATGGCAATGGTTTTATGATTTGCTATCGTCGCTTCATCATCGAACTCCGAAATGTCGGGCACGAACAGTATGTGCCCGACCGGGCTTCCGGGCTCGTTTTTTATTCGAGGACATCAACTACTAGAGATTCACGGTAAATAATGCCAAATACGAGTAACGCAACAACCACCTCGATAAGAACAGCTAAGCCTGTAGAACCCTGACAAACCCTCGTTAGTAACGGTAATATTACAGGCGTTACAACAAGTGACCAGATCAAAAAATAGGTAGCTGTAAGCCTATTGCTATTAGACTCTAATTTAACGCCACAAGCCGGGCATACAAAATGATTTCTGGTTTTTAAAATGCTGAATCCTTGATTGCAAACAGGGCAATTTATTTTGGGTACATTCATACAATTATCTATTTTTTACAGTTATTGTCACACGAAAGCTTGCAAGCCCCGTATACAGATGCCTTACAGGCAAGCCAAGCGGGAATTCCTCCTCTTGTTGCTGCGGCACCACAAACGATTCCAACCACAGTATTACATTGTGCATCACAAGACAATCCACTAAGTGGTAACGGCGAAAGAGGCCCATTCATCGGCAAACATCCTTGAGGCGGTGGTGTTTGTCCAGCAACACATTTAATTTTCTGACCACAAGCATAACAAGTAATATTTGGACCACAGGCAGGACAAAGCCCTAAAGAATCAATGTATATCAATGGATTTTGATTAGCATAAGCGAAGGTATTCGTCCCTCCCTTTAACCCAATCGGATCACTCTCAATATACCGCCCTACCTCCGGCTCATAATTCCTGAAGTAATTGTAATGCAACCCAGTCTCCCGGTCATAGTATTGCCCCGGAAAACGCAGGTTGTATTCAAAGGCTTGGCCGTCACTGTCCGGGTCTTCGTCAGGCTGGCCTAGGCCGAAGGCGTCACTGTCCCAGCGCCAGACCGGGGTGTGGGCGCTGTTCAGGATGACCCGCGGCGTGTTTAGGTGGTCGGCTTCAATGAAGTAGACCAGCGGCTGTTGCGTGACCGGGTCGGGTTTGACGACTGCGACCGGGGTGTCGCCGAGCCAGATGGTTTCTTGTCGGGCTGTGTTGTTTGAGTCGTATTCACCGATCAGATGGCCGGACGGGTCATAGACGTAGCGGTGCGGGCCGTTGGTGAGACTGGGGCCGGATTTGATGACGCGCTCGCCGATGCCGTTGTAGTAGTAATTTGTGGTGGTGCTGGACGTCACGGCTTGACTGAGGCGGCCTGCGGCGTTGTAGCGGTATGTCGCGTGACCGTCGCCGGTGCTATTGCCGGTCGCGTCGTAGCTGTAAGTGTTGGCAATCGGCCCGGCTGTGCTGAGCAGACGATTGCTGATCGCGTCGATGCTGTAGCTGTACGGCGTGGTATCGAGGGCGATGCCGGTGCGGTTGCCGTTGGCGTCATAGCTGTAGGCTTGGCTGCCGCTGGGGCTGATCTCGGCGGTCAGCCGATCCAGCGCGTCGTAGTCGAAGCTGCGGTTGTTGGTCGCCGTGCTGTGGCTGTAGGCGGTGATGCGTCCGGCGGCATCGTAGGTCAGGTTGCGCGTGTCCGGTGCCAGCGGGTAGGCGGCGATGCGCCCGTCGCTATCGAAGCTGCGCGTGTAGATTTCGCCGTTGCTCCAGGTCCAGCTTTTCGGCTGACCGAAGGGTTGGTAGGCGATAGTGCTGAGCAGCGGTTGGCCGTTCAGGGTTAGGGCGCTGATTTGACCTTGGGCATCGTAACTCGTGGTGATTTGCAGGCCGGACGGCAGGGTTTGTTGGTGTAAGCGTCCGGCGCTGTCGTAGCTGTACTGTAAGGTGTGGCTTTGGCTGTCGCTGTTAATCGTGGTGGTTTGGGTCTTGGTGATTAGCCTGCCGTATGGGTCATAGCTATAGGTAGTGTGGCCGCTTTCATCGGTCATTTGCGTCAGACGACCGATGCCGTTGTCGCCCTGGTCGTAAGTCCAGGTGATGTCGGCGGTCGGTGGGATGCCTTCGGCGCTGCTATGGGTTTTCAGGATCGGGCGGTTCAGTGCGTCATAGCTCGTGGTATGGACGCTGCCGCGCGCGTCGGTGCGGGTGATCTGGTTCCCGGCGGCATCGTAGCTATAGCTGAGCGCGCCGCGGTCCGGCGAGATTTCGCCGATCAGGTTGTTCAGACCGTCATAGCTGTAGTGCGTGGTGTTGTTGCGCGGATCGGTGACGGCGATGAGATTATCCCGTGCGTCCAGGTTGTTAGTGGTATGGCCGTTGTTGGGGTCGATGCTGTGGATGAGGCGGTTCAGCGCGTCATAGTCGTGTCCGGTGGCGTGTCCCAAGGGGTCGCTTTGGTCGCTGAGATTGCCCTGGGCGTCGTAGCCGTACTGCGTGGTCTGGTTGTCGGCGCCGATGCTTTTCGCCAGGCGGTTTAATTGATCGTATTCGCGGCGCTGGGTTTGGCTGAGTTGGTTACTCGGGTCGTAACGGTCTTCGCGAATACGGTTGCCCATCGCATCCAGCGTATAACGGATGGCGTTGCCCAGGCTGTCGCTGAGTTGGGTCAGGCGGTGCGCGCCGTCGTAGCTGTAGTTAAGGGTACTGCCGTCCGGTCGGGTCAGTTGCGTTACTTGGCCCTGGTTGTCGTAGGCGAGCTGCGTTGTTTCGCTACCGGTGCTGCGACTGATCAGGCGTTGGCGGCCGTCATAGGCGAGTGTGGTGACCAGGCCGTTGGCGTCGATGGTTTGTTCGGGCTGGCCGTGGGCGTTGTAGCGGCTGATCTGGGTGATTTGCCCTAAGGCGTTGGTGAGCTGGCTGATCTGACCGCGGCAGCCGAGGTGGCCGCCGGTGCAGAGCGCATCGGGCGGGTAGGAATCGGTGATGGTGACATCATTGACGTCGGTGCGCGGGCCGTCTTCGGTCTTTTGCTGGACGGCACCGGGGACGCTGGCTGAGTAGCTGTAGCTGGTGGTCCAGGTGCGGCTTAAGCCGGTCGCGGTATCGGTGCGGGTCTTTTCGATAACGTGGCCGTGCTCGTTATAGACCCAGCGGGTTTCCTGGCCGGGTTGAGTGATTTTAACCGGCAGGCGCAGAGCCGGATGCCATTCGGTTGTGATCGTGCGGGTGGCCGCGGTGGTGCTGCCTGCCGCGGTCAGGCCTTCGGTGCGGCTGGTTTCCAGGTTGCGGGTGAGATCGTACGTGTAGGTGGTGCGGTTGCCGTTGAAGTCGGTACGGCTGATGATGTTACCGTTAGTGTCGTAGCTGACGGCATTGTCCGCCGCGTTGCAACCGGCGCCGCCGGGTTGATTGGTGCCGGTGATGCGCGGTGTTTTAACAATGCTGCTGAAGTTATAGCTGTGCATAGCGCCCAAGGGGTTGGCGACGGTCGTGTTACCGGCGGCGGTGTAGTAAAAGCTATAGCGTTCGACAGCCTGGCCGCTGACGTTATTGACGGTGCCGATATGCTGGCTGCTGACCGCCCGGCCTTGGCTGTCGTAGGCGAAGGTGGCGTAACGGACGTTGTTTTCGTCGATGATGCCGGTCAGCGCGTGCGGGTACAGCGGGTTGGGCACGGTCGCGGAGACCGGCGGCAAGTAGGCGCTTTCGTTGTAAACATAGCGGCGGATGCTGCCGTTCGGGTAAGTGAAGGCGGTCAGGTTATCAAAGGCGGCGGGGTCGGTATAGGCGTAACTATAGATGCCGCCCGCCGGATCGGTCAGCGTCGCCAGTTGACCGTTACTGTTGTAGCTGAACTGGAGGCTGCGTCCGTAAGCGTTGCTGATGCGAATCAACAAACCGGGCCGCGGGGCAATCACCGGCGCGGTGCTGGCGTCGGACTAGCTGTAGGTGGTGGTCAGGCCGCTGCGCGTCCAGCGACTGGTCAATTGCCCCTGGTTGTTGTAGCGCTCGTGGCTGTCGTCTTCGCGGGTCAGCTCCCAGCGCCAGATTGACTGGCTGGCGGAGTCGGGGTTTTTAACGACGGTGATATGGGTGTCGGCCTTGGCGGTAATAGTGCCGTTGGCGTCTTCGTTGAACACCAGGTATTGGCCGTCGGGGGTGTAGAGATAGTGATTGACGGTGGTCAGGTCGCCGCTCATGATCGGCAGTTGGGTGTTAAACCATTTGCCGCTGAGCTGGTAAGTCCAGTTGTAAAAAGCGCCGCTGCTGCCGATGGGGTTGCCGGGCGTACCGGCAGCGCTCCAGCGGCTGGTCAGGATGGACTCGAAGCGTCCGGTAGAACTGCGGTAGGTGCGCGTGAAGCTGAGGCCGTCGGTCCCTGCCGTAATCGGTTTCCGGCTGGATTTTAATGCCGGTGGTGAGGTCGATGGGGTTGGCTATGGGGCATTGTTGCGGGCCGGGTGGGTCTTTGGGAGGAGATGTTTTTGGGCGGCATTATATCCATTGGTTCTGCTGGGTATGGTTGTCGCCCAGATAGACACTGGAATTGGGTGGACAGAGGTAACCCAGGCCGGTGCTAAAATAAAAGAAAGTCCCTGTCAATGAAGGAATAACGGTGTTGTAAGCCGGCGGGGAGTAGGCTGTTTTATTGCCATAACCACAACGGCCCGGATGAGGAACACCGTTAATGGATTGAACGGGATTAGTTGAACTGGTGCAGGGAGGGTACTGTTCACCGACAAAAAACGAATTTAACACGCACCCTGGTTTCAAGCATTTATTGAGTAAAATATTAGCTTTACAGGCGTCAACCAGTTCACTTAACGAACTGTAATAAGTCGGATTGGAACATCCCGCGTTATATCTCACTTGAGCCTTAATATCTCCCTCCTGAGGTACAGCGCCCCATGCTAATTCATTGAAAGCAAGGAGGATAAAGACATACAGTACCCCCACCCGCAACAACGGTAAAACAAAGCCAAACAGAGATATGTCGACAGGAAAATAAGCTGAGCGGAAAGGATAACGCGTCATTAAAGAAAATCCTGATACAGTGGCAGGCGATGGACCTAATATACCAGCATTTTATAGTGGTAATTTGTGACACAGGGCTGCATTTAAAAAATGGCTCAAGTATAGTCAACAAGCCGGTCAACTGAAGAAGCACGTAGAATTTGTTTTGTTGAATTGCCAACATCGTCACGTTTTATTATTTACCTGTCTGTAGAGCAGCGACTGTTGCAAAAACACCGATGGGGTGGGAACTCTATTTTATATTTCGCGACGCGGGAGCGTCTTTCACGGCATTCCCATTTATGCCCCAGAGGGCACGCTGGAGCGTGGTAACGACAAGTATCTTTTTGATTTTTAATACATATTCATAGCATAATGGCAGTAAAATAATACCTGGATAAAACTGCAATAGCAGATATTCATTTGCTCGACAAACTGAACACCACTTTAAGCCCCGGTTTGTTATCCAGCAGCGTAAGCGTTCCTTCATGAAGATTGGCTATGGCGGCCACGATGCTAAGGCCGAGTCCGTTACCGGGTGTGGAACGGCTCTTTTCAAGCCGGAAAAAACGCTGGAATACTTTTTGACGATGCTCTTCGGCAATGCCGGGTCCGTGGTCGGCGATGATAAGGTCGATCCGATTGCCGGATGATTGCAGGCCGACATGGATCGGTGTCTGTTCCGGCGTATGCACGATAGCGTTTTCCAGCAGGTTAAAGGCCAATTGTGTGAGCAGTTCTTTATCACCGATAATCGTTACATCCCTTTCAATGGATGAGTGGATTTTTTTGCCTTGCTCTTCCGCTACCGGATAAAGCGCTTCGGTGACGGAAGCAATAATGTGGCTGAGGTTGACGGTTTTAAAACCGCTCCGGCGGGAACCGGATTCAATCTGAGAAATTCTCAGCATAGCGGAAAAAGTGTCGAGAATCGTATCGACCTCGTCAATGGCGAAACCAATCCGTTCTTTGTACTGCTCTTCTGAAAGCGGCCTTTTAACGGCATACTCAAGCCTGAATTTAAGGTGGCTGATGGGGGTGCGCAAATCATGGGCAATATCGCTGGAGACTTGTTGAACATTCTCAATCAACGCGCCGATTTTATCCAACATCAGGTTCAACAGGATGGCGAGCCTGTCCAGTTCATCCCGGCTTTTTGAAACCGGGAGGCGGTGTTTCAGGTCACCGGCAATAATCATCTCGGTTGATGTGGTGATACGCTGGATTTTTTTGAGAAAAGTACGGCTGATATAAAAGCCGCCGATCATGCCCAGAAAAATAATCAGCATGAAGCCTTCTATAAAAGCTTTGATAATGGCGTTGCCGGCATTCTCGACGGTATCGCTATTGCGGCCTACAGCCAGCCAAAGCTGATCGGGCAGCGCCATGACCCTGACGCGGAGAAATTCTCCGGCGTTCGGTTCGGGGGTATTGACTGAAGGTTCCCGGATCACGGTTTGCCAGCCTTCGGCGGCTTGAAATTGAGCGAGATTTCCGGCAATTAAATTGCCGTTCCGATCGATAAGCCCGTATTCAAAAAAGCCGGGCGAGCGGCTGTCACTTACTTCGTCGATCTCGTCTTTCAGTTCGTCGATGTCGTCGGAATCATATTCGGCTTTCAGCCGATTTGCTTCAATCTCGATAGTGTTCTTAAGTTGTTGCTCCAGCGTATGATAGGTCAACCAATAAACCGTTTCGCCGACTACCAGGAATGAAACCAAGAAAAGGCCCAGATATAAAGCCGAGAGTTTAAAGCTGATGTTATGAACCAGACTAGGCAATTTCATCGATCATATAACCTGCGCCGCGAATCGTTTGAATAAGATCGGTTTTGTTCCCGGCATTCAGCTTGCCGCGCAAGCGACTGATATGGGTTTCGACAATATTGGTTTTGGGATCAAAATGAAAATCCCATACGTTTTCCAGTAGCATGGTACGAGTAACGACTTGCCCCGCGTGTCGGACCAAGTAGTCAAGCAGGCGGAACTCGGTGGGTTGCAGGTCGATAAGCTGACCGCCACGCTTGACCGTTCTTTTCAGCAGATCGATTTCAAGGTCAGCGACCTGCAATGCTTTCTGCTCCAGGATGCTCCGCGGCCTGCGCAGCAGCGCGTTTATCCGGGCGTCAAGTTCACTGAATGCGAACGGTTTGACCAGGTAGTCGTCGCCGCCCGCATTGAGACCTTCAACCCTGTCATCAATGCCGCTCATGGTGGTCAAGAACAGCACCGGAACATGAGCGCCGGCGCTACGCAAGGTTTTTACCAGGGTCAGGCCATCCAGGTGAGGTAGCATCCTGTCGACAACCAACAAATCATAATTGCCTTCTTTGGCCGACAGCAGGCCTTCATAGCCGTCCTTGGCCGAATCAACCGTATGGCCCGTTTCTTTCAGGCCGGCTGAGACATAATCCCGGGTTTGCCTGTCATCTTCAATAAGCAAAATTTTCATTGTGTCTTTCGTATGCCAAGGCATTCCCCCTCAATTGAAGTTAATCTTTCTCGTTTTCCGTATCCTTTTCATCGTCTTCAGCCGCTTCATCGGCCAGTGCGACTTTAAGGACTTTGCCGCTTATGCCGTCGACTTTGACTTCATGAACCTTGCCGTCTTTGATAACTTCAACTTCGAACTGGATAGTGCCGGCTTCATCGTCCACTTCAGCCTCAATGGCCTTGCCTCCGGTTTTTTGTTGCGCCGCTTCGATTGCTTCGGATAAAGTGATTTTGGCCTGGTTAAAAAGCAGTATTTCTTTGGCGTCCTTTTCCTTGGAATCATCGGCTTGCGCGAGGTTAACAGCCGCGCCGACCATCATAATGGTTATCAATAAGACGGGTAATGTTTTGCTGTGTTTAATGTTCATTTTTTGATCCTCATGGCTATCAGGCGGAAGTACCTGATTTCAGAAACAGGATAACGCGGATGACATTGCAGGAAGACTGCCAAAACATTACGATTTTGTAATGTTGCGTGTTGGGTGGGCTGTTGCCTGTTTTAGGAATGAAAATAAAATAACTTCAACAACCACACCATCATGGCGAATGAACAACTTGTCCAGGTTATTTAACTTTAATTCCTCAACAGTAACTACTCAGTCCCCCTCTCACTGGTTACCAAGTTCAGCTCTCATCGTTATACACAACTCGACGTAGGCCGGAATAAGTCTGTCCGCGCATTAGCGCAGGACAGACGTTTCCGGCGCTTCGAAGCCACGTAATGCCGGAAACACACGCCCTTGCTGACGCCGGGCATGCTTATTCCGGCCTACTTTCAAGTCTTGAACCGACTTGTATATAACGATGAGAGTTCCGCTTGAGAACCCAAGTCCTAGAAGCTCCAGTTTCGACAATTCTGGAAGCTGGAGCTTCCAAGACCGCATTCCCAAGCTGGAGCTTGGGAACGAGCTGAGTCGAATACCCGGCTGAAAAGGCGTTTCAATTACAACTCGATACGAATGCCGAGCTCCACGACCCGATCGACAGGGATTTTAAAAAACTCAATGGCGCTGGACGAATTATGGAATAAAAACCTGAACAAGCCCCTGCGCCATTTCGGCATTGGACTTTTGTTACGAAAAGACACCTTCTCGCTACCGATGAAAAAAGAGGCGCTTTTGGGATCAATATCCAGGCCTTCCTTTACACAGAGTTGCAATGCGCGGCGCACGTCCGCGTTTTGCTTGAAGCCGTAATACAGTTTCACCCGGTAAAAACTTTGGTTTTTTCCGAAAGTCCTGATTTTGACCTGGTGCGCTTCGTCAACGTAAGGGTCGTTGGTCGTAACAATGGTCAATACAATAATGCGTTCATGCAAGACATGGTTATGTTCAAGGTTGTGCAACAGCACCTGAGGCACACCGTGCAAGCTTCGAGTCAAATAAATCGCCGTACCCGGCACCTTCGCCAATTTACCGTTTATTTTCTCTTCCAGGTCCTCGAATAAGGTTCTTCTCTCATCCATATAGGCTGACAGCAGCTTTCGCCCCTTAATCCAGGTCGTCAATATCAGAAACAGGACCGTTGCAACCACCAGGGGCAGCCAGCCGCCGGTCGGTATTTTCAGGCTGTTGGAAGAAAAAAACAGCAGGTCTACAAATAAAAACGTCGACAGGAAGGTAATGCTGGTGGCTTTTGTCCATTTCCATAACGCCTGGATAATGATGAAGGCCAACACTGTGTCAACAATCATCGTACCGGTCACCGCAATACCGTAAGCCGACGCCAATGCCGAAGAGGATTGAAAACTGAGTACAAGTACGAAAACCAGGCTCATCAACAGCCAATTGACGGCGGGCACATAGACTTGTCCCATTTCATCACCGGAGGTATGCAGAACATTCATGCGCGGACAGTAACCCAGTTGTATGGCTTGCCGGGTGACTGAAAAGGCGCCGGAAATTACTGCCTGAGAGGCGATCACGGTCGCCATCGTGGATAGAATCAGCAAAGGGTACAGCGCCCAGGTCGGCGCCAGTAAATAGAAAGGGTTTTGTATCGCTTCGGGGTGGCTGATCAACAGCGCGCCTTGGCCGAAATAGTTCAGTAACAGCGCCGGAAATACGAAACTGAACCAGGCGTAACGGATCGGTTTCAGGCCGAAGTGCCCCATATCGGCATATAACGCTTCCGCGCCGGTGATCGCCAGCACCACGGAACCCATAATCAAAAAGCCGTGCCAGCCCAATTCCACCAGCAAATGCACCGCGTAATATGGGTTAAGGGCCATCAACACGCCCGGTTCATGGATGATATTAATCACGCCCAGCACGGCAAGCAAAGCAAACCAGAAGCACATGACCGGCGAAAAGATCTTACCGACCTTGCCGGTGCCTTTTGCCTGAATAATAAACAGTCCGCCCAGCACAGCAACGGTAATCGGCAATACATAATCGGCCAATGACGGGGCGATGATTTGCAAACCCTCAACGGCACTGAGCACCGAGATTGCCGGGGTGATGATGCTGTCGCCGTAAAAGAGCGAGGCACCCAGCAAGCCGATAGTGACAATAAAAGCCATTCTTTTCGGATTGTCTTTAGAACCCTGCAGCGCCAGCGCCATTAACGCGATAATACCGCCTTCGCCCTTGTTATCGGCGCGCATGATAAAAATCGCGTATTTGACCGTTACCACCAATGTCAATGACCAGGAAATCAACGACAACACACCCAGCACATGGGTTTTATCAATGCTTATGCCGCCGTGAAATACTTCCTTAAGCGCATACAAGGGACTGGTGCCGATGTCGCCGAAGACCACGCCGATAGCGCCCAGCGCTAAACCTGCCAATTGTTCTTTGGATTGAGTTTGAGAATTTGAGGACATTTTAGGTAATTAATCCGACACTGAATAAATATTTAAGAAAATCCTAAGGCATGAGTGCGTAAGATTAGCAGCGGTGTTTGCTTATTATCTCAAGAAAACACCGATTGCAGGCGGGTATTTGACTGAAGGGCTTAAAAATAGCGGGCGTTTATCCAGAAATGCACGGCGATGCTGGCGAAATAGCCTAATAGAATAACAGGCAGCCAACGCATGTGAAATGCGAAAGTATAGCCTTCCTTGATCTGGCCGAGCAAGGCGACGCCGGGCGCCGATCCGATCGCCAGCAGACTGCCGCCGACACCGAGGGTTAAGGTCAGCAACAGCCATTGACCGGGCGGCAGGTCTGGATGCATGCTTAATACAGCAAACATTAAGGTGCCGTTATCGATAAACGCCGATGACAGGCCGATCATGATATTCGCAAGCGTGGGGCTGATCTGGCCGAACAGGAAATGGGCAATGGCGTCCAGATAGCCGATGAAGCCGAGAGCGCCAATGATCATCATCGCGCCGTAAAAAAACAGCAAGGTATCCCATTCCACATTGCCGACATTCTTGAAGACATCAAAATCCTGTTTCCTGTTATCGACCGGCGCTTCCACTCCGAAAAGCTTGTAAACATGGGCAAAGTCGCTTTTGACTTCTTGTGCCGTCTTGGTCAGGTAAAAACAGAAAAACTGTAATAAGCCGAGGCCTGCCATCATGCCTGCGGCAGGCGGCAGTTCCAATACGACGTTGGACCAGACAGTGATGCTGAGAGTCACGATGAAGAGGAATATAACCCGTTTGCTGCCGCGGCGAAGCCAAACGGTGCTGGTTGAAGGGTTCGGGGTTTCTTTGGGAACAAAAAAATGCATGACGACGGCAGGTACGAAGAAATTGACCAGGCAGGGCAGCCCCAATGAGAAAAACTCATGAAAAGGCAGTATTTTGTGTTGCCAGACGAACAGGGTCGAAATACCGCCCAAAGGACTGACCGAACCGCCGGCATTGGTCGCCACGACGATATTGACGCAAGCCAGGGCGACGAATTCTTTCTTGTATTTGCCAACTGCCGCCGCCACAGTGCCCATTAAAAGGCCGACCGCCATACCGCTGATAACGGTGGAAAGCAGGAAGGCAAGTACGCCGGTAATCCAGAACAATTGCCGGTAGCTGTATTGCCGGCTTAGCAGCCAGATCCTGAGGCCATCGAACACACCGCGTTCCTCCATCGCATTCAGGTAGGTCATCGACACCAGGATAAACAACAGCAATTCGACATAAGCCAGCAGGTTGCTTTCAAAGGCGACTGCGGCAACTTTGGCTTCCCCGTGCAAGGCATAGTAAATACAGATCGCAAACCACACCACCGCCGAACCCAACACCATCGGTTTGGATTTGCGCAGTTCGATGATGTCTTCCGACATCGCCGCTACGTAGGCCAAAACGGTAACGGCTATGGAAAGATAGCCGATGACATGATGGGTCAGGCTCAACGGCTTGGCTGTATTTAACAGTTCCGGCGCATCGCCGGCAAATGCCGCAAGGGGCAGTAGCAATGACGTGAAAGTTAATAACTTTAATAAATGGCAGTTCATTTGTTTCCAGAATAATTATGTTATCGAGATGTCGGCAGGGGTAACTGGCCGCGCTTTAGAAAACAGCGGTGAAACCGGATCATTTAGTTTTCCCCTTCATACAGACGGTAACCTACACCGGCTTCTGTCAGCAGGTATCGAGGGCGAGCCGGGTCGGCTTCCAGCTTGTGGCGCAGTTGGCCCATGTAAATTCGCAAGTAATGGCTGTGCTCAATATGAGACGGCCCCCAGACCTTTTCGAGTAATTGCCGGTGCGTCACGACGAATCCGGCGTGGCGCACCAATACGCAGAGCAAGTTGAATTCGATGGGTGTCAGGCTAACCTCCTGAGTCCCTACAAAAACCCGGCGTCGGGTCAGCTCTATTTTCAATTCACCGACCTGGAAAATCTCCTGGGCGCCACCGGGTACTTTGGCAACGCGCCTGAGCAAGGCCTTGATGCGCGAGGCAAGTACGGCCGTACTGAAGGGCTTGGTGAGATAATCATCGGCGCCGTTATCCAGCGCCTGGGTAATTTCGCTTTCCTGATCACGAGCCGAGAGCACAATGACGGGCACCTCCGACCACTTGCGAAGGCGACGGATGACTTCTTGTCCGTCAATATCCGGTAGTCCCAGATCAAGAATGACCAGACTGGGCTGACTGTTGCGGGCTGCGATCAAGCCTTCCTGGCCGCTGGTGAAGCCAAGCACCCGGTAATTCTGAGTTTCCAACGTCGTGCTCAGCAGCCTCTGAAATTGCGGATCATCTTCAATAAGCAGCAGTAAGGGACTCATGGCTTTCATAATATCGGCTCCTTTTCTTCCGGATCGACAATGGGAGGATAATCCTGAATCGGCAAATGCAGTTGCAGCAATGCGCCGCCACCGCTACGGTTAGTCGCCTGAATGTCGCCGCCATGGGCTTCAACGATAGCCCGACAGATGGATAGCCCCAGACCCACACCGCTTTGCGCGCTTTCCGCATTGACACGGAAAAATTTGTCAAAAACCTTATGCTGCAAGCCTTCGGGGATTCCCGGCCCTCTATCGGCGACAGTTATCGACAAACCGAGCGGCGTCGTTTGCACGGAAATATCGATGGGCAATCCGGCAGGAGAATATTTGTCGGCATTGTCCAGCAGGTTAACCATGACTTGTTGCAGCAGGACGGCGTCGATATGAATCAAGGCCAGATTGTTTGCCATCTGTATATTGACCTGCCTGTTTGCCAGTTTTTTGTCGAGTCGGCGCAAGGCGCTACCGATAATTTCCTCGGGTGCGTACCATTGCCGGTTGAGTACCACTTCACCGGCTTCCAAGCGCGCCATTTCTAGAATTTTGATGGTCAGGTCGGACATGCGTTGGGATTCCTCACTGATCACGGCCACCAGTTTTCTTCGGCTGCCTTCATCCAGCCGATCTTCGTCCATTTCCAATGTGCAGGCGGCACCGATGATAGTCGCCAGTGGGTTTCTCAAATCATGGGAAATACTGCTGAGGAGTGAGTTGCGCAGCGTTTCGGCCTGCATTTTCAAGGTCGCCTCCTTGGCCTGTTCCGCCGCGTTAGCCCTCTCCAGCGTATGAACGATCTGATTTACATAGGTGTCCAGCAATTGCCGTTGCTCCGGCAGGAAGATTTGACGTAAATCGGAGGGTTCAAGCGCGAGAACCCCGATCGTGCCGGTTGAACCATTGAGGGGTATGTATAGGGTCGTCTCACCGGATAGCGTATCGGTTTCATTGCCCGCTGTCTGTCCATGCTTAAATGCCCGTCGAGCCACGTCCAGGTCGGCTCCACGCAAAGAAATCTCCAGCGGGACGGCATCGGGGTAACACAACGCGCCATTGCGATCAGGGAACAAGAAGGTGTTTCGTCCACCGAATTCGGCATGGATGTGACGCACACCGATTTCGATAATCTCGGTTTCCAGATGGGCTTCGGCCAAGGCCTTGCTCAATCGATACAGCGACGATGCGCGCCGCTCCCTGTGTTCGGCCACGAGCGCTTGCCGACGGACATTTTCCGCCAGTTTGCTGGTCACCGTACCGACTACCATTGTGACCGCCAAGCCGACCAGGTTTTCCGGGTCGGTGATGGCAAAAGAAAAAATCGGCGGAGCGAAGAAATAGGCAAAAGCGGCGGCGTTGGTTAATGACGCCAGAATGGACGGCCAGAAACCAAAGCGGATAGCGACAAAAAATACACCCAGGAGATAGAACATCAGGATGTTGCTGGATGTGAGAATTTCCCGAAACGGCCAGTCCATTAACGTCAATAACAACGGAATGACTATGCCGCCAAGCAAATGCCTGTAACGGTGATCAGTTCTTTGAACGATAACCGGGTTATAAGGCGATTCGGCGGTATGTCGCAAGATATGCTCCTTATCATGACCGGGAAAATAAAAACCTGAGCCTAACTTATTCATGGAATATCTGTACTCTGATGGATTTTATGGTTCCCATGGCTAAACTCTTTGTAACTACTGAAATCCCTACCGCTGGTTGCCAAGCTGGAGCTTCACTGCCATTAAGTTAAGAAAGAAAGCTCCCTCTCCCTCCGGGAGAGGGTTGGGGAGAGGGGAATAGATTAAGGAAAAAATGCTTTTAAAATCCCCCTCTCCCTAGCACTCTGCCCCGAAGGGGACTCAATCGCTTATCTTAATGGCAGTGAAGCTGGAGCTTGGGAACGAGCTCAGCACTTACAATTATGTTTACTATTAATCGAAGCGTCATAGTAGAGTTTTCGGTATCAATATTTCGTAAGAATACGGCTACCATCAGGAAATAGATCGTTTTATTACTGGAGATAAATGATTAGTCCGTCTGCCATGACCGGAATTTAAAATATGTCTGGCTGACCTTGTGATCTATTCCATCAAACTCCCTATCAGGATAACGAGGGATGAAATTGATGCTTGGGAACACGGTGGCTGGTAATACTCCACATCACCAAGTATGCAATAGCCGTTAAACTTGCGTATTTAGGCAAGTTTCATTCGAGATTCGGTAACTCGTTCGGGGGGACGAGAACGCGAATAGAGCGGGCGAGACCTGGCGTTCGTTCAATGTAGCCGCCTGCTTCTAGTGTAAGAATCATTTGATGCACAGTCGGGGGCGACACTTTGAAGTATTTTTGGATATCTGCCTCAGCTGGCGGGCGGCGGTTGATCTTGTCGTAATAGTAGATAAAAGCCAGATATTGGCCTTGTCGGGCAGTAAAAGCTGTATGCATTGTGGCGGCTAATGAGTTGACAGTTAATGATTATTATCAGTCCGCTCGGGTAATAGTTTTATCGTTGCAGGATGACGGAATGACGGTGACTAATTATAAGACACTTGTTATTGAAATATCGAAATGTCGGGTATAAGCAGCATGTGCCTGAATGGGCCTCATTTTGATCATACCTCGCTCATAATTATTCAGTCCTCCCTCTTTGAATAAGAACTATGTATTTATTTTCAATAGAATTAAAGTACTGGCTCCCAAGCTCCGGCTTGGGAGCCCAACTCAGAGAAGCTCCAGCTTCGAGAATTCTGGAAGCTGGAGCTTGCAGGGCCGCATTCCCAAGCCGGAGCTTGGGAGCGAGGAAATCATAATTTAAACCTACAACTGTAATCAGTAGCTAAGATACACTAACGCAAAAAATTCCGGCTACAGGAGATTTCGTCAGTGAGCATAATCAATCAATCTAAATCCATCGTCTGGCTGCATTTGTCCGACCTGCATTTATGTAAACCCAAAACAGGCTGGGATGCCCACCGGGTTATGAAGCCTTTAATCAGGGATTTAAAGCGCATGGAAAATGATCACGGTTTGCTGCCGCAACTGATGTTTTTTACCGGCGATGCGGCATTTGGTAATTACGGTTCCGGGCCGGGTTCCACGTTAGCCGAGCAATATCGCGATGTCGAAACGTTTCTTACCGGAGTGCGGGCAGCGTTTAGTGCAGAAATCCCAAAACAAAACCTGTTTTTGGTCCCAGGTAATCACGATGTGGATCGTGCCGAAGTGACGGAATTAGAAATTGAATGGATAGAAAATAAGGCCAATACGGAAAGTGTGACCCAGCTTATTAAAGAAAAGAAAAAAGCATGGAAGCAATATATGGATAGATTAAAGGTGTATCGTCAGTTTTTGGAAAACAACGCCTACACACATTTGCTTGACGATCCCGAACGACTCATCTATTCACAGATCAGGGAATTTCATGGGATAAAACTCGGCATTGGTGGTTTTAATTCCGCCTGGAATTGCAGCCGCGAAAAGGAAAAAGGCAAGCTCTGGTTAGGTGGTGATTGGCAAAACGGCACTATCGTTGAGAGCCTTGACATTGAAAATGCCGATCTGAAATTGGCGCTCATCCATCACCCGCCCGGCTGGTTTGTCGAACAGGAAGATGTCTTGATACGAAGTCAAATGGCACGGGATTTTGATTTTTTCCTGCATGGTCACGAGCATCAAGGCTGGGTCAATGCCATAAACAACCGTCATGTTCGTATAGCTGCTGCCGCCAGCTACGAAAAGTCTGATCAGGAAAATGGTTATAACTTTGTGCGTTTGAACCTGGAAACCGGCGATATGGAAATCTGGTTACGGAAATTTGACGGGCATGGCGGTTGGATTCCTCGTGTCATAGAGGATATGGAGAACAATAATGGGTTATGGTTAATTAAGAATTTTCAGCCCATATTGAGCTTGATTTCTACAAAGCTTCCTAATGATAATCCGTCCCTGGTTTCAACAAAAGGCTTAACAAGTCCAACGGCTCTTACAGTTTCTGAACAGGTTAGGGCTGAAGTACGCGAAGAGATTAGGAAAATTATCCCTAACCCTGACATGGATAGGATTGGAAAAATTTTGCATGCAAAATTCAAGAAACATACTGAGAAGGATAAAACTCAGACAGAACTTGAGATTTATTTGGTTCCATACGAAATTGAACCATTTCCAATTATTTCGATAATTGATGAGTGGCATACAATAGTAAAAAATTGGCTCGAAGTCGTCCAGTATGAACCACCAAAGCTCTTAGAGCATGCAATAAGAGTTTCGAAAGATATCATGGAATGGTTGTTAAGGCTCGCCGTACCGGATGCCTGGGTTTTATCGCAACCAGATAATAGCCTTAATTCCTCAATTAAACCTACAAAGGGGATACCTGAAAACCATACTATCTGGGCAGAGATTGGAAATGGCCGTTTATCAGCAACGCGACCTTCTTTAGAGTTTGTTGAAGAAGATTATGAAGTTCGTGCCAACAGGCAAATTTGCCATACTGAGTTAGATTATCCAGACTTGGAGTCTGGTATGTTTTCTGAAGATTATTTACAGAAAGTTCTGCAAATCATTTGGAAAAAAGTAACTCGGAACGATAAGTTTCCGACGACTAAAGAAATGTTAGCAAACTTACCAAAAATGTTAGAGCGGAGATTCAAAGATGGGGAACGTTATAATATAACAATCCCTTATGAGGATTATTCAGCCATGTCAAAAAATCCAATTTGGAATGAACTTGGTAAAATTTTTGAGCATTTCGGTATTTTTGTATATGGCACAGGCTTTGGCGACCGAGTCTTGATAGTTCCTGAAAGTGACTTGCTGGTTTCAATCAAAGAGTTTCTCTATTTATTAAGCAAATACCAATCAAAATGACACTTTATTCTACCAGCAATCCCCTAACTCTCCCCAAACTAGGCTCCTGGCCAGAAAGCACCCATCTCTTCGAAGAACAACACGGCTACGCGCTGATGGCCGCGGAAGCCGCCGGTCGGCCTTTATTGTTGCGCGGCGAACCCGGCACCGGCAAAAGCCAATTGGCGCGGGCGGCGGCGGTAGCGACAGGCCGCTTGTTTTTATCCGTGGTTGTGAACGCGCGCACCGAATGCGAAGACTTGCAATGGAAATTCGATGCCGTGGCGCGCCTGGGCGAGGCGCAGATTATGGCTTCGGTGCCGGACTCGGAGCGGCTTAGCCGTTTGGAGCCGGCGCGCTTTCTCAGCCCCGGCCCGCTGTGGTGGGCGTTGAACTGGCATTCCGCTGAAGCACAGTTCAAGTATTGCAGCAATCCAAGTGATCCGGTTCCAGATAGACCCGAAGGCTGGGAACCCGGTCAAGGCAGTGTGTTGTTGATTGACGAAATCGACAAAGCCGATACCGATTTACCGAATAGCCTCCTGGAGACCTTGGGTAACGGTGATTTTAAAGTGCCCTATATGGGTGGTTCGGTGTGCCGGGAGACTGAAGTCCCCGCGCCGCTGGTTGTGATTACCACCAATGAAGAACGCGAATTACCGGCAGCCTTCGTCCGCCGTTGTTTGGTGCTGCCGTTGACGCTGCCCGACAATAAAGATGACTTGATTGAATTCCTGTGCCGTCGCGGTGAAGTACATTTTGCTGATCTGTGCAGCGCCGATGTGCGTCAACGCGCCGCGGAATTATTGGTTGAAGACCGCAACGCTGTCGAACCGGGACAACCCAGACCCGGACAGGCCGAATACCTTGATTTGCTCAGAGCCATTAGCGGCATGGCGACAACGGAAAAGGAACAGCTTGAATTGCTGAGCATTTTGCGCCGTTTCGTTTATCGCAAAGCCAGTACGTAAATCGGCGATGACGACCTTAGTTAACCGCGCCGATTTATTGGCTTGCCTTAAGCACTGTGATGAGAGCCGGATAGACGAGTTTGCGGCTATTTTGGGCTATGCGGTTATTGAAAGCTCAAAAAATGTCGATGCTGTTGGGATAGTTGGCAATATTGCCATTACTGCGACACTCAATTCGATGATGAGTGTAGGGACTGTCAATACCAACCAGGCCCGTTTCCTCCACGTCATCGCCCACCGCCGCTTCAAAGACGATGAAGTCATTACCGAACAACCGCTTTGGTATCAAGAAGCGCAACCCTACCAAGACAATGATGCCGATTTAAAAGCCCCTGAAGGTCTTAGCCCACCCAAGCAAAAACCGCTGATGGCCTGGCGCAGGCTGTGGCCGTTTCTAAAACTGGCTTTGGGTGCCAATACTCTCAGTCACAAACCCGACTTGCCGCGCATCGTAGATCGCATCGCCAGAGGCAAACTGTTACGCCGTTTGCCCAAAGCCAAACGCAAAGGCTGGGCAAGTCAGGCGCAACTCGTCATCGATTTTGATCCGTCTTTGCTGCCGTTTTGGGCGGATTTTAACGGCTTGCACGAACAGCTTGCCGATCTGCGCGGGCAAGCAGGATTGAATGTGCTGGCGTTTCCCGATGGCGATCCCTTCGGCGCTTGTTGGCATAACACCTCAGACGGCTGGCGCACCATAAACCGTTATAATCCGCCGCAGGCCGGCGCACCGGTATTGGTTTTAAGCGATTTGGGCTGTAACGAAGTGAGTGAGCAACGGCGCATGCGCTGGCGGCGATTCGGTGCGCAACTCGCCCGTAGCGGTTGCCGCCCGGTGGCGTTAATGCCCAGTCCGCCGCGCTGGTGGGATGCCGAATTGACCCAAGTGTTTATTGCCGTCTATTGGGATAGGGCCGTTCGCCCGCCGCAACGCCTGACCGGCAAGACCGCCTACACGGCAAGCGCAAAACCCGAACGCGATAATCCGGCCACCGAACAATTGCTGAGCTTGCTGGCGACTGCTGTGCGTATCGAACCGGCCTTGCTGCGCGAGGCTCGTTTTCTGTTCCCGGCAAAGGCAATGGATGTCGGCGCTGAATTCGCGGCGTGGAACCACCCGGCGCTGCAAACTACACCGCTGGCCTGTTATTTCCAGCCCTCGCAAGTGTCTCATTACCGTGACCGCCTGCGCGATGATCCTGATTTAAGCACCGAACAAAAACAGCAAATAGCCGAATTGCTTAACAAACATCATGCCCATTTGTCGCCGGTCATTCATTACGAAGAGCAACTGGCGCTTGCTGAATTGTTGGTGCAAGCAAGCCCTGATAACGCCGAACGCTTTGCCCAACGTCTGGCAAAAACTGTCGGTGAGTCGGAAGGCGAAATCAGCGACATCGCTATGCAGTGGTTAAGTCGTGTGGCGCTCAGGCAAGAAGAGCAGGACGCATTTTGGAATAATCCCTACCTGTCTACGGCCTTGGTTGCTGCATATAAAAAAGACGGTGTAACCCACTTGCCGAAGGCCATAAGCCTGAAAAAATTCGCCTGGATGCTTGGCGCCAAGCCGCCTGTGGATAGCCAGATTGTTCAATGCGGTCAGGAGTTGCTGCTTACCGATGCAGCGAGGGGCAGCCGTATTGGCAGCCTGCGCCATAGCACGGACTACCTGCAAATCGAAACCGACGCCGAACACGGGGCGCGTTGGTATACCTTTGACCAGCCGATAGCTATCACGCCTGGGCAACCCTTGCTGATTCGCAGCGACCGCGAAGAACTGACTTTAGAATGGTTGACCATGCCTAGTTGGGCTGAGGTCATCGGCCAAGACCGTTACGGCCTCTATGCCGACCTTAACCTGAACGGCATCGTGCAACGCTTTCGCTGGATTGCGCCGGGTACGTTTATGATGGGATCGCCCGCTTCGGAACCGGAGCGATTACGTTGGGAAACACAGCACGAAGTGACGCTAACTCAAGGCTATTGGTTGGCCGACTCCGCCTGTACGCAAGCGCTATGGAGGGCGATCATGGATGACAACCCGAGCGAATTCAAAGATGATCTCAACCATCCGGTAGAAAACGTCAGTTGGAACGATAGCCAACGGTTCATCGAACGTTTGAACACTAACTTTACCAGTCTTGACGTCCGTTTGCCCACCGAAGCCGAATGGGAATATGCTTGCCGGGCAGGAACCAACACTCCGTTTTCGTTCGGCGACAATATCACGCCTGAGAAAGTTAATTACAACGGTAATCATCCCTATGTGGGCGATAAAAAAGATATATATCGTGAAAAAACCGTACCGGTGAAATCGTTACCGGTTAATCCCTGGGGGCTTTATGAAATGCACGGCAATGTCTGGGAATGGTGCGAAGATTGGTTTGGCGATTACCCAAATGAAGCAGTGGTCAATCCAACGGGCGCGGAGACTGGCGATGTCCGTGTCATGCGTGGCGGCTCCTGGCACAACTACGCAGGGGGCACGCGTTCTGCTAAATGCCACTGGAACGCCCCCGACCTCCGTATCAAGTTCATCGGTTTTCGTCTTGCTTTGGGTCGAAAAGACGCATCCAGTCCGGCAGGTAAAGAAGGCGGGTGGCCGGACGGACAGCCGCGCGGTAGCGGCGGCGGTCAAGCCGGACACAGCACGCCGGACAGCAACAAGAAAGGTAACAAAAAATCATGAAACTTCAGTTTTTTACCATTCCCGCCAAGTGGCCCGAAGAAGTGCAACTCGCTATCAATGCTTTTTGCAGCCAACATCGGGTGATGACCGTTTCTGTGGTAGTACTGGTTCCCAAGCTCCGGCTTGGGAACCCACACCTGAGAAGCTCCAGCTTCGAGAATTCCGGAAGCTGGAGCTTCCAGCACAGCATTCCGAAGCCGGCTTGCGAACGAGGATTAACTCCGTAACCAAAACAACTTATCGCCATGCCCAGAAGTCGCTACCGCATTACACAAAAAAACTATCCGCATTTCATGACCGCGACAGTCAATCATTGGTTGCCCTTATTCACCCGCACCCAGACGGTAGACATCGTGCTGGATTCCTGGCGCTTTCTGCAGCGGGAAGCGGACTTTGAGATTTATGGTTATGTCATCCTGGAAAACCATCTGCATCTGATAGCGTCGTCTCAGGACATCGGCCATGATATGCAGCGGTTCAAATCTTACAGCGCCAGGCGTATTATCGATTATCTGGAGCAAAGCGAGGCCAAGCGCATGTTGGAGATGCTGGCGATGTTCAAGCGTGTACACAAGATCGAGAGCCAATATCAGGTGTGGGAAGAGGGCAATCATCCGCAATTGCTGGAATCGGAACAAATGATGCGTCAGAAGTTGGATTATATTCATCAGAATCCTGTGAAACGCGGCTATGTCGATGTGCCGGAGCATTGGCGCTATTCCAGTGCGCGCGATTATGCCGGGCAAGCAGGGTTGATTGATGTGGTGAAGGCTTGGTGAGCAGGGCTTGTTTTGCTGGGTTCTGCGTAACTGCTCAGCGGGTGATTCTCGTTCCCAAGCTCCGGCTTGGGAATGCGGTCTTGGAAGCTCCAGCTTCCAGAATTCTCGAAGCTGGAGCTTCTCGAGTTTGGGTTCCCAAGCTGGAGCTTGGGAACCAGAGTAATGCGCGGCTATGTCGATGTGCCTGAGCATTGGCGCTATTCCAGTGCGCGTGATTATGCGGGGCCGAGCAGGGTTGATTGAGGTGGTTAAGGCTTAGTGAGTAGGGTTTGTTTTGTTGGGTTCTGAGTGACTGCTCAGCGGGTTTTCAAGTTGATCCTCGTTCAATCCTCGTTCCCAAGCTCCAGCTTGGGAATGCAGTCTTGGAAGCTCCAGCTTCCAGAATTCTCGAAGCTGGGGCTTCTCGCGTGTGGGTTCCCAAGCCGGAGCTTGGGAACCAGGGCATGAGTTATTTTGCATGGAGACATTAGACACGAAGCTCCGGCTTCATCAATTAGATTAAGTTCAGGTGATAAAGTGATGGAAATACAACAAGACACGAAGCGCGAACTTCAGGCCAAGCTTACCAAGCGGAATTTAAGAACCGGAGGCGCATAACACAATGAACCCTGCATTATTGCCACCTCGATTCCCTGCGCCCTGGGCTTCTGAATGGGGCGAAGACCGGGCTTATGGCCTGTTCATGATTTTGGAGGTTAACGGCGTCCGCCAATGGTTTCGGTGGCTGCCCCCCGGTACGTTTATGATGGGTTCGTCGGAAACAGAAGCGGAGCGTTACGACGATGAAACCCAACATCAAGTCACGTTAACAAAAGGTTTTTGGCTGGCCGATACCGCCTGTACTCAGGTGCTTTGGCAGGCTGTCATGGGTAGTAACCCCAGCCGGTTTCAGGATAATCCCGATAATCCCGTGGAAACCGTCAGTTGGGACGACGTTCAACTTTTTCTTGAACGCTTAAACGCAATGTTCCCGTCTTTGAACGCCCGCTTGCCGAGCGAAGCCGAATGGGAATACGCATGCCGGGCAGGGGAAAATACACCGTTTTCGTTCGGTGATAATATTACGCCGGAGCAGGTTAACTATGACGGCAACTACCCCTATGCTGAAGGTAAAAAAGGGCTGTATCGGGGAAAAACGGTGCCGGTCAAATCGTTACCTTCAAATCGTTGGGGACTCTATGAAATGCACGGCAATGTTTATGAGTGGTGTGCGGATTGGTTTGGAGATTATCCGGTGGAATCGGTGCCCGATCCGATTGGGCCGAAGCAGGGCGTTCACCGTGTGTTGCGAGGCGGTTCCTGGTCCCGCCTCGCCTGGTACACGCGTTCTGCTAACCGCAGCAGGGGCGTGCCCGGCTACCGTGACCTCGACATCGGTTTCCGTCTTGCCCTAGGTTGAAAAGGCGCATCCAGTCCGGCAAGGCAAACAGGTAGGCGGTGTCCGGCTTGACAGCCGCGCGGTAGCGGCGGCGGTCAGGCCTTACACAGTAGGTGGGATGAAAAAACCGTTGGCGCTCGTTTCCAAGCTGGAGCTTTGGAACCAGTATTCACTTCATTAAGGAATGTGTAGGAGATTACGTGAGTAAAGGATTCCCCTCTCCCTAACACTCTCACTGAGGGAGAGGGAACCAGTTCTACAAGTTATTTCGTGTTCATTCCAAAGTATTCACTATGCCAAGCATCAGCGCCGCCAGTTCGTGAGCGCAAACGGTTTTATCGCCAGCCTCTGAGTTTGCATCAGGCCGGGCTGTTTTCCAGATAAAGTAGTCCGTGTCTCCGTCGGGTTCACCTAATTGCGCATAGACAGTGGCCATGATCGGAACATGGTCGCCATACCAGCATAGAATGCCTTCGCGGGCTTTTTCCGGGGTTGTCTCGTTATCATGGCCTAAGCGGGAATGCAGCAAGCCTTCCTTGAGACGCTCTATCATCAGATCGGCATTGTTTAAATGACGCAGGTACACGGTCAGGTCTTCGCAACCGGCATGGGGTGCTTGATGATAAAAAACCGCATGATCGTCGGGATTAGATTGCTCAAGATGCAGCGGGCCGTGGTTTTCCATTGTGATCACAAAGATAAACACGGGTTGGTTAGCGTCCTGAGCCGCTAACAGTTCGTTGATCTTGTCGGCCACGGCAAGATCGCCGATGTATTGACCGCTTTTTTGCTGCGCGTCAAAGCTGTTGATGTCTATAAATTGATCAAAACCCAGGCGTGGGAATACCCGGTCACGCAGATAGAAGCCGGCAGGGTAGGGGTGTATGCAGACTGTTCGGTAGCCGCGTTGTTTGAGATGGCTGGCGAGCGTCGGGATGCCTTGCCCGGCGAGCAAACGGTAGGGGTTAAAGCGATGAATGCCCAGTTGATCGGGCGGCAGGCCGCTGAGAAATGCGCATTCGGTGCGCACGGTATTGGCGCCCCAGGCCGGTACCTGCAAACGTCCGTGGTAGTCGGACTCGGTTTTTATCCGGTCAAAGTGGGTTAATACAGTTGGTTTGATGTTGTTCGACAGGGGGCGCGGATCAAAAAATGACTCGCTTTGCACGACGACGATATGGGGCCGTTTCGTGTCATCGGCAGGTTCAGGCGGATTTTGGAAAGGGCTGCCGCTCAGGTCTATTTCTCTGACGCGTTTTTCTTCTTGCCAATAGGCCCAATAAAACGGTATCTGGCCCATGCTGTACAAATCTTTGCCGGGGTCGCAGGAAATAGGCGGGCAATTTTTCAGGCCCAGCCGGATCAGCAGCAAGCCGCAAGCCAGCATGACAAACCATAGCGAGGCTAACAAGGGTAGGGCAATCGTTTCCGTCAGCGGGGTTTCCATTAACATGCCGACGATTAAGGCACCGATAAAGCCAATGGTCGCGGCTATGGTACGGGCTACGCCGAAAAATGGCAGGTATAGGCGCGGATGCTTGATGGCATCGGTAAAGTATTCAAAATCCTGGAAGATAAAAGCCTCGCGCAGGCTGAAATACTTGGCTTGATGAACCAGCAATAACAGTAGCTGGATGGCGCCGATAATGACGACGGCGAACCAGGGACGGCGGAATAACAATAACATAACGGCGAACAGCAATAGCCATGTGCCGATATGTATCAGCAGTGACGATAATGAGCGTTGCCTTATCGGCGAGGGTTTCGGTTCCAGGAAGGGTTCGAATAGAAAGGACGCGATTAATCCGGCCAATACCGGCGGCATCAATAAAAGTAGTGCATCCATGTCAGCCGCCGTAGTTCAGTAACAGCAGAATGCGTTCCGACCAGGATGGAGGTAGTACCGCAAGAAACCAGGTGCCGATATTGAGCGGGAAGGGGAAGCTGATCCTGGCCTTGTTTTGTTGCAGTCCGCGGGCGATAAATCCGGCAGCTTTTTCCGGCGTCCATAAAAAAGGTTTTGGACCGGGCATCGCGTGACACATGGCGGATTCCACATAACCCGGCATGACGACATTGACTTGTATGCCGTCATGGGCCAGCCAGCCGCGCAGGCCTTCGCCATAGGTCTTGATTGCCGCTTTGCTGGCGCTGTAGCTGGGTGTAACCGGCAGTCCGTAATAGGCGGCGAGCGAGCTGATCAGCGCGATCTGCCCGCTGCCTCTTTGGCGCATGGCGGGAATCAGGCTGTTGACCAGGGCGAAGGTGGCTTTGATATTAATATCGAGCAGCGCTTCAATGTCATCCCACTGTTCTCCGGCTCTGTTCTCTCCGGTATTGATGTTGACGCCGGCATTGGCGATGACCAGATCGGGCAAGCGCTCGGCGGCTATTTCAGCCAGCTTTTTTTGTAAGGCCGGGATGTCGCGCAAATCCAGTTGTATTGTCGAGACTTCGGCGCCTGCGGCTCTGCAATGTGCGGCTGTTTCATCCAGATGCGCGGCATTCCGGCCATGCAGTATCAGGCAAACACCGGGTGCGGCGTAGTAGCGGGCCAGCGCGCCGCCTATTGCGCCGGTCGCGCCGGTGATCAGGATGGTTTGCGGTTTGGTGGGCTTCATAACAGTTGTTCCAGCGGGGATTGGTCGGCTTCAAGAAAACGGGCGGCGTTTTGGATGGTCAGGTCAATTGATTTTTTGCTGTATAAACCACCGTTGATTTGCGTGGTGTACATCACTGTGTTGCGATAGCAATGGTACAGCTCTGCTTCGGGTTTTGACGCCTGTAACCAGAATGCATCGAGTCCGCCCTGAAAGGTCAGGCCCGGCAAATTATAGATCGGATCGCTGAGTGCAATGGTCGGGCAATTGAGTTCAAGTGAGAGCCCGCCTACGGTGCTGTTCAGCGTGACCGTTCCTGCGGCCTGTTTCAGTAGCGGTTCCAGGTCGCCCGACTCAAGATAAATAACGCGTCCTTCAAGAGCGAACAGTATCTCAAATTGTCGGATGGTTTTTTGGTAATTCACCAGGCCCGCGTCCAGAGGGTGATTTTTAATGACCAGACGTGAATCGCGAGGGGCATGTCGTGCGAAAGAGGTCATGACATATTCGATTACTTCGGTCATGTTTTCAAACCGGGAGTGATCACGAATCTGGGAATCGCTATTTAGTTGTAGCGGCAGCAGGTAGTAGCGGGCCTTGCTGTTTAACAGGTTTCGGATGACTTTTTTATCCCGGTATTTCCAGATCCTGAGAAGAGACAAGCGCCTGATGTAACCCGCATACTCTATCGGGGCGGTCACGAGAGCGTGGGTTCTGTAATGGGGAAAAACGAATAGATTGCCGATGCCGGCCACATGATAAAGCACATCATGCGTGGCCCGGGTGGTAAATGGGGACTGGAAGGCAACGGCAGGCGCCGGTTCGGGAAGGTCTTTGCCTACATCCCGGAACCAGTCAGGATCTCTCGGCAGTAATGAATGCCCGTTCACGCCTTCACGCTCAAGCGTTACCCAGTGCGGGCGAAAATATCCCTCTTCAAACACATGGGTGCGGATACCGAACGCTTCCGCACGGGTAATGGCGGATCTGTGTACCGGCCTGCAATCACCAAACAGGATCTGATCGGTAATGCCGTATTTTAACCAGACAGACTCAAGAAATTCGGGCAGGTCTTTCAGTTCCCGGCGAAACAGGATCGACTGACGCGGTAGCCAATAGGCGATATCGCCGCAATTAAAGCTTATTTTATGTACAGAGTGACCATCAATATGCAGTTTATCGGCCAAGCGAGCGAATAATGGCGAGCTTGGGCCCTGTAGAAAAAGAAAAGATCGTCGTTTAGTGTTCAAGGTAAAAAGGTCTCTGCCGTTAAGGAATGTGCATAAAATAACTTGATCATTTGATTCCCTCTCCCTAACACTCTCCCGGAGGGAGAGGGGACAAGTTTCCAAGGTATTTCATGCACGTTCCTAGTTAAGAAATAGCCCGATGCAACTGCGGAATTGTATGAGCTTATCGATGCCTCTGGTTGATGGTGTTGGTTTTTCCTTTGTTATCGGGTCGGAAGGCAGTATGAGGTATGAATGTTTCCAAACCATTTCTGTTGTATGCGGATTGTTGTTTCAATTGTTTCAGAAGTAGACCACTCCTGCATGAGCGCCGATGATGTCGAATCGATGCCCCTATCAAGGCGTAGTCAATGCAAGGAGGTTATATGATGCAATTTCTTACTGTTCCTGACAATAAGCCTGAATAGTAAAATCTATTTGTTCTTCGGTATGGTCGGAGCAGATGAAAAATCTGAGGCGTGCGCTTTTTTCAGGAACGGCGGGGTACAAGATCGGTTGTACGTTGATGCCGCGTTCAAAAAGCGCCTGTGACAGGCGGGCCGCACTGATGGAGCTGCCTGTTATCGCAGCGATAATGGCTATGCCCTGGCTGTGCCCAGTGTCGATGCCGGCGGCTTTGGCCTTGGTTAGAAAATATTGCGAGCGCGCCTGCAGCTGTTTGACTCGTTGTGGTTCGTTTCTGATGATATTGAGCGCCGCGAGGGCGGGTGCAGCGACTTGGGGCGGCATGCCCACGCTGTAAAGAAAGCCGGGCGCCAAAAATTTCAGGTGTTCGACCAGTGCCGATTCGCCGGCAATAAAGCCGCCGCAGCCGGCCAATGATTTACTGAGCGTGCCCATCCATATATCAACCGCTTTGCCTTCAATAGCGAAGTGCTCGCGTATCCCGAGGCCATTTTCACCCATGACGCCGAATGAGTGGGCCTCATCGACCATTAAAAAGGCGCGATGCCGGTTCTTCAGTTCAATGAAGCGGGGCAAGTCCGGGAAGTCGCCGTCCATGCTGTAAAGGCCTTCAATGACAATCAGCACACGCTCATAGTTACGTCGCTGTTCGGACAGTAATTTGTCCAGCGCGTTGTAATCATTATGCGGAAAAGACAGACGCCGGGCGCCGGATAATTGCGCACCGATCAGCGTGCTGTTATGGATCAGTTCATCATGCAGGATCAGGTCGCGGGCGCCGAATAGGTAACCGATGGTGGTGACGTTGGTGGCGTGACCGCTGACCATGACGATTGCATCGTCAACGCCGTATGTTTCCGCTATGGCTGCTTCCAGCTGTCTGTGAATTGGCCTTTCTCCTGAAACCAACCGACTAGCCGATACCGAAGTGCCGTATCGCTGAACAGCCTCTATGGCGGCGTTCGACACTCTGGCATCGCCCGATAAACCGAGATAATTATAGCTGGCGTAATTGATGTATTGCCGACCACCGATTTCCGTAGTGGCTGCGGCTATGCCGTCATGAATCCGAAAAAAAGGGCTCGGAATGCCCAATTGAGTGGCGCCTTTATGCATGATCTGCATCTGTTTATAGCCGGCATGCTGATCAAAACGGTAGAGCGATTCAGGAATATCAACGCGTGTTGTTTGCAGCGGGTTGATTACCGGTAGTTCGGATTGCTCGTTTTTTTTCAGTTTACGTTCGAGCGCCTGTTGAATGAGTTTGTCTTTTAATTGCCCCGAAAGACTTTTATTAGCCATGTCAGCTGATCATCCTGACGCTGGCGCCGGATTTTAGATCCTCAGTCAACGCATCAATTTGGGTTTGTGTAACATCGGAGCCATGACGCTTGGCCAGATCATTGATGCTCGCCAGTATATCGGCGCTGTCTTTGTTGTTTTGAGCCTGGGTATTTGCCGACTTGTCATCAGGTGCGGTTTTTTCACCGCGCAGTTGAGCAATCAATCGCTCCGCCAGTTTGCTCAGCGTAGGCGCTTCACTTAAAGCCATCACGGGAATCTGGACGTCAAAGCGTGATTCGATTGCGATCATCAACTCCACACCCATCAGTGAGTCCAGGCCCATATCGTACATGGAATGGTTAGGATCAATTTTCTCTTTGGAAACCAGCAGTATCTGGCTCAATTCCTCTTTTAATATGTCGATAAAAGTGCTTTGCAAGGCCTCATCGGAGAGCTCGTCAAGCAGGCGTTTCATATCGGCGCGATTGTCATCGCTGTTATCGGAATCGCTTGTGTGAACGGCCAGTTCACGGAATTTCGGTGACCGGGCTGTCGGCAGGAAGCTGCTTAAGGCGCGCCAGTCAAACTCCATGACTCCTAACGTGCGGCTGTCTGAGGTCATGATAAGCTCAAGCGCATTTAATGCGGCTGCCGAAGCAAGCGCCGAACCGCCCATCCGATTTTGCAGGAGCGCTTTTTGTTTCTCATTGCGCGCCAGGAAACCGACATCATCAATCGCACCCCAGCATACGCAAGTCGCCGGCAAGCCTTGTTGCCGTCTGGCTGACGCCAGGCCTTCCAGCCAGAAGTTGGCGGCGACATAATTGGCCTGCCCGGGATTGCCGAACAACGTTGTGGCCGAAGAATACATCACAAAAAGATCGAGTGACTTGTCCAGGGTCAGTTCATGTAAATACAAGGCGCCTTGTATTTTAGGATCAAAAACCCGGCTTATTTGGTCCCGATCCATGTTCCGCACCAGACTGTCATCAATGACCGTGGCTGAATGAATAATGCCTTTCAACGGCGGCATTGCGGCGTCACAATGATCGAGCAGGGCGCTAAGCGTTGCTTTGTCGGTGACATCGCAAGCGGCGGCATGCACGGCGACGCCCTGTTCGGCAAAAGCTGCCAGTGCTGTTTTTGCTTCATCGGTAGCAGGGCCGGTTCTGCTGATCAGAATGAGATGCCTGGCGCCCTTTTCGACCAGCCACTGAGCGGTTCTTAAGCCAAAGCCGCCTAATCCGCCGGTAACCAGATAGCTGGCATCGGGAGATAATGTCAAGTATTGCTTGGGGCTTTCACTTGGGGCGGGTTTTGCGTGAATGCCGTTATCATAAGTGACGACAATTTTACCGATTTGCCTGGACTGCTGCATATAGCGGAAAGCATCGATAACCTGATTGGCGTCAAAGGTGGTGTAAGGCAATGGATGCAGTATGCCTTGATGGAACAGTTGCATCATGTCGGTGAACAATTCACGGGTGAGTGCCGGGCGTTCTTGCATCAACTGGTCGGCGTCAATGCCGAAGTAACTGATATTGTTACGAAACGGGCGCAGTCCAATGCGTGTGTTTTCGTAAAAATCGCGTTTGCCCAGCTCAAGAAAGCGCCCAAAGGGTTTCAACACCTGGAAATTTCGGTTGATTGCTTCGCCGGCCAATGAATTTAAAACGACATCGACGCCTTTATTGTTGGTTTTCGCCAGGATTTCTTCGGCAAAACTTAGCGACCTGGAATCGTGAATGTGCTCGATGCCCATCAGGCGAAGAAAATCGCGTTTTTCCTCGGAGCCGACCGTGGCGTATATTTCCGCGCCCAACCATTGCGCTATCTGGATTGCGGCTATGCCGACGCCGCCCGCTGCACCGTGGATAAGGATTTTTTCGCCGGCTTGTAATCGTGCCTGATAGTGCAGCGCATAATAGACGGTGAAAAACGTACTTGGAATGGTGGCGGCGGCCGCGAATGCAATTTTATCGGGAATAAGTGCAATAGCGTTGGCTTGTGTGATAACACGGTTGCTGAAACTGGCAGGGCCTAGCCCTACAACATGGTCGCCGGGTTGAAAAGCGCTGACGTCCTTGCCGGTGCGTGTGACGATACCGGCAAACTCCAGGCCCAGCGTCGGGCCGACAAAACCGTTTTCGACCGCTTCATCAGACAATAAACCCAGTGTGTACATGACGTCACGGAAATTCAATCCGGTCGCCTTGACTTCGACTTCAATCTCATTGTCAGCCGGGGATCGGTCAGGCGTACTCTCCCAATGCAAATTGCGCAGCTGCCCGGGCAGTTTGAAACCCAAGCGCAAGGTTTGTTGCTCTGCCGGTGGTTGTTGAATCCGGGGGACTTCCTGATTGCGAAGTCTTGGGACAAAGCGCTTGCCGTCCGAGTTGAAAACAATTTCCTGCTCGCTATTTTCGTGTGTCAGTTCCGTTATCAGCGCCTTAAGCAGGGAATCGCTGGAGTTGGCGCCGCTGATGTCCAATAATTTAATGCTATAGTTTGAGGCTTCGTTCATTAATGAGCGCCCAAATCCCCATAGCGCTGCATCATTAGGCATGCTGTCGGCTGCTAAATCGGTGTTGCTCTGATCGCAGGGGAATAGTGAGCCGACGTTATGGGTCAACAGCCATAATGTTGCATGGATTGATGTGGCTTCCAGAGCTTGGGTAACCTGGGTCGCCAACCAGCAGCGCTCTGTTTGCACGAAGGCGTCATGCTGGCCGAATCCGGCCAGATGGATGATATGGTCATAGTGCTTGCCTTGCGCTTTTGCATTAATCAACTGCTCTTGCAACGTTGAGCCCTTATCCTGCAATTTTTGCAATACTACCGTATTGCCGTTGTCTTTGAGTTGGCCTGCGATGCGTTGCGCCAGGCTATTCTCGGGTTCATATTGACCGGTGAGTATGAGCCAGTTTTTGCCGTCACCTGAACACTCGACAGTTTTATCCTCGATGCCGGTTGTAATGAGATAAGTGCCCGAATAACTGCCCGGTATCAACTCAAGTGTTTGTGTGTCATGGAAATTAAGTGCCTGCAGTTGCTCTGCCACCTGGTTTGCCGATAATTGAGGCGACAGTAATTCGCCGCTATCTTGTGCTATCCACCAGCCCTCCGAACCGCCCAATACAATATCGATCCAGCGCGCGGGTTGCTGTCCGATAAAAATCACCGGACTGCCCGGAATCAGCATGGTCGGTAGCTGAGCGAGCAAATGATGGATTTCCTGAGGATTTATTGTTGATAGGTTAACAATGGCAAAATTTGCCGGACTTGTCTGCAAATTCGACGTTGATTCGGGGTTATTGGCGTCAACCGGCGGAATACGTGTGCTTTGCAGCAAAGGAAAGCGTTCATGTAACGATTCGGCAGCGTTTATTGCGTTGTCACAAAGGCTGGCGAATCGGTAATCACTTTGGTTGAAATCAAGTTGCGAACAAAGCAGGGCGGCAAACTCGGGTTTGTACGAGCTGATTTCCAGGATACTGAGCCGCTCACCCGCAGGTAGTGTTTGTATGATTCGAGTACACTCGTTAATCAGTACGTCAGTCAGCGTTTTTTTGCCGGTCTGTTCGAGTATGTGGCTGCTGATGTGGGCGTAGAGCGCAGGTGTCAGGCTCAAGTCTGAGGCCTGGATGTCGCCGTTTATCAGATTGGTCAGGTATATCCCTATGCGACCGGTAAGATTTATCAGGTAAAAATAATCAGGATATTCCTGAACCAGGGTATTCCAGATCTCAGTGGCGCTGATGTCTTGCGCTAAAGCCTCCTGATTGATCCGCCATCCCTCGCCATCTACAACACTCAATGCCTGGTTTTCGATGGCAACGGAGATGGCGGAGCGTAACAATGCGGCTGACTTGGGATTGGTCTGATAAAGCGTGTTAACAAAAGATTCCGCTAGGAAGCCGGCGCCATCACTCAAATCTCTGAGTGCTTCCACGACAAACTGCGCGCAGAGACTGTCCAGTAAGGGTTCAACTTCTTCGCTGTAACGAAGCCCGGCGCTTTCTTGGTGTGTTTGTTGGATGGCATTGCTCAACGCGCTATGAAGCCGGTGTCTGTCAGGCGTAAGCTGTTGACCCAATGGGGCTGCTGTCAGGTGATAATCCAGGTAATGCAAGTGTTGTGCATGTTGCCGGTGCAGCCTGACTGCGCGGAAGCGAACATTGTTGAGCACGGCAATGGTATTGCCGTCGCTATCGTACAGTGCAAATTCTGCATTGAGCGAGTGGGGTGAGCGATGCAACAGTGTTGCTGTGGCGCTATGAGGGACGGCCTTGTTGGTGCGCAAGTTTATGCGGCCCAACTTGGTGGGAACAAAGGCCATGCCTTCGTGCTTATGAATTTCGTCTTTAAGTACCTGAAAGATCAGTTGAAAAGTACAATCCAATAGTGCAGGGTGAAGGAAATAATGATCCAGTTCCGCGCTAATCGATTCAGGAATCTTGAAAACGGCCACTGCACTGTTATGGTCAGTCCAGCCGTGGCTGATTGCCTTGAAGGCATCGCCATATTGAAGGCCGGCATACTCGGTGAGTTGAGCATGGCTGTTTATATCAAAATCCGGGCTGCGATCCGGAATATTTGGCGCGGTGATTTCAAGTTTGCGCCCTGTGGCTTCGGCGATGAACCGGCCAACTATATGAGGCGACCATTCCGACGAGACGGCAAATTCCCTGCTGCGCAGCATAAAGCGTCCATCCGCAACATCATGGGAAAATCGCACAACTTTGCTATGCTCGCTACTGAGCAACAGCGGTGAGCGTATTTCAAGCTCTTCAATCTCGACAGTGTCGGCAGCATGGCTATAAAAAGCCGCAGCAAGCGCGATCTCGGCAAAACCAGCGCCGGGGAACACGACAGCGCCTCCCACATTGTGATCAGCCAAATAAGGCAACAATTGAATATCCAACTGGTTTTCCCAGCGGTTATCGTGCTGCTTTAATTTGTAACCCAGCAGCGGATGAATTTTTTCCCGCGTGAGCAAGCCGTGCGATTCCGAAGTTACCGTATGCCAGAGTTTTTCTCGTTGCCAAGCGTAATTGGGCAGCTCGACAAAGCGCCCGGGGACCGGAAACCAGTGCTTTTGATCAAAAGCGGCGCCGGACATAATCGCCTGCGCAACGCTGCTCATGACTTGATTTGCCGAGTCTTTCCCTCTTATCAGGGTGGGAATGACGATACCCTTGGTATCCGCTGCTTTCAGGCAATCTTTAAGATAAGACTGGAGTACCGGATGACCGCCGATTTCAATAAAGGTGCTAATCCCGGTATTCAGCATGGCGGCCGATGCTTGCTGGAATAGTACGGGGTGACGGATATTATGCCACCAGTATTCGGCATCCAGCAATTGGCCTTGTCCTACTGCCGAATCAGGAAAAATGGCGCCGGTGACCGTTGAAAAAAAGGCTATCGACGGCTGTTTAACGTCGAGTTGTGCAAGATCAAGTCGTACACCCGATTCGATGGCATCCATTGCCGGACTATGAAAAGCATAATCAAGATCCAGACGCTTGAAAAAAATATTGCGCGCTTCAATTTCGGTTTCAAGCAAAGATAATTGCTCCGCTGAGCCGGCAATGGTAACACCACGATTACTGTTTATACCGGCCAGATGCAGGTCACTGAATCGAGGGTCATTTAAAAGCGGCGTAATTTCCTGCTCGCTTAAGCCAATAGCGGTCATTTGTCCCTGACCTTTGGTTTTTCCCTGATAATGACTGCGATAATAAATGACTTTAACCGCCTCCGCTAAGGACAACGCACCGCAAGCCCAAGCCGCTGCGACTTCGCCCACGCTATGACCGGTTACCGCGATTGGCCGAATGCCATTTTCCCGAAGTATTTCGCTAATGCCTACCTGGACTGCGAATAATGCCGGTTGTGCGATTTCTGTATATTGATAACGTCCGCTGCCGTTAAGGCCGCTTAATTCATCCAGTAAGGAGAAATCGGCATATTGACTGAATAGTCCATCAATTTCGATAATGGTGCGACGAAAAATAGCCGACTCTACCAATAGCTGTTTACCCATTTCCTGCCATTGGCAGCCGTTGCCGGAATAAACAAAAGCGGGGCCATTGGTATTGTCTAGGTGGATGCCTGTGTGGACGGAGCTATCCTGTACCGTCTCCTGGGCTGAAAAGCGTTTCAGCTGATCCGCGGCGTCTTTGGCATTTTGGCTAAAAACAACAGCGCATTGTTGATGCTGCTCGCGACGAAATAATGCGGTATGGGCAATATCATAGAACGCGTCATCGTTAGCGCTTTCAAGAAAATTCGCAAGTTCCTGAGCGGCCAGACTCAGCCCTGGAATATCTTTTGATGACAAAATCAGTGGCAATAGCTGGTTTTTTTTCTGTTTGGCCCTCTTTTTCAGAGTTTTAGTGTGGCTTTCAAGAATAACATGGGCATTGGCGCCGCCAAAACCAAAGGAATTGATACCCACAATCAGTTTACCCTCGGATTTCAGGTCCACTGCCTCGGTTACAACTTCAATATTCCAGTCGTCGAACTTGATGTTCGGATTTGGGTTTTTTATTCCGATTGTTGCCGGTACGGCGCGATGCTGAATACAGCTTAGAACCTTGGCAAGACCGGCTACACCCGATGCAGATTCGAGATGGCCCAGATTACTTTTAATAGAGCCGATTAACAGCGGTTTTTTTCTTTTTTGTCCCAGCGCCATGCCGATAGCGTGCGCTTCAATCGGATCACCGACCGCAGTGCCGGTGCCGTGCGCTTCAAAATAGTCTATAGCTTCGGGATCAATACCCGCCTGCTCATAAACACGCGACATTAACGACGCTTGCGCCAACGGGTTGGGAATGGTCAGGCCGGATTTATGACCATCCGTATTAACTCCGCTACCTGCAACGACGGCAAGAATCTGGTCACCGTCCGTCACGGCTTGGTTGTAGTCTTTGAGCAGGAATAACCCGCCACCCTCGGACCGTACATAACCATCGCCTGCTTCATCAAATACATGGCAGCGGCCGGTTTTAGACAACATGGTGGCTTTTGAAAAAGAAATAAAGCCGAACGGATGCAGGTGAAGGTTTATGCCGCCTGCCAGAGCTTGGGAAATTTCACCGGTTCTGATGGCTTGACAGGCCTGATGAAAAGCTACCAGCGATGATGAGCAAGCCGTGTCCATGGCAATACTCGGGCCATGCAGGTCAAATATATAGGAAATTCTGTTTGCGGCAATACTCGAGATAGTACCCGTTGCCGCAGAAGAGTCGATTGCAGCTAGATCATCGGCCAGACGATAGGCATAATCGACGCTGGAGATACCGATATAAACACCACAGTCGCTGCCACGTAACGATGACGGCACAATGCCGGCGTTTTCAAATGTTTCCCAGGAAAGCTCAAGCAGCAGTCTTTGCTGGGGATCCATAAGAGCGGCTTCGCGCGGAGAAATACCAAAAAAAGCCGCATCGAAGGCAGATATGTCACCAAGACTGCCGGCTGCAAAGGTATAACTGCTGCCGGGATGACGCTTATCCGGGTGAAGGAGGCTTTGCTTAGACCAGCGTGCCGGATCAACTTCCGTAACTAGGTCTTTTTGTGCCAGAAGATCGTTCCAGAAGTTTTGAGTATCAGTGCCTGGAAAACGGACTGAATAAGCTATGATTGCAACGCGTCTATGCATCCTCAGGAATCTGTCCTTTCACTAAAAATTAATTCGACATTATAACCTAGATCTGAAGTTTAAAAAACCAATCCGGTTATTTATACACGGTGAATCATGAACTTCGGTGGCGACGAAAATTTTGGTGTGGTCATATTATTCTTACCGGATCGGGCGCCAATTTTAAGGTCGGGTAAGTACCCTATTTTCCCTGGAGATAGTTGTTATGAGAAGAAAATAGGTAATGCCCGGGTTTCAAACAGTATAACTACCCGCTTAGTTTGGGCAATCAAACGCCAACTATATCAGGTGGAAAAGAGCCGCCCTGTTTCATTAATGATGAAACGTAATTTTTGCGCCAATATGGCGTATGGGCTGTTTTTTTGTATTGTATTTTATATTTGTCCGATAGTGGTAGCCGCTTACATTTCGATATATAGCCAGCTACCTACATTCCGGATCTCTTAGGTTCTTACTTCAGAATAACCCTTGCGCCCAAAGCCATTTGATAAATCATCATGGAGACTTCTTTGAAGAGTTGGCGGTATTTCTGGTCGACTTTGGGCAATACCAGGATTTCATCGCCGGGGCGAACTACGCTACCGGTATCAAACCAGCCG
>SXIP01000215.1 GCA_005772825.1 Methylococcaceae bacterium | reverse complement strand
CGAAATCGCCGAATTGCGCTTCCCAAATAACCAGCGTATTCGGCATGGTCGTGCTGTAGCCGTATTCAAAGCCCAATACACCGGCTTCAGACAGCAGCGAATCAAAAATTTGCGCTCGTCCCTGATCTTTGACCAGATGCTTGATCGGCGTGTGGGTTTTATTGTTGAGCTGGTTGTGTAAAACGGCGTGACGGTGAACAAAGGTGCCGCGTCCGACGTCCTGGCCGGTCAAACGAACATGGTATTTTTCAATTAACAAGGTGGCATAGGCCATGTTTTCTGCAAAACCCCAGTCCAGCGGCATCGCGCCTGCCGCCATTTTGCGGCGATTGTCCATGACTTTGGCGACTCTCGGGTGCAGTTCAAAGCCGGCGGGCAGGCGTTGCATCCGGTCGTTACAAAAACGTAAATGATCCATGGATACCGCAGTATCACACGGGGTATCCCACGTTTTGTTAAGGAATTGATTCCATTGGTTAGTATACGAATAACCGGCGTTTTCCAGAACAGGTCTGGACACCACTTGACCGCTTTCCAGCAGTTTTTGGTAATCCTGCTCCATGGCGACGGATTGTTCCGGCGAGATAATGCCCTCACTAATCAGTTTTTCGGCGTAGAGTTTCCGCGTTGTTTTGTGTTTGCGGATTTTTTTGTACATGGTGGGCTGGGTTGTCGCAGGCTCGTCGGCCTCGTTATGACCCAAACGGCGATAGCATATAAGATCTATCACGACGTCTTTTTTGAAGGTCATCCGAAAATCTAATGCCAGTTTCGTGACAAAAATAACCGCTTCCGGGTCGTCGCCATTGACATGAAAAACCGGCGCCTGGATCATGCTGGCCACATCGGTACAATACAACGTGGAGCGTGCATCAAGCGGGTTGCTGGTGGTAAAGCCGATTTGATTGTTAATGACAATATGCACGGTTCCGCCGGTAGCAAAAGCGCGGGTTTGCGACATATTGAGCGTTTCCATGACGATGCCTTGTCCGGAAAAGGCGGCGTCGCCGTGTATCAGTACCGGAATGACGGTGTTGATGCCGTCTTTGCCGGCGCGATCCTGGCGCGCTTTAACGGAGCCTTCAACTACGGGGTTGATGATCTCCAGATGTGACGGGTTGAATGCCAGTGTTAAATGCACGGGCCCGCCCGGCGTTGCCAGATCGGATGAAAAGCCCATGTGGTATTTCACGTCGCCGGAACTGACGCCGGGCGACACTTTGAATGTGCCGGCAAATTCATCGAACAAACTGGCCGGGCTTTTGCCCAAAATATTGACCAGCACGTTCAAGCGTCCGCGATGCGCCATGCCGATGACAATTTCTTTAATGCCTTTCTCACCGGAGCATTGAATCAGTTCATCCAGAATAGGTATCAATGATTCGCCGCCTTCCAGGGAGAAACGCTTTTGACCGACAAATTTATTCTGTAAATGGGTTTCTATACCTTCGGCGGCGGTTAGCAGCTTGAGTATCCAGCGTTTCTTTTCGGGATCCTGGATTAAATGGGTTTTAGTGTTCTCCAGATGGTTTATTAACCATCGCCGTTGTTGGGTGTCGACAATATGCATGTATTCGGAGCCGATACTGCCGCAGTAAATGTCTTTCAGGCGGGCGATAATTTCCCGTAGCGGTAACCGGTCGGCGCCGTGCAGCGCGCCGGTATCGAACAGGGTATCCATGTCCGGTTCCGAAAGGCCGTAGTAGGCCGGATCCATATCCGGTGGCGGAGGTGATGATTTGCCCAGCGGGTTATTGTTGGCGATTTGATGTCCGCGTACCCGGTAATGGTTAATCAGTCTTGCAACAGCCGACTGCTTCTTTACACTTTCTTCGGTAAAGCCTTGTAATTGAGCCAGTCTGCTTTGTGATTTGAGCGCAAGTTGTGCAAAGCGATCGACAATGGGGCTATGGGGGGTTTCGTAGTCTGCTCCGTGGTGGATCTCGCGGAATTGTTTTTGCCAGCCGGGTTCCACAGACTCAGGGTCTTCCAAAAAGCGTTCGTATAAATTTTCAACAAAAGTAGCATTACTGCCGTAGAGGGAAGAAGAATCTTGAAAAAGTTTTAGCAGTTTACTCATTATGGACGTCCAATTCGTTATGCACAGGTTGCCTTTATGTCAGGGACTGGCTTTATATTAAGGCTGATGCGGCGTATTGCCAAGGTTTAACGGGGTAATTATTCATATCATTCGGTTTTCGCGTTGTAATTTATACCTATTCCAACTTTTCTATAGGCGGTGAGTTTGCCAGGCTAAAGAGCTAAGTTTTTGTTTTTATAGCAAGTTCAAGTATTAATGGAAGATTGGAAATCAGCTTTTAATCAACAGACTGTCAATAGTTTGCGGCAGGCGATAGGATCCTGTTTTCATAAAAGGCTAGCTGGAAGTTCTTACATTCTGGTTGGTCGGGTTTCAAGCAAAAAATGTCTTGCGTCTTGATCTGTTCAAACGGAAGGGGTTCAAGTAAAAACAAAATTTTTTTGAATCGGCGGACGTTGATTAAATCGTGGATTCAATGAGACCGGATTTACTTTTCTCCACCGGTGTGTTGTGCAAGACTTTCCGAATAAGCGGTAAATGGGGTTTCTTTCGTGAGGAAGATCAGAAAAATACCATCAATCAGGCCGTGTTGGCGGACTGCAAATACTTTTGAAGAGACTAACTCTTCAATCTGCATCGAAAGCTCTTCTGGAGGTAAATAAGCCGCACAAGAATAGGTAAATAAAGGTCTTTTTACAAGAGATAAAACATGGTGTGTTGTCGAATATGCAGTTATACTGTCATTTGACCATAAAAGACCGTGTTTTCTTTTTTAAATGGTCGCTTAACTATTGTTATTTAAAGTAAAAGTCTGTCCTCTGGACATAGTGGAGTTGTTTGATGCGTATCATCCTGTTAGGGAGCCCCGGTTCTGGTAAAGGAACTCAGGCCCAGTTTATTACCGAAAAATACGGTATCCCACAAATCTCAACGGGGGATATGTTGCGGGCGGCAGTACGTGAAGGGACATCACTGGGTATTGAAGCAAAAAAAGTGATGGATGCCGGCGGCTTGGTTTCTGATGATATTATTTTAGGGTTAATCAAAGAGCGCATAGCGCAGGCTGATTGCGCAAACGGATTTTTGCTGGATGGTTTTCCTCGCACTATCATTCAGGCTGAAGGCCTGGATGCAATGGGTGTTATTATTGATACAGTTATTGAGATTGTTGTCGAGGATGAAGATATTGTAAAACGGATGGCCGGCAGACGAGTGCATCTGCAATCAGGGCGGACATACCATATCGAGTTTAATCCACCTAAAGTCGACGGCATTGATGATGTAACCGGCGAAGCACTGATTCAGCGAGATGACGATAAAGAAGAAACCGTCCGTAAAAGACTCAGTGTTTACCATGAACAAACCAAACCTTTGGTCGGGTATTACTCAACGGGGGGAAGAGTGAAATTCAGTTCGATTGCGGGTAAGGGATCAGTGGACGAAATCACTGCCAAAATTTTTGCTGTCCTGGGTTAGGTATACATCTTAAGGTATTTGTTTTTATTTTCCTCACCGAAAGCCTTTCGGCAACTGCTCCTATATTGCTCTAATCATCTGCATATGTGCAGGCATCCAGATAGGCGAGGGCGCCTTTTTCTTAAAAGGCGGAACCCCTTTTCAGGCAGGGAGGGTTAAATGTCGCGTTAACGGGCCTGTTTATTTAAAGCGGCATTACTGAAAAGCATATATCTTTATAATGAAAATCAATGTCAGACGCAGGGTGTCGATACGGCTGAAAATCACTGAAAGATTTAAAATTCTCGTATAAGCTTTATTGTGTTTATGCCGTCTATACACATTATAATACGCGAGGTGAAGCAACAATTGAACGGTTCTCGCCACGTCTTTATTATGATTTGTATTGAATGGCATTTAATCTGAGCGCATGCAAAAAATCCGCACTGGAATTAGAGAAGCGATACAGTCGTTTAAGTTTTAATAAAAAGGTAATATTTAAATGACTAAGGTATATAACGTGGCTGTTGTTGGTGCTACGGGTGCAGTGGGCGAAGCCATGCTGTCAATTCTGGAAGAACGGAATTTTCCTGTAGGTGAGGTATATGCCTTGGCCAGCAGCAAATCAGTAGGTAAAAGAATTCCCTTTAAAGGGGGCGTATTAAAAGTTGAAGATTTGGCGACTTTTGATTTTTCTAAAGCACAAATCGGTTTGTTTTCAGCCGGTGGCTCGGTTTCTGCCGAATATGCGCCAAAAGCCGCTGCTGCAGGTTGCATTGTTATTGATAACACCTCGCACTTTCGCTATGACGATGACATTCCCTTGGTAGTACCCGAAGTTAATCCTGAAAAAATTGCGGATTTCAAAAATCGCGGTATTATTGCGAATCCCAATTGTTCGACCATACAGATGTTGGTGGCTTTAAAGCCGATTTATGATGTTGCGGGTATAGCCAGAATCAATGTTTGCACTTATCAGGCTGTTTCAGGTACCGGAAAAAAAGGCATTGAAGAGGTTGTGAGGCAGACTGCCAAGCTGTTAAACGGTCAGCCGATTGAGCAACCCAGCGTTTATCCAAAGCAGATCGCTTTTAATGTATTACCTCAAATAGATGTGTTTCTCGAAAATGGTTATACCAAGGAAGAGATGAAAATGGTTTGGGAAACCCGAAAAATTCTGGGTGATGACAGTGTTATGGTGAATGCAACGGCGGTTAGAGTTCCTGTCTTTTATGGTCACTCCGAAGCCGTACATATTGAGACTCGCAAAAAGATTGATGTAGCTACAGTAAGGGCTTTGTTGGAAAAGGCGCCCGGTGTAACGGTTATGGATGAGCGACATAACGGTGGTTACCCAACAGCAGTAACGGAGTCATCTGGTCATGATGACGTCTTTGTTGGACGTATCAGGGAAGATATCTCACACTCCCAAGGAATTGATTTGTGGGTGGTTGGTGATAATGTCCGAAAGGGTGCTGCATTAAACAGCGTGCAAATTGCAGAAGTGCTGGTAAAAAATTACATCTAGGCTAAGCTTGTCTACATATTTTTTACATTTTTGACTGTTCGCGGAAAGAGACTGTGGTAACTATTTTGAAGGAGAGTAACGTGCGCAATTTGACTAAAACTTTAGCGGTGGTGTCGTTACTGGCCCCGGCTAGTGGTCATCCGTTAGGGATTGGCGATATTAAATTGCACTCAGCCCTTAACCAAAATCTGAATGCTGAAATTTCATTAGTATTGTCGCCAGGTGAAAAGGTATCTGACATAAAAGTAAATTTGGCCCCTTCTGATAAATTTGTTGAAGCCGGAGTGCCGTGGGGTTCTTTTCTGTCGAAGATTAAATTTGAACCTGTTACTCGCTCAAATGGTTCGGTAGTTATCAGGGTCAGCTCAAGAGAGGCTCTAAAAGAGCCGGTGCTGGATTTGTTGCTGGAGGTAAGTTGGCCGAAAGGCAACCTGTATCGTGAATTTACTATTTTGGTTGATCCTCCGTCTGTGTATGAGCAACCTACAGTGCCCAATTGGGACAGCCCTAAAAGCTATGTTAGCGAGGAGGATTATAAGTCTTCGCAGCAAGCCCAAGTCGCAGACAGACAGGTGGAGGCTGATCAGCCTGATGCCGCTAGTGATACTCAAACGACTGGAAAAAATGATACGCTTTGGGATATCGCTGAAAAGGCCAGCAGAGGTAGAAATGTTTCTATTGAGCAAATGATGCTTGCAATATACAAACAAAATCCCCGCGCATTCTATAAAGACAATATTAACGCGCTGTTGGCCGGAAAAACGCTTAAGATACCGGATCGTCAGGTTATTGTTAAATTATCACGCAAGCAGGCATTGGCTGAGTTTAACCGGCAAACAAATGACTGGAAAAACAGTTTGGCTAAAGCACCTGCTGCGCCTGCCGGGGAGAATGATAATGTAGATAACCAGCTGACTTTGGTTGCCCCTACAGATGCAAGTGTTGCTCAAAATGAAGTAGTTCTTCCTGAAAATGAACAAGGCGCGACGGAAAAGAAACCCGCAGACCAGTCATCCGCGGCTTCCGGATCAAGTGATGCGAGCGGTGAATCAGCAGAACCTGAGGTTGCCAATAAAGCGGCGCCAAGTAACGCAGTTCCTGTAGATAATGAAATAAAAAGTAGGTTGGCTGAGCTGGAAAAACAGCTGGCTGAAATGCAGAAAATAATTGCCTTAAAAGACCAGCAGCTTGCAACTTTACAAAATCAGCCGGCATCAACTCCTGCACCTCAGGAACAAACCACTGCTCCGTCCGAGGCGCCCGTCACCCCGCCAGCGGTAGAATCAAAACCTGCTACGCCTGAGCAGATACCCGCGAATGCGATTGCAACCCCTCAGCCTGTCGTACCGGCAAAGCCTGTTACACAGGAGCCGCCAATTCAGACTCAGACTCAGCCGACTCAGGTTATAACGCCTGCTCAGCCGGTGATACCGGCAAAGCCTCTGATTACACCGATAACCCGTCCGACAGCTACTCCGAAACCTGATGTCGAAAAGCCATCAAGTCTTTACTATATCGGTGTCGCCGGAGTTGGTTTTGCCATGTTAACGCTGCTTGGATGGCTGTGGTTACGAAAAAACAGACCGGATGATGCTAGCGGGGGTGTGTCCGCTTTTTCAGGGATGAATAGGGCTACCGGAGCGTCTGCAGAGTCAGCTGTTGGGGCAGGAGCTACCCAGGAAGATATTTCTGCGATTGACGAAAGCTTTTTTCTCAGTGATTTCTCTCCGAATGACTTTGATATATTCGATATAGAGCAAGGTGAAATTGATCCGGTTTCCGAGGCTGATGTCTATTTGGCTTATGGTCGTTATCAACAGGCTGAAGAGTTGATGCGCGATGCTATTAAAGATCAGCCCGATCGTGATGAATGCAAATTGAAGTTGTTGGAAATTTACTATTCCAAATCGGATAAATACGCTTTTGAAACCTATGCCAGGGAATTAGCCGACGCAGGTAAAATGGATGATAGCGTGTTTTGGGACAAAGTTGCAGAAATGGGCAGTGGGATTTGTCCGGATTCGACGCTATTTTCTTCTGTGAAAAAACCGGACTCGAAAAATAATGTCGCATTTGGAGTCGGTTCAGTACAGTTAGCCAAAACCACCGAGATCGAATCCACCGAGATCGAATATGGCGGTGGTAATTTGAATCAGGCTAAGGATATAGATGATGTTGACTTGGCGACCTTCGACAGCTCTTTTAGAGACTTGTTCCGTGAAGAGTCTACGCGCGAGACATCTGAACAAAGTGATAATTTGCTGGATTTTGATTTATCTTCCTTTGAAGATAAATCTGTTGACGATTCACAGAATAACCAAAGTCTTGATTTTGATTTAGGCGACTTTGCTACGGATATTGAAAGTTCAGATGAAAAGCTAGAAGCAGTAAATACACAAAAAGTTAAGAGTAATGATGAATTTGAGTCGTTCGATTTTGATTTTAGTTTGCTAGATGATGTAAAGACAAAAGAAAGCAGTGAAATTGAATCGAGTCTGAAGGATGATAGCGATAAGGATGATAACCTGATTGACTTTTTTACTGATAAATCGGATGACGAAAAAAGCGATTTGACGGATGATCTCTTTGATAAAGATTTTGAGTTTGACTTTAATACGCCGGTAACCGGTTCGGGTTTCGGGCAGAAGGGTGCTGGCACTGATCTGACTGAAATGGATGAAATGGAAACAAAACTGGATTTGGCAATGGCTTATGTTGATATGGGCGATACCGATGCAGCCAAGGAGATTGCCAGGGAAGTGCTTGAAAGAGGTGGTGCGGAACAGAAAATGATAGCCCAAGCCTTACTTGATGATTTGGGGTAAATCTCATTGTAACCTTTGGCTGGCGTCTACAGGTAATGCGAGTTCGTGCGTCAAAATACAGAGTGAAGCCTCGCTTCTTTGACTCGAATAAAGCGCTGCGCATAGTTTAGTATTCCATACAATCCGGCATAGCAGTCAATATAATATTGGCCGCCGATGTATGTCGCTATAAGTTTCCGCGAGTCATCTATGAATTTCTTCATGCTTATGCTTGCCTCTTCATTGCAAGCATTATCCTGGCCAATGTCTACGTCCCCTAAGTTTCAGCCAATCCATGCCGCCAGGCGGCGAGTAACAAATTTTCAGACGAAATCAGCAGAGTTTCAAGCAGTCGTTGACTCACTTGGAAAGATCTACCAATGTCAAATTTAAGAACCTTCGATCTGAATTTATTGGTGGCGTTTGATGTGCTGATGCGTGAGTTAAATGTCACTCGCGCGGCCGAGCAGATGTTTGTTACGCAATCGGCAATGAGCCATATCTTAAACAGGCTCCGTCAAAAACTGGATGACCCGCTGCTGGTAAAAACACCTGCCGGCATGAAGCCGACGGAAAGAGCGTTAGCATTGATTGAGCCGGTCAGGGGCTTACTGGCCGAGCTGGAACAACTGATTCAGCCGCCGCTTGAATTTGAAGCCGGTACCAGTCAGCGGAGCTTCGCCATTGCCGCTACCGATTACCTGGAGTTTTTGTTGATACCGGCATTATCGGGCTTGATTAACCGCATTGCACCCGGCATTAACATTCATGTGAAACGTACCGAGACTTCATTTCCGGTGGCACAATTGGAAAACGGCAGCCTCGATGTCGTGCTGGGTTTCGAGTCGGTTCTCGATCCGCCCGCTCAATTACAATGCCAAAAGCTGTTTGACGACGAAATGGTCTGCGTTGTCAGGCAAAATCATCCGGTGATACGTAGCGCGCCATCGCTGGAAGAATATATCGCCGGTCCGCACATGCTGATTTCCTGGAAAGGCAACCCGGCGGGCATCATCGATCAATATTTGCAGGAACTGGGCGTGGAACGGCGGATCAAGTTGATTGTTCCGAACTTCCTGTCCGCGCCGCTCATCGTTGCCCAGACCGACATGATATTATCGCTGCCGTACAAACTTGCGGAACGCTTCACAACATTCGTGCCGTTAGAAATATTCCCGGTTCCGCTTAAACTGCCGACTTACGATTTGGTCATGATTTGGCATCCCTTGCAAGATAAGGACCCGGCCCATCTGTGGTTGCGCGATAAAATTACCACGATAGGCCGGACCGTTAACGGCTTGTAAGTTGGTTTCAGCGTCCGGGCAGGCCTGCCGCCAGCGCTTTTACTTGTACCAGATAATACGGCGGTTTTGAGGTAGAAACCCCGCCATTCAGCATTGCGGACTGATGCAGTCGGTTGACGACTGCATATAACTGCCCCGCCGGTCCGAAGCTGAACGAATCAACCCACGATAGCTCAGGGCTTATCGCGAGTCGCCGGTATTGCCTGTGTCCCGAAATAACGCCGATGGCGTTGGCCGCTAAATCGCCCAGATAGATATTGTTATCCTTATCGATCGTCATGCCGTCCGAAATCGGCTTATCGCTGTAACGCTGGACGCGACTCCCCAGGGTTTTTTCGTCCAGTTTGTCATTCGCCAGATCGTCGGCCTTTATCCGGTAAAGGCTGTGTCCGTGCATAGGGCCGAAATAGACCCATTCGTTGTTCAGGTCTTCGGTAATCGGGTTAACACCGATATGCGGTCGGACCAGCTTGCCGGATTTATCCTTGATTTGCACGGCTACCTGATCAATGATCAGATCAACATTTTCAGGAATCACGCTGCTATGTCCCTCCAGCACCCGTCTCGCCGTTCCCGAGTTCAGATTGACGACAATCAGCGCGGCATTGTTTCCGCCTGCCGGGTCGCTGATAAAGATATGATTGCGGCGGGTATCGACGGCAAAGTCGTTAACAAACGCATCTTTTGGCGCTATCGGGGGCGGCAGATAAATAACCCGGTGGAGCTGTTCGGTTTTGGTGTTCCAACCGACCAGCTTCGGCGTTATGCCGCTACGCATACCGTTATCCAGCATCCAGACGATACCGTCGGCATCCGAGCGGATGCCCAGCACGGAATCAAGTTTCAGTGTTGATAGAGAATCCGTATCGGCCAATTCCTTATTAGGGAAGGGCGTCAGTGAGTTATTTTTATATTCAACCACGGCGTATTTCGGCAGATAAAACGGGTGCATACTCATGATAATGCGACCGTTATCGGTAACGGTGACATTGCCCGGCCCATGATCGAGATGAGCCAGGATGGCAAAGTTTGCAGCGGTGTCGGCTGATGCTTCGACGGCAAACAGCAAAATAATAGCGGTGAATGTGGTGACGATATTCATAAACAGCTCCCAAGTGAAAAAAGTCATTAAACAGTACCCCAGCAAATGAGGGCTGTTAAATGATCTTTATTCATGGTGGTATTTATGAATTTTGTGGGGCGGTTAACTTCGTACTCCAAAACCTTAAGTAGTTTAAGGTTTCAAAAGTGAGGCGCAATTGCCTGGCCACGTCACTAAAGGTCAATGCGTTTAATCCAAAGGGGGCTCATAAGATAATAGGCGTTAATTGCGGAATCGGTCGGCTATTTTAGGCGCTGAGGGTCATAATGAGAATTGCTGATCGGTTCCAACCGAGTCAACTCGCCCGATCGGCCTCCGCCAGCACGATTTGCACAGCCTCAATCAATGTGGACAGTTCCGTGACGAGTACGGCGCAGAGGGGTTCAATTTCAGCCCGCGCCGCCCCTTGTTTAATTGCAAAATTCACCGCTTCAGCGAGTTCTTCGACTCTAGTCGCTCCGAGATTGCCGATTGCTCCTTTCAAAGTATGCGCCAGACGTTTCACTTCGATTAAGTCGTTGTCTGCCAGCGCTTCCGTAAGTCGCTGCGGGTCCTTCCCGTGATGCTCGCCGAGCAAGCGTAACACCTTGAGATAAATCGCCATTTTTCCACCCACATTGGTAAGCCCGCGCTTAACATCCAAACCGGGAATTTCCTGCAGTTGCTGTTGCCAGTCGGATACTTCGGCGACTGCACCGCTTCCTGACACGGCGTTGCGTCTACCGGAGGATGTTGACAGCCATTTCAGGAGGGTCGCGTAGAGTATTTTGGGGGTTACCGGTTTAGCCACAAAATCGTTCATGCCTGCGCTCAGGCAGTCTTGGCGGTCCTCATCGAAGACATTCGCAGTCATGGCGAGAATGGGTATGTTTTGCCCGCCAGGCAAAGTACGAATGATCCTGGTGGCATCCAGTCCATCCAGTTCAGGCATCTGCACATCCATCAGGATCAGATCAAACACCTGCTTGCGCACTTTTTCCACCGCCTCGCGGCCATCTTGGGCGGTATCGATGATCAGCCCCAGTCCGCCTAATAGTTCCAATGCCACTTCCCGGTTGATAGGGTTGTCTTCCGCCAGCAGCAAGCGGGCGCCGGCATGCTTGCTCCGCAGTTCGACTTCCGCCGATTCCTGAGAGACGGAGGTATCCACGGCTGTTTGCTCCCGCCCCCGCGCCAAGCGTACGATGAACCAGAATGTGCTACCCGATCCGGGTTGGCTTTCCACACCGGCTTCACCGCCCATCAGTCCGGCTAAGCGTCGGGTGATAGCCAGACCCAACCCGGTGCCGCCATATTTACGCGTGGTGGAGACATCGGCTTGTTCGAAGGCGTTAAACAGCGAGGACAGTTGCTCCGGGGCGATACCCGGTCCTGTGTCCCTGACCTCGAAACGCACCCAAACACTGCCGGCATCCTCGCTTAGCAGGCGCGCGCATAGACTGACCTTGCCTTGATCAGTGAATTTAACGGCGTTACCGGCATAGTTCAGCAACGACTGGCGCAGCCGCGTCGGGTCGCCTTTGAGCCATCCCGGCACACTGTCGGTGTCAATCTCCACCGCCAAGCCCTTGGCTCGTGCTTGCTCTTCGATGAGGTCATGGACTTGATCAAAAATGGAGGCTAAAGAAAAATCGACGTTTTCCAAGACCAGGTGGCCGGCCTCAATCTTGGACAGGTCCAATATGTCATTAATGATGGAGAGTAGGTGCCTGCCGGCGGCATCGATCTTGTTGATGCGCTCAATTTGAACGGGGTTGGGCTGATCGCGCCGTAGAAAGTGGGTCAACCCCAGGATGGCGTTCATCGGCGTACGAATTTCATGGCTCATGTTGGCCAGAAAAGCGCTCTTGGATCGATTGGCGGCATCCGCCAGCGCCTTCGCCGTTTCAAGTTCAGCAGTCCTGCTTGCTACCAACATTTCCAGCTGATCACGGTGTTGTCTCAACTCTTCAAGCAGCGAACGCTGATCGGTAATGTCTGCCTGCGTTCCGATCATGCGTAGCGGCTTTCCAATAGCATCCCGGTTTATCACCATGCCTCGGGCATATGTCCAAATATACTGGCCGTTATGATGCAGCAAGCGGTGCTCGGACTCAAAAAACGCCGATTCACCGCGATGATGTTTTTCTATCGCCGCCAATGCCGTCGGTAGATCATCGGGATGCACACGCTCAAGCCATGCTTCATATTGCCCGGGAATCTCGTTTTCCTTATAACCCAGCATGGCCTTCCACTGCTTTGAAAAAAACGTCTTATTGGTTACCACATCCCAATCCCAAACCCCCTGATTGCCACCTTCCAAGGCAAACTGCCAGCGCGCTTCGGCGATCTTAAGGTCTTCCTCTTTCTGTTTTAAATCATGAATATCGGTGCAGGTGCCGTACCATTTTTGAATCTCGCCGGTATCATTTAATAGCGGCACGCCCCGAATCAACCACCATCGATAAACACCGTCAGCCCGCCGCAGGCGACATTCCATGGAGTAGCTTTCATTTTGCTGTGTCGCGCGTTGCCATGCATCCCATGCGCGTTGCTTATCATCCGGGTGAAAAGGCGTTATCCAGCCATGACCGTAACTTTCCTCGAGCGTAAGGCCGGTATATTCGACCCATTTATGGTTGTAATAGATATTCCAGCCGTCCGCTCGTGTCGCCCAGACAATTTGCGGCATCGTTTCCGCCAGAGAGCGAAATTCACGCTCGTTCTCTTGTAGGCGTAACTGAGTTTCGGCTTCATTGCGCAAGCGCGATATTTCAAGACACGCCCCGACGCGAGCCAACAATTCCCGGGCGCTAAACGGCTTGGTGAGGTAGCTGTCGGCCCCGTATTTCAATCCTTCCACGCGCGCTTCTTCGCCGGCACGGGCGGAAAGTAAAATGATGGGGATCGTGCTGGTTTGTTGATCTTCCCGTAGTGCGCTAAGCAAGCCAATCCCGTCCAGCCCCGGCATCATAATATCGGTAAGGACAAGATCGGGGCGATGTTCGCGTACCGCCGCCAGTGCGGCTTCGCCGTCACTCACAGTAGTTACATCATAGCCCTGTTCTTGTAAAAGCCGGGCAACATAGCTGCGCATATCGGCGTTATCATCAGCAAGGATAATGTACGAACCAACGCCTGCTGTTAACGCTTGTGTTTGATCCGTTCCGCTGTGCTTACCGGGGTAATTTTCCTTTTCCGCCCCCAGTTCCCAGCGAGAGGCTTCACTGACGAAAAAATCAGCGCCTATCCTATAGGAACTCGGCGCTTGCGATGAATGGATATGTTCTGCTTGCAAATGCGCCGTGCCCGTCAGGATAGTCACGGTAAAGGTGCTGCCGACGCCCGGTTTACTTGTCACGCTGACCCCGCCGCCATGCATATGAGCCAGTTCCTGTACCAGTGCCAGACCGATGCCGGTACCTTCATAACTGCGCGAACGAACGTTTTGAATTCGATGGAAGCGGTCAAACACATGTTCAAGCTGATCTTCGGCAATACCAATGCCGGTATCGCGCACAGCCAGTTCAACCTGTTTTCCGCACCAGCGTAGCGCAACCTCAATCTCACCTTCAAAGGTGTGCTTAAAAGCGTTGCCCACAAGATTAATGACGATTTTTTCCCACATTTGCCGGTCCACATACACCGGTTCGGGTAATGCAGGGCAAGAAACAATAAGTTTCAAACCCGCTTTGTCGGTGGCCGAACCGAATACGCTGACGAGTTCGGTGGTATATACCGCCAGATCCGTTGCTTCATAAGCCGCTTCCATCCGTCCGGCCTCGATACGCGCAAAATCCAGGAGGGCGTTGACTAATTTAAGCAGACGCAAGCTATTTCGATGCACGAGACTAAGCTGCTCGTACTCGGTTGCGGCAGGGTTTAAGCCCTGAGGGGCGAATCGCGCCAGTAACTCTTCAAGCGGTCCGATCATCAGCGTGAGCGGCGTACGAAACTCATGGCTTACGTTGGTAAAGAACTGAGTCTTCAGTTCATCCAGCTCTAACGTTTTAGCATACAATCGCGACAACTCCTCGTTCGCAACTTTCAACTCAGCACTAGCTGATGCGACCTCTTTTGTGCGGGCGAAGAGTTCAACTTCCATTTTTACGGCTTGGGCGCGTAAAGTTTCGTTGAGTTGGTTTTGCTCTACGCCTTGTTGTTTGATGCGTATATAATTTGTTAAATCTTCCGCCCGATGAATGATGTAGGCGACACTGCCGTCCTTGCCAAGAATCGGGATATTCATAGGGCTCCAATACCGCTCCTCAAAGCCCTCCCCATCGGGTCCGGGAATGTCGTATTTTTGCACCGGCATCGTGTCAGGTTTGCCTGATTGCAGAACGCGCTGCAAGGAAGCGCGTAAATTGCGTACACCTTCTGCTGCATGATCATGGGGATTGTCGGGAAAGACTTGAAAAATACCTTTCCCCAATATGTCCTGCCGCCGTGTCAATGTAGCGCAGGTATACGCATCGCTGACTGCGACAATTTCGAAATTCGTATTTAAAATCAGATAAAGATCAGGCAACGACTCGAATAATCGACGGAAATCTAAATCGTCATCTATTGATATGAAATCAGGCATTTGTTCATTAGCCATTACATTATTCCAACTACAGATATAACGGGCCAGGCCGAGAACCAATATTCCTTGAAATCCTGAACCATTGAATGCGGGTGTGAAGCCAATGTGTTGCGATGATTTTGTTTGTCATTTTCCTGAACCGGCGTCTATAAGGCGCGTTAACGAATGGTCCGAAGCTATAACGCTCAACACGATCACCTTTGGATTGCTCCGGTACCGGCAATCTAGCGCATACTGCGAGTGTACCATGCAAGCAATATGCTTTCTATCTTCCGTGCATCGATTGCCAATCATGCTCTGAAAGATGAATTCCACTATCTGCATTTACCTGATTAAACAACACCCGCCTGAAGTGTTGGCTCGCTTTCAACAGATTCAACTCAAACAACTATACATTCCGACTATTACTCCGTTTGAGTTGTACTACGGTATCGAAAAAAATAACTCCCGGCAACGCAACTTGGCGGCATTGAAAAACTTCATCACGCCGCTGACCGTTGTGGACTGTACCCTGGTTACCCCATCACTCAAGCGCAAATATATTTAGAGGACATCGATAAACCCGGCCTAAGCATCCCAACCGAATCAACTCGCCCGATCGGCCTCCGCCAGCACGATTTTCACGGCCTCAATCAGTAGGCTCAGTTCCTTGGCGAGTACGTTGCAACAAGGTTCAATTTCAGCCCGTGCCGCCCCTTGTTTAATTGCAAAATTCACCGCTTCAGCCAGTTCTTCGACCCTGGTCGCTCCGAGGTTGCCGATTGCCCCTTTCAAGGTATGCGCCAGACGTCCCATCTCGATTAAGTTGTTGTCTGCCAGCGCTTCGGTAAGCCGTTGCGGGTCCTTCCCGTGATGCTCGCCGAGCAAGCGTAACACCTTGAGATAAACCGTCATTTTTCCACCCACATTGATAAGCCCGCGCTTAACATCCAAACCGGGAATTTCCTGCAGTTGCTGTTGCCAGTCGGATACTTCGGCGACTGCACCGCTTCGTGACACGGCGTTGCGTCTACCGGAGGATGTTGACAGCCATTTCAACAAAGTGGCGTAGAGTATTTTGGGGGTCACCGGTTTAGCCACAAAATCGTTCATGCCTGCGTTCAGGCAGTCTTGGCGGTCCTCATCGAAGACATTCGCAGTCATGGCGAGAATCGGTATCTCTTGCCCCCCAGGCAAAGTACGAATGATCCTGGTGGCATCCAGTCCATCCAGTTCAGGCATCTGCACATCCATCAGGATCAGGTCAAATGCCTGCTTGCGCGCTTTTTCCACCGCCTCGCGGCCATCTTGGGCGGTATTGATGATCAGCCCCAATTCGCCTAAAAGCATCAGTGCCACTTCTCGGTTGATAGGGTTGTCTTCAGCCAGCAACAGGCGAGCACCGGCATGCTTACGCCGCAGTTCGATTTCCGCCGATTCCTGAGAAACCGCGTCATCCTCGGCGGCTTGCTCCCGGCCCTGCTTCAAACGTGCAGTAAACCAGAAGGTACTACCCAATCCGGGTTCACTTTCCACACCGGCTTCACCGCCCATCAGTATGGCTAGCCGCCGGGTGATAGCGAGACCCAAGCCAGTGCCCCCGTATTTACGCGTGGTGGAGACATCGGCTTGTTCGAAAGCATTGAACAGCGAGGACAATTTGTCCGGAGCGATACCCGGTCCAGTGTCCCTGGCCTCGAAACGCACCCAAACACTGCCGGCATCCTCGCGTAGCAGGCGCGCGCATAGACTGACCTTGCCTCGATCAGTGAATTTAACGGCGTTACCGGCATAGTTCAGCAACGACTGACGCAGCCGCGTCGGATCGCCTTTGAGCCAACGCGGCATACTGTCGGTGTCAATCTCCACCGCCAAGCCCTTGGCCAGTGCTTGCTCTTCGATGAGGTCGCGGACTTGATCAAGAATGGAGTCTAAAGAAAAATCGACGTTTTCCAAGACCAAGTGGCCGGCCTCAATCTTGGACAGGTCCAATATGTCATTGATGATGGAGAGCAGGTGCCTGCCGGCGGCATCGATCTTGTTGAGGCGCTCCAATTGAACAGAGTTGGGCTGATCGCGCCGCAGAAAGTGGGTTAACCCCAGGATGGCGTTCATCGGCGTACGGATTTCATGGCTCATGTTGGCCAGGAAAGCGCTCTTGGAACGATTGGCGGCATCCGCCAACGCCTTCGCTGTTTCAAGTTCAGCAGTCCTGCTTGTCACCAACATTTCCAACTGATCACGGTGTTGCCTTAGCTCATCAAGTAAAGCTCGCTGATCGGTAATGTCTGCCTGTGTTCCGATCATGCGTAGCGGCTTTCCGTTAGCATCCCGGTTTATCACCATGCCTCGGGCATATGTCCAAATATACTGGCCGTTATGATGCAGCAAGCGGTGTTCGGACTCATAAAACGCCGATTCACCGCGGTGATGTTTTTGTATCGCCACCAATGCCATTGGCAGATCATCCGGATGCACGCGGTCAATCCATTCTTCATATCGGCCGGAAATCTCGTTTTCCTTATAACCCAGCATGGCATTCCATTGCTTTGAAAAAAATATCTTATTGGTTATCAAGTCCCAATCCCACACGCCCTGATTACCGCCCTCCAGGGCAAACTGCCAGCGCGTTTCGGCGATATTAAGCGCTGCCAGCTCTTCGGTGCGTATTTTTATACTCTGTTCCAGCTCTGCATTAACTAATTCCAGTGTTTGCTGGGCGAGTTTGCTTTCTGTGATATCTTGGATAATTCCTACGGCGACTTGTTTTTTGCCATCCAACCTAGTTACACGAAACCGACCTGCAACCATAATCCAGCGAACCTCTCCGTCTACCCGGCGAATTCGGCATTCGAAACGCTTGTCGCTGCCTGTGCGAAACGCTTCCTCGATTAATGCGGCTATTTCTGGCCTGTTTTCTTCCAGCACATGTCCCAGAAATATTTCGACCGACCAAGGTGAGTCTAGGTCAGCATAACCAAAAATACGAGCGTGTTCTATCGAGCGATAAGCTGAATGCGTTTCCAAATCAACTTCCCAAGCGCCTGTATTGCACATTTCCAAAGCATAATGCAGCCTTGCTTCACTTTCACGGATAGCAATGTCCGATTCTTTTAAATCCTGAATATCGGTGCAGGTGCCGTACCATTTTTGAATCTCGCCGGTATCATTTAATAGCGGCACACCCCTGATCAGCCACCATCGATAGACCCCGTCAGCTCGCCGCAGCCGACATTCCACAGAGTAGATTTCATTTTGCTGCGTCGCATGTTGCCATGGGTCCCATGCGCGTTGCTTATCATCCGGGTGAAAAGGTGTTATCCAGCCATGACCGTAACTTTCCTCGAGCGTAAGGCCGGTATATTCGACCCACTTATAGTTGTAGTAGATATTCCAGCCGTCCGCTCGTGTAGCCCAGACAATTTGCGGCATCGTTTCCGCCAGAGAGCGAAATTCACGTTCGTTCTCTTGTAGGCGTAACTGAGTTTCGGCTTCATTGCGCAGGCGTGATATTTCAAGGCACGCCCCGACGCGAGCCAACAATTCCCGGGCGCCAAATGGCTTGGTGAGGTAGCTGTCGGCCCCGTATTTCAGGCCTTCCACGCGCGCTTCTTCGCCGGCGCGGGCGGAAAGTAAAATGATGGGGATCGTGCTGGTCTGTTGATCTTCTCGCAGGGCGCTAAGTAAGCCGATGCCGTCCAGACCCGGCATCATAATATCGGTAAGAACAAGATCGGGGCGCTGTTCACGCACCGCCGCCAGTGCGGCTTCGCCGTCACACACGGCAGTTACATCATAGCCCTGTTCCTGTAAAAGCCGAGCAACATAGCTGCGCATATCGGCGTTATCATCAGCAAGGAGGATGTGCGAATCAACGTTGGCGGTCAGCGCTTGTGTTTGATCCGTTCCGCTGTGCTTACCGGGGTAATTTTCCTTTTCCGCCCCAAGTTCCCAGCGGGATGCTTCATTGACGAAAAAATCAGCGCCTGTCCTATAGGAACTCGGCGTTTGCGATGAATGGAGTTGTGCTGCCTGCAAATGCGCCGTGCCGGTGAGGATAGTCACAGTAAAAGTGCTGCCGACACCGGGTTTACTTGTCACGCTGACTCCACCGCCATGCAAACGAGCCAGCTCCTGTACCAACGCCAGACCGATACCGGTACCTTCATGACTGCGCGAACGAACGTTTTGAATTCGATGGAAGCGGTCAAAAACATGTTCAAGCTGATCTTCCGCAATACCGATGCCGGTATCGCGCACAGCCAGTTCAACCTGTTTTCCGCACCAGCGCAGCGCAACCTCAATCTCACCTTCAAAGGTGTGCTTAAAAGCGTTGCCCACAAGATTAATGACGATTTTTTCCCACATTTGTCGATCCACATACACCGGCTCGGGTAATGTAGGGCAAGATACAATAAGTTTCAAGCCAGCCTTTTCGGTGGCTGAACCGAATACGCTGACGAGTTCGCTGGTATATACCGCCAGATCCGTTGCTTCATAAGCCGCCTCCATCCGGCCTGCCTCGATACGTGAAAAGTCCAGGAGGGTGTTTACCAATTTAAGCAAACGCAAGCCATTTCGATGCACAAGGGTCAGTTGCTCGTACTCGGTTGCGCCAGGAGTCAAGCCATTAGCAGCGAATCGAGCTTGCAATTCTTCAAGCGGCCCCAGCATCAGCGTGAGCGGTGTGCGGAATTCGTGGCTTACGTTGCTGAAAAATACTGTTTTTGACCGATCCAATTCCACTAATGCTTCGGCGCGACGGCGTTCTTCCTCATAGGAATACGCCTTAACCAGGGGGATTGTGACCGATGCCTCGAGCATTTCATAGAAACTGCTGTACGCTTCATCCAGCGGGCGGCGCGAGCTAATGCCTGCCACCAGCAGGGCCTCTGGACGGTCTTGACCTTTAAAGCATAACGGCAATACGAGAGCAGACTTGGGAGGTTCGGGGTAAGGCCCACAACAGGCATGTTTAAAACGCCCTTGTAAATCATCCACCTGCACGCACTTCCCGGTTTTCACCACTTCCGTAAGCGGCCATACTGATGACGCAGATGATGCCAAGTCCACTTGTTCGGGCGCACAATCGCTGTCGCGCTTAAGCCCTACGTTTTCCGCCAGTCTGGCCTGCTGTGAGTCATCGTCTACTTTATAAAATAAGGCAAACGGAACATCAAGCGAGTGCCGACTAAGTGTTTTGGCAAGTTGTGCCAGCGCTTCATCGACATTCCCGGCATCGGCAGTATCGGTGGCAATGTCGCGTAGTACCTGCAATCGGCGCTCGGCCAACGATTGTTGGGTCAGTTCGATAACTGGATGAAATAAACCGCCTACGGCGCCGGATTCATCGTGAATCGGACTGAAGGAAAAGGTAAAGAAAGTTTCTTCCAGATAACCGTTCCGGTCCAGAAACATCCGTTGGTTGGTCAGGAATGCAGTCTGTCCCGCCACTGCGCTTTCAAAGGCTTCGCCAATCTGCGGCCAAGCCGAGAACCAGCATTCTTTGAAATCCTGACCCATCGAATGCGGGTGTTTGGCACCGCAAATAGGCCAGTACCCGTCGTTGTAAATTTGCGTCCGTTCAGGACCCCAGGCAATAGCGATGGGAAAATTGGAAGAGAGGCAGAGACTGACAGTCGTGCGTAAACTTTGCGGCCATGAATCAATGGGGCCAAGGGGTGTCTGGGACCAATCCTTGGCAGCGACTAGCTTGCCCATTTCGCCTGCGTTTTGAAGCCAATGTGTTGCGATGATTTTGTTTGTCATTTTTTACTGAACCGACACGTATAAGGCACGTTAAAGATTGGGCCGAATGCTATAACGCTCAATACGATCACCTTTGGTTTGCTACGGCACTGGCAACCTAGCGCATACTACGAGTGTATCATGCGAGTAATATGCTTTCTATCTTTCGTGCATCCATTGCCAATCATGTTTTAAAACGCGGATTGAAGTATTAACCCGCTTTCAACAGATTCAACTCAAACAGCTGAGCGCTTCAACTTTGCTATGTATAGTGTTTGATTTGTACTACGGTATCGAGAAAAATAATTTTCGACAACGCAACTTGGCGGCATTGAAAAAATTTATCGCATTGCTAACCATTGTCGCCTTTGCCCTATCGTGTAACATAGAGCGCAAAAACTGACATCACAAAAATGAATCAAGATAATTTACCCCAAGCGGCGCAAATCAGCCGAAAAGCCCCGCATACTTTCAGCGTAGCCCCGATGATGGATTGGACAGATAATAGTAAATAATTTTTAATAAACAGATACATATAAAATGCACAAAAAATTATGAGCATTTTTAGTGCATTTTAGAAAATGTTTTAAAATTCACTTTAGATGAAATGCTCACTTGTAGTAGACAGTATGTTTTTTAAATTCTGTTAACGATACGCTTTAATAATTTTTCCGTTTGCCTCGCCGAGCAGCGAGGCTATTAACTGGTTAAGCCCCTTTTGGACGTCTGTTAAAAGCAAGGCGCGTAGAATCAAGCACTGACCGGGTCGCTTTTTTTTTGGATACTTTATTTTTCGACTGCATAAATGCAGGAGTTAGAGCAATGCAGAAGCAGTTGCCGAGGTGAAGCAAAAGAAAGTATCTCGCTTTCTTCGGGTGCGAGAACCCAACTAAAAAACGTCACGATAGCAACACTTACGGCGATAGCAAACCAATATGGAGAACAATGGTATGCCGGACATCGGCGCCGGGAAATTGTATAATCCGCAAACTTCACAATGTGAGTATTTATGAACAACAATTTCCTTTATTGTTTTTATAGTCTTCTTTTCCTGGCTGGCTCTGCCACAGCCCATACGATTGAACTGTTGCCAATTACCTTGGGTGAAGGTGAAAGCTATTCCTCATTCCGGAATTTCCCCAAAAATTTCGAAACCGCCAAACGGGCTGATGTCGATTTGTTTGCTGATTTAGATAAACTCATTGCGCAGGGCTTCCACAATCGTAATGCTTTCGTGCTCTTTTACAATTTTGTTCAAGCCACCGCCTGCAATCGTCATTACGTCATTCAAACCGTAAAATTGACAAAAAAATTTTACGATCAAAACGATAATATTCATCATGAAAAAAATGAATATTTAGTGGAAGTCATGAGGCTTAATAATAAAAAACTGACAAAAAAACCGGACCAGCACCTAAAACGCTATTCGCTTGGCTATGCATACAGACGCGATTTAGTTGCTACTTACGAAGTCGGATGTGGCAAGATTCCGGGAGTTGTTGACAGCAATCTATGGCCGTTCAAACGGACCAAGAGCTATCAACGAATCCAGGATTATTCCAAATCCATCGGTCTATACAAGAAAGTTAAATTCGACTTTTCCATTACTTATTCTCTTGGAATGAGCTTCGGCTCAGATGGAAAATTCACCGTTCAATTACCCGATTTCCTGACAAAAAATGATCGCTTATAACACGGATAAGTAGTGTAATTACTACATGTAATGCTCTACCCGCCACGATCTACCAAAAACGGTGAAAAGTCGAGGCGCTCCATAAATCATTGAAACCCAATGCGGACCTGGCAAAGTCACCGACCCGCACGGTCACTGCCCAGAAAAACCACATCTTCATGTTCATTTATGCGGCATTCAAACTGGAATGTTTGAATATAAAACACAAGGCCAACCATTTTGCGTTGCGGGCTAAGCTTTTTATAAAGGCTAACCAGATAGCCTATGAAGAATTGCAGAAATTACGGGCTGCGTAACATCAGTTATAAATAAAGAACATCAAAGTGAGATGTCAATTATTCATTTTTTCCCAGGTTTGCTTGGCTTCATCTGCTTTTCGGTCGATATATTCAGCTAAAGTTCCAGCATCAACAAACCAACGAGACTTTTGACCTCCAATTCGAACACAAGGGAACGGCAATTGTTGTTTAGCTGCCTTGTTCTTAGCAGTTTGTACATCAATGTCTAGGAATTTTGGAGCAACCGATTCTAGTGGTATTTGTGCTGTGCCAAACTCGGCCAACAAAGCGAAGTATGTTGATACTTTCATAGGAGTTTTTCTTAAATTCAGTTCTTTTACAAACAAAATACATAGAGGGGAAACAAGAGTATTTAATCGGTCTTGATCTTTATCCTAATAAACCCTAATAACTGATGTTACGCACTGACCACCAACTACCAATAAATTAAGCTCGTTTTTTCTCTATAAGTGATTGATTCTTAAGATTGGCTCCGTAACATCAGCTAATAATAACACGTATGAGTCGAGGTAATATTAATGGAAACTTTTCTCTGGATTTGACCATATACAACCAATCAGCATGCCCTGGGTTTACAAACGGGTTTTGCATACTCCACAGTGTTCTAAAACCGCTTCGCGTGCTTGTAACAAAACCGCCGACCCACAATGCGGGCATTTAGCCACTTTAATCCGCATTGCTTTTAAATCTCGTGCGATCACCCAGGCTGCCGAAAAATCGAGTGGGCTGGTGGGGCAAAACTGTTTGTAACTATCAAAAGCCATGATGATTTTTCGGATGTCGTCTACCTGGCTTTGGGCGTCGACGGTTTGGAAACAAACGGCAAACAGCGTCACTTCTTTGTAGTATTTTAGATTCCGTGTCAGGCCTTGTGTCGAATATTTCAATGCACCCGGACTCGGCGAGCAGCCATGTAACTCCCGATAGGTTTTCCGGAGTAGTTGCTTGGATACTCCGGTTTCTCTATGGACAATTGAAATGCGGGCATGACGTTTCAACAGTTCCATCACCAGCAACTGTTGATCAAAACGCTTGAACATACCGCCGCCCCCTCATGACAGTGAGCCACTGAGCCCCAGAAGCACATCGACCACATCAGCCGACCGGGTGGTCATGCTTTGAATGAAGTGCGCGGTAAATCGCGGTGCAAAACATAACCAGCCGGATTGGGCAATCTGCTGAATGTCGTCAATGGACAACTGGCTAAGGGCCAAACGCATCGCTTCATCGCTAGTGCCCATCATTAATTCGGCAAAAATTGAATTTTCCTTGGCCAGATCACGGGCCTTTATCAGCCAGGCGAGATTCAGTTCATAAATTTCGGTGTCACAGGCTTTGTTCTCAATGCGCATGCGTTGATCAAAGAAGTCATCTAATGCCGCCGGGTTAAAAGCCGACTTCATGAACCCGTTCACAGCCGGGCTTACATTAATCACTTGTAAGTTGCTGTGCAGAAAATCAGCACCATATTCCGCAACCAGCGGCAGAAACAATTCCTGAAGAAAGCCGGAAGTGATCATTTTCACACCGTCGAAATCGACCGTCAGGACTTGTCGATTGGTAAAACACTCGCGGGCCAACCTTGCCAGATTTTTGCCGTGACAAGGTTGAGGAATGTTCAGATCAGTGATGCTTTTAACAAAAATATTCACTCATAGCCTCCTAAGTAATGGGTGTTAGAAATCTATTTATAAACTCACGCGTTATAGTGTTATGAATTCGCTACAGCCATTGCTGCTTCTGAATGCCTGCGTAACATCGCGCGGGAAGCAATACGACTAATTAGGCAGTTTGCCTGGGACAAACCGTCTTCCACCGACGACGCCCGGATTTATCTGCCCAGACATCACAGATTGGGCATTGCTGAAAAGGTTTTGGCATCTTGCTCAACACCACATAGCGGGCATGGCATTTTCCGCACCTTACCAGATCCATTTCTCTCGCTTTCAATTGCCCAGCCAGTTGCCAGGCACGGTTGATGTCTAGCAAAATCGCTTGGTGGACACCGGCTTCCAGCTTGCTGGGACGAGGGTTAGTCGCCACCACCCCGCAGTACAATTCATAGGCGGTAATGAATAGCTCTGCACTAAACTCGGTCTGGGTGTACTGCACCGAGAGATCGTGAACAAGCCCCAGGAAGATTGAGGCATGGATCGTGTGGACCGATGAACGGACAATCCAATCAGGATCATAAGGTAACAGTCCTTGCTTGGGTGAGCGCTGGTGGATGATCTTATAAAGCCGTATTGCCGTTTTTTTACCGATATGACAGATAGAACGCACTACCGGTGGTCGGGCACCCAAGCTAAAAAGCTTCTCGGCAATGACTAATTGATGGCTCATGCCGGAGTGACTATGCAAAGGTAATCGAAACATCTAGCCGCCGAGTATAGCCGTTTTGGTCGTCGTGAGTAAGGCGGCATGTGTAGCCAAAGACACATTTTGTGGTGTATTTATCGGAATGAGCGTAATCACCGCTCTTGCGATACCGGACAGCTCCCGGATGCTTTCCACGGAAAATCCGGCAATGACGTCGATCTGTTTTCGATCGACGCCAAATCGCCAGGCCGCTTCCATAGGATTATTTCTGGCGCATTCGCGGGCCAGCATCAGGTATTCAAAATTTAGATGGGCAAGATCTTGTTCAAGGGTCGACATGGTGGCTTCCACTGCTTGAATAAAGAGAACGGTCACTATGCTAGGCGAGAAGTATCGAATTTGTCCCGAACGAAAGGTGATTGTTTTGGCAAACAAAACGCGGAAGGCTTTACTGGGCGCGGCATTGCGGATTTTCAAAAAAATCCCAAAGCGGATGGTTTGTTGTTGTTTTGGTGATTTGGATCACAAGATGTTCACTTTCATTGGTACGAAATACCGAAAAAACCAACTATGACGACAACTATCAGCGCTTTACCGTAGCGTTAATTCAATTTATTCCGGTATGCTATTTGCCAATAGGGCATCTTTTCCAGGAATACGTTCGAAAATAGCGCAATAGTCAGAATTAAAATGTTTGTGGTCAGCCAAAATTGGTCGATTTGACGCAGAACTAACCGACAGCAAACGACCACTCTGTGTAGAACCGAACGATGCTGTCGTTATGCAAAGGGAACTCCTCCACTTCAATAGCAAGGTTCCAAGAACCCAACACAAAAATAGGCTGCCATCTGCTATCAATGAGGTGTAAAAACAGAGAGGAAAATTTGCCGGTTTTGGCAGAAAAGAGCGTCTAATTTGACCAGCACTATTTTCTATAGGTTTGCTTTATCATATTGTTTTGAGTTTATGAACTGTTAAATGGGGGCTGAAAGAAGTAATTTTTGCACACTGTTTTACAGTAGGTGACACGATTTTGGCGAACTCTATAGAAGCATGAAGTGATAACTTTCAAGCAAATAGTCTGTGGGGGTATTTGCATCATAGGACTGTCCGGCTGCGCTACGTTTAAAACGTTAGATGCCGATCTTCTCTTGGCCCAGCGCCTGTTTATTTATAGCAGAACCCGGTTTGATTGGGCGACATTAGCAAAAAACCAGGGAGCTCTCAGGAAATTTAAAGTGGCTCCACTGAGTTATCCATTAGTCGATCTGCCGTTAAGTTTCACTTTAGACTCTTTGTTTTTACCGTTAGCGGTCTGTGCTGAGATTTTTCACTGATGACAAGAATTGTGGGGCCGTGTTTGCATTTCTATAATGTTACGTCCGGTCAATTTCGAAAACTAGCCATCCGTAACAGTCTCTCGAAGGTACTCACTCATTCCTTACCAATAAACCCCCAACAACAAAAACACCCCCACCACAGCAAACTTCAGCATCCATTGCTCGGTTGAACATCTGCCGTAGTTATGGCGCATGATCGCTTCAACTTTATTAGCGCCAACCTGGTCCCGCATGTGAATTCTTTTTTGCATGATGGTTCTCCCCGTTGTAAATGTCAGTGTTTAATGAGAACGGTAACTGCGCATTTGCCCGACCAGCACGCCCTGGATTTCAACTTGCTCAGGACGGTAGGACAGCACGGTCATGTTGGCATTGGCCGGCAGCAGCAGCACTTTTTCTGCGCTCTGCTCAATGTATTTCAGGGTGGCTTCGGATTGCTCGATCAGAGCGACCACAATCTCGCCGTTACTGGCATAACTGCGCTGTTCAATGACCACCCAATCGCCGTCAAAAATCCCGGCCTCGATCATCGAATCGCCTTTCACCTGCAACACATAACAGGGCTTATCGGTTTTCAGCGCATCCGGTACGCACATGTAGCTGACGGTTTCCAAAGCTTCAATCGGCTTACCGGCGGCGATTAACCCGACCCACGGCAAGCCCGGTTCAACAGCGGCGTCATCGCTCTGCGCCTGTGCAGTCAGGCGAACGCCGCCCTGTTTGTTGCCGGTGAAAGGCTCGACCAAGCCTGCGGCAATCAAAGCCATGATGTGCTTGTACAACGACCCGCGCGAGGCCATGCCCAGCGCCGCGCACAGTTCATCCAGACTGGGCGGACGGGTAAAAGTATCGCGGTTGTCGCGAAGAAAATTGAAGATTTCCCGCTGTCGCCGGGTTAGTACGTTCATGTGTAGTTGCTTTCCGATTTAAGTAAATTTTTTGTCAGTTTAACAAAAACACACTAGAATGCAATTAAAAAGAGAACAAAAAGAGAACAATGTATAGCGCCTTTACGTCTTCCACCCCCCAATACCGAGGAACCATGCCCACGCCTTCTTTTGCCCTGTTATTACCGGCGCTATCGCCTCGGGCACTGCCTTTGCCCTTATTCAGCGGCAAAGTCGCCGCCGGTTTCCCGTCGCCTGCCGATGATGACATCGAGAAAACCCTGGATTTGAACGAGTTGCTGGTGCAAAAGCCCGCCGCGACCTTCTTTGTGCGCGCAAGGGTTGTCCATGATCAATGCGGGCATTTATCCGAATGATATTCTGGTCGTGGATCGCTCCATTGAGCCGGTAGCGGGGAAGATTGTCATTTGCGCGTTGAATGGCGAACTGACGGTAAAGCGTCTGGAGCGTGATAACGGGCAATGGCAGTTGCAGTCGGAAAACCCGGATTATCCCGACATCGCCCTGCACGAAGACCTGGAAATGGTAATCTGGGGCGTGGTGACCAACGCCATTCATCCGCTGTAATGCCGCCGCTGCTCGCTTTGGTTGATGGCAATAACTTCTATGTCAGTTGTGAGCGCGTGTTTCGTCCGGATTTAATCGGCAAGCCGGTGGCCGTGCTCAGCAATAATGACGGCTGCATCGTTGCCCGCAGCCAGGAAGTTAAGGATTTAGGTATCAAGATGGGCGTGCCGCTGTTTCAGGTGCAGCATTTGGTCAAGCAGCACAACATCCAGCTTTTCTCATCCAATTTCGCGCTGTATGCCGATTTTTCTGCCAGAGTAATGTCTATTCTCGAAGAATTCGCTCCCAGCCTGGAAGTGTATTCCATTGATGAGGCGTTTCTGGATTTGACCGGCGTGTGCCATCAAGACCCGATTGAATACGGCCAACGGATCAAAAAGACCGTGTACCGCTCAACCGGCATTCCGGTCTGTGTCGGCATGGGACCGACCAAAACGCTGGCGAAACTGGCGAATTTCGCCGCCAAAAAGTGGCAGCAAACTGGCGGTGTGCTGGACTTATCGGACCCGCTGCGCCGGGAGAAGCTGATGCGCATCGTGCCGGTCGGCGAGGTGTGGGGCATCGGTTCGCGCACCACCGCAAAGCTGAACCAAATCGGCATCCATAGCGTTTGGGACTTGGCAACCCAGCCCAGCCAACACCTACAAACGCAGTTTAATGTGACGGTCGCCAGAACCGTGCTGGAGCTGAACGGCGTTGCCTGTTCCGAGCTGGAAGAAACAGCGCCGGACAAGCAGCAGATTATTTGTTCCCGCAGTTTCAGCCGCCGAATCACGAACTACGGGGAACTGTCCCAAGCCCTGGCCGAGTTTTGCAGCCGGGCCGCCGAAAAACTCAGACGGCAGCAATCGGTAACCGGCTGTATCACGATTTTTATCAGAACCAGCCCGTTTAACGTCCAGGAACCGCACTATCAGCGCACGGCCAGTCTAAAGCTGGCGTCTGCCACCCAGGACACCCGCGCAATCATCGCCGCCGCCAACCGAATGCTGATAGCGATATTCAAAGCCGGTTACGGCTACCAAAAATGCGGCGTGCAATTGAGCCAACTTCAGCCAGCCTCATCACCGGGCCAGATCGAGCTGTTCGGTTTTGCCGATAACGCATTGCTCACGGAGAACCGACCGTTAATGCAGGCGGTCGATCAGATCAACGGGCGTTTTACGAAAGCTATTTCAGTCGCGGCTACCGGTTTTGATAAGAGCTGGAAGGCGAAAGCGGAGCGGGTTTCACCGGGTTATACGACGAATTGGCAGGAGTTGGTCGGGGTGAAATAATCCCTCATCATGATGACGGCTATCGGCCAATAGCAGTCACTCAAGATTTGAAGATTTCACGTGATTCGCCGAATATTCTGGGACGTGTTCAGTCAGTACGAAGTTTTATTTAAACAATCTAAGATCAAAAAATTTGACTTAGGGAGTCGGATTTCCTATTGTTACGCCCTACCTCCTGTGCGTTATCACTTGTGTTGAAGTTTAAAGAAACTGAAGAACTCAAAAAGTAAAGCCCAGTCATCCCATGACCCTTTCAATCTGTCTTTTTAAACTAACATGAAGCACTAAAAAATATGAAGATTATTAAGAAAAAGATAGATGTTGCTTATGTGTTACTTATCGTTGTCTTGCTTCTGTTCTCAGGCTTTTTCTTATATCTGGAGGCAATAACACATAATGAATTTCTGTACCATTTAGCGGCCATACCGCTAGAGATTATTGTAGGCGCTCTAATAGTCGAACGTTATCTGTCGATGCGACAAAAGCAAACTCGGGCCAGGCAATTCATGTTTATTAAAAGTTGTTTGTTCCGCTCCGAGTTGCGAAATCTTTATCTTACGAACTTCGGCGCTTTGGCAAAGCCGGCCATTACCATGGAAAAAATTAAAGTTGCCGGCTTGAAAGAGTTAAAACAAATGCGCGAAGCAGCCGAGGCGATTGAATATTCCTCTCAGGAGGCAATGGAGCCGGTCATTATGGAATATGTTAATGCCTATAACGTTTTTTTCGGCTTCATGGAATGGGCGATCAATAGCGAGTATGAAAGCCTTTTCCACGACATGGTTTTTCTTTTGCATTTTATTCATGACGTAAAACTCTATAAACGGCAAAATCCCGAAGGTCTTTTTATTCACGAAGCGCTGAACCATCCTGAGTTAATGAATACGATTCATCAAGTTTTAACTGAGGGGATTAAAAAGTTTCTCGATTATGCGATCGAACTCAAAGAAAAACAGCCCGCTGTATTTGATGAACTGATGGCTGATTATATAGTTTCCTCGCGGTTATAGTTCTCGTTCAGGAAAATCCGTTGGAAGCCGATCTTGCCGCCAAAGCAAGTAACTGTCCTGCTGCGGTCTCGGTAACCTTTTGCAATTGTTGTAGTCTATTTTTTAACCCCATCGGTTCAGGCCGATCGCCCTTATCCGATATGCGCTCAACGGATAAGATCCTATTTATGTTGACCGCCGCAGAGCAGTGATATGGTTATTCCGTCTATTAATTATGTTAAAAGTGACAATTTTCACATTGCCTACCAAGTCGTCGGTCAAGGACCGGTTGACATTGTATTAATACCCGGCTGGATTAGCCATCTTGAAGTGGCCTGGGAACAACCCAGGCTGGCTCATTCCTTTCGCCGACTGGCATCGTTCAGCCGCCTGATTTTAATCGATAAGCGTGGAACCGGCCTGTCGGATCGGGTCTCGTCGGACAGTCTACCGACGCTTGAGGAACGCATGGAAGACATCCACGCAGTGCTCGATGCTATCGGTTCCAAGCATGCGATTCTATACGGAATTTCCGAAGGAGGGCCGCTGTGCATGCTTTTTGCCGCGACCTATCCTGAACGCACCACCGCTTTAGTGGTTTACGGCTCGTGGGCGCGCGCTTTGAAAGCGCCAGATTACGATTGGGGCTTCGACCCGATTGAATTTGAACCATTTTTGACATCACTCGAGCCTCATTGGGGTAAGGGCGTAGTAGTGAACATTGTTGCACCGAGCCTGGCAAATGACGAGCAGTTTTGCGAATGGCTAGGCCGCTATGAGCGAATGTCCACGAGTCCAGGTGCGGCTGTAGGACTTCTGCGCATGGCTTTTGAAGGAGACGTTCGGCATGTGCTGCCGGCGATTTCAGTTCCTACACTGGTTCTTCATCGAGACAAAGATGCCTTTGTCGATGTGAGACATGGCCGGTATATTGCGCAACACATCCCCGGTGCTCGTTATGTAGAACTCGAAGGCGAAGATCACTTCCCGCTGGCCGGGAACTCAGATGCAGTCGATGCTGAAATTGAGGCGTTTGTAACGACGCTAACAGGTATGAAACGCAGTCCAAATCCTGACCGTGTGCTGGTAACGGTGCTTTTCACCGATATCATTGCATCGACCGAGCGCGCGGCCGCTTTAGGAGACCAAAAGTGGAAAGAGCTTATCGCCATTCATGACGATGAGATTCGTAAAGCGCTGGCGCGTTATCGCGGCAAAGAAATAAGGAATACCGGCGATGGCATTTTAGCGACGTTTGACGGTCCGGGGCGTGCTCTGCATTGCGCTCATGCAATCCGCCAAGCCGCGCACTCCCTTGGATTGGAAATTCGTGCAGGGTTGCATACCGGGGAGATCGAGGTGATGGGAAACGAACTGGCCGGGATAGCCGTTCACATTGGAGCCCGTGTTGCGGCGTTGGCCGGACCTGGCGAGATCTTGGCATCGAGCACCGTGAAAAATCTTGTCGTCGGCTCAGGCATCGAATTCACCGACCGAGAGCGGCATGTGTTAAAGGGCGTACCGGGCGAGTGGCATCTTTATGCTGCCGTTTTATGATGCTCTTGAATTCTCTTGTGTACCGTTTGAGCGACAATTTACCCATGGCTTCACTGCCTGTTTTCACTCATGAAATGTCATTTTATCTGATGAAATTAGACAAAATGACACGGTCTGCCTAGTACCCAGCTTCTAAAATAGGTCAGATAATTTAGACCACGAGAGGCTTCCCAATATAAGTCCAGCGGAACGGCTTTGCCAGGGCTTCATTGAAGAAGGTGATAAAGGCGAGGATACGCTGATTCAATTGCTCAGTTGAAACAAAACTGCCCCGCTTGAGCAGGCGGCGGCTCAGGATGCCGAACCAGATT
>SXIP01000214.1 GCA_005772825.1 Methylococcaceae bacterium | reverse complement strand
ACCTGAGTGAAAAAAATCTCCACGCCACGCTCGGCCAGTAATTTGAAATCCGCGCCCCCTGCCCTGAGCTGCTCGATTTCACCGACCGGTACGCCGTGGATTCTTTCCATGACCATGACTTTACGACGCGTCAATGGCCAGTGTATTTCCGGCACGTAGAGTATTTCGGATTTGTCGAAGTTTCGGCGTAATTTCGCGGCATTGGCCGCTTCTCTCATTAAATCGAGTTCATCCAGCGTCGTTCTTTCAAATTCCGCAACGACTTCCATAGGTCGCAAGCGTCTGGCATCGCTCCAGAAGCGTTCGGCAAAACGCGCCAGCTCATAAAGCAAGCCGATGTCGGATTGAATGCGTTCTTCAATATCGGGACGCAGCACTTTAACGACAACCTGTTCACCGCTGTGCAAGACGGCGGTGTGAACCTGAGCCACCGAGGCCGACGCCAGCGGCTCCGGGTTAAACTCGGCAAAGGCATCGCTGATCGACATGCCCAGTTCTGTTTCTATAATTTTGCACGCCGTTTCATTAGGGAAAGGCGGCACTTTATCCTGCAACTTGACCAGTTCGTCGGCAATATCTTCAGGCAACAAATCTTTACGAGTTGATAACGCCTGGCCGAATTTGACATAAATTGGGCCGAGATCTTCCAGAGCCTGTCTGATCCTGACACCACGCGAATCCGATTTTTGGCTCAGCCAATAATAGGGGGAAAACACGGCTAAAAAACGCACCGGGCGGAATAAGTGGGTATTTAGGACGATTTCATCCAGGCCGTGGTTGACCAGGATCCAGCTGATACGGATCAGGCGTAGTACTAATTTGGGACGGATCACTGTATACCTTATTTAATGTAGGGCGGACACGACTCTGTGCTCACCAGGTAGATGGTTTCGATGGTGGGAGAAATGCGTCGTATATCCTGGTGATTATTGCTTATCCAGCGTATGATCCAGTCTTTCAACCCGGCTTTGCAAACGGTCAAAACGGGTGCGCAATTCATCAACTTGGCGGTAATAAATATCCATTTCCGGCACCGCAGGTAAATCGCGGGTTTCTTCCTGCAGGAATTCAGCGGTATTGAGCCGAAAGGTTTCAATGGCCTCCTTGCTCCAGTTTTGACCGCTGCGAAAAAACTCGCTGATATTATGGGCGACATTATCGCCGGTGTATCGCGCCAGTTTGGCTTCCAGGTTAATATCCAGCTTGGCGAACAATTCCTGAAACTTGCGTCCGGTGTGCATATCGCCTTCTATTTTTACCTCGCCGGAAAAAATCGAACGCATCGGTTTTGAGCTGAACCCCATTAAACCCAGCGCAAAAACCGAACCTGTCAGACAGGTATCCGGCTGATCCGGGTATTCGTCCAGAATCTGGATGGCGTCAGCGGCAGGACACAAATAAATGGTTTCGGCAAAGGGCTGCACAGTGACGGCAATGACTTTACCGGCCAGCGGCGCTAGAAATACGCCGCTGTTTTCATCCAGCGCGATATACTGGTTGAGCGCGGTTTCCAGAGCGCCTATCAGCAAAGGTTTGATGATCATGCTAGATTTTATAACCTCTGTGAACGGCCACGATGCCCTGTGTCATATTGAAGTATTCGCAGCGTTCCAGTCCTGCGTTTTCCATCATTTTTTTCAGTTCATCCTGTTTCGGGTGCATGCGTATCGATTCAGCCAGATAACGATAACTGTCTTCATCCTTGGCAACAATCTTGCCGATCTTGGGCAACAGTTTGAACGAATAAAAATCGTAGACTTTTTCGGTGACTTTATCGGTGGGATGGGAAAATTCCAGCACAATCACCCGTCCGCCGGGTTTCAGGACGCGGTACATGGAACGCAAAGCCGCATCTTTATCGGTGACATTGCGCAGGCCAAAAGCAATGCAAACGCAATCGAAGGTATTGTCTGCAAAGGGCAGGCATTCGGCATTAACCTGTGCATAGCGAATATTGCCGACCAGACCCCGATCTATCAGGCGGTTGCGGCCGGTGCGCAGCATTTGCGAATTAATATCGGCCAAAACAACTTGGCCGTCCTTACCGACGCGTTGCTCGAACAATGCCGTCAAATCGCCGGTACCGCCGGCCAAGTCAAGCACTTGCTCACCCTTGCGCACATTGCTCAATTGCACGGCGATTCGTTTCCAGATGCGGTGAATACCCATCGACATCAGGTCGTTCATGATGTCGTATTGACCCGCGACCGAATCAAATACGCCGCGAACCAGATTGACCTTGTCTTCCTTGGCGACTTGTTTAAAGCCAAAATGGGTAGTGTTGCTATGAGAAGTCGAGTTTGTCGTAGAGCTGCTGTTTGTCGAAGAAGTTGTGTCTGTCATAATCGTGCCTAGTTTTGTAACAGTTGTTTGCGTTTATGGCCTGCTGCTTCCAGCTTTTGCAGGTAGTCGGCCCATAATGTCGGGTATTGCGCGCCTAAGGCATACAAAAAATCCCAGGTATAAATGCCGGTTTCATGTCCGTCGCTAAAGACCGGGCAGATGGCGTAATTACCTATCGGCTTGATCGCTTGAATGGTGACGTCTTCTTTACCGGTCTGGAGAATTTCCTGGCCGGGGCCATGACCTACCGCTTCCGCCGATTGCGTGTAAACCCTGAGATATTCACAGGGTAATTTAAACACGCTACCGTCGTCAAAGCTGATTTCCAGCACATTGGAGACCTGGTGCAGCTTGATTTCAGTGGGTTGGGTGTTGCAGGGTTTTACCGGTACGCGCATAGTTTGTTTGTCAGGTTGGTTAAGTGATTTCTCAAGTACAGGTTGTTTTTAAGACCGATTGCTAGCGCCAAGACGTGTTGTGTCTGCGCGTATAACGGTAGACCACGAAGCCAAGCAACGCAAATCCCATAGCGCCGCCAATACCCACGGCGATGCGGCTTGCAACCGGCGCAGCATCAGGATCAACGCCTACGTGCAGAGGAATTCTCAGCCTGTCTTCACCTTCTATCATCAGATAGAACGCATAATAGCCGTTTTTGTCCAGTTCGGCGTCAGTTTCAACAACGCCGCGTGGATACAGTTTGGCGGGAACGTCGGATACAATGCGAATATCCTTGAAATTTTCAGCATCACTCTCCCCGCCGCCGGAGTATTCCTGTTCTACCACGCGAATGCCGATAGGTATTTGCCGAATATCGCTGCCCGTTAATTCGGCGGTGAAAAAAGCCGTCCCGACTGAGGGAATATCCGTACAATACGGCCTGTATAAGGCATAGCGGTCATCAAATTCCTTACTTTTGACATCGCCTGCTGGTTTGATATAAACGCTAAAATAGGCGGCGTAGAAGTCATTGGCAAACCGACAGCCCGCTTTTGCCTTGATTGGGATTTGTGAAGGATTATCGTTGTAGCCGGGACTGGTGCAGGCGGTCAACAGAACCGCACAACCAAACAATAAGAAAAGCAATATTGGTGGAAGTGATTTCATATCGTGGCATGCCTCATTTGCAGATAATTTTATTATAGCATAGAGCTGATCAGTGCCTTTTCCATGGTGATTGTGGATTTGTTCAGACGCTTAATGACTACCTAAAACAGGGTCGGCTAAAAATACACCCGGCGATAGCTATTTGGCTTACAACACGCCTTCTTCCAACAGTTCCAGATAAATAAATTCAGGCGCTTTCACGCCGGCTTGCTTCCTTATTTCAACCAACTTGTCCGATTCAAAGAACGCCTTGGCATTAGCGATTGATGTCCATTTGGAAAAATGGACGATTTTATTGGCGTTGCCGACCAAGTTTAAAACCTGATAGCTTTGTTCACCCGCGCTTTTCCTGATCGGTGCTGCCTCATCAAATATTTTTTTCCATGCGTCATAGTCCTCGACTTCATGAATGATTAGTACGTGTTCCATTTTAAGCCTAATTGATGTATTGAAAAATTCACAGCAAGACAAGGTAAGCAATGCCTACTTTAGTTTGTGAAAGCATTAAAGGCGATGCGAAATACCCGCCGCTTTCATGATGCTGTTGGCCGTGTGTCGCGATTTACATTCATAGTTTACCGTAACAGAGACACCTTTTTCCGATGCCCAGATTTGATGCGAACCCTTGCCTGTGCGAACTAATTTATAACCGTGTTTGAGTAGTTGTTCTTTAACCAGTTTTTCATAACCATTCATACGGCAACTGGCGGCTGGAAAAAGGACACATGCGTCACAGCTTTCTTGCGCAACATCGGCATATCAAGAGTAAGCAACTCCGGCACCAGATACCAAACCTCTTTTTCCAACTCGTCCAGGGTTTCCGCCTCGACAACCAGACCTTTTAAATCAGGACTGGTTGCAATGTAAACATTGGCTTCGTTATCGTGGATTATCTCCACTTTAATTAATAGCGGCATGCCCAAACTTGCGAAAAATGCCGCACAAGGCCAACCTAAGCGATACATGCTATTCTCCTCAGGTAAACTACTTATACCTAAATGCTTTAACCCGACAAACTACCCTCGTCAAGAAAGTAACATTGTCAGGCGGAACGAGGTTTGCCGCCTGGTTCTTGACGTTTTTATGCCATTGCTATTGTTGAATCCTACGAGAAACCCTGTGGACGTGGCACCCCAGTCCGGCTTGGGGAGCTTACCCTTCAGAACTATCGAAATTTTGTCGATTTTTCCACTTAGAATAAAAATAAGCCCCTCCAGAAACCACTCCGGCTACTGTCGCAACTGCTCCAATAATAGGTGCAGCAGTAACAATCAGAGGTGCGCTAGTGATGCCAAGGGCAACACCTACTGCACTTATCCCTGTCGGTGCAGCAATTGCTGCACCGACACCAACAGCCGCAGACACAATTCCCGCAGTCATCGAAATATCTTCAGCTCGTTTTGCTATCTTTTCATGTGCTTTTTCATTTTCTTCAACCATGATTTTATCTCCAGAATTGATAAGCATGTGTAGTTAAGAGGCTATCCTTGAATTTATTAACTTGTTACCCTCGGCTCGCTCATTTTTTGTAACCTATTGATTATTATGGATATAATTTGTTGATTTTTGGCAAAAAAGTCCATTTTGACTATTGTAACCAATTGAATATAAATGAGTTTTTAAAAGTTAGCGAACCGATGGTTGTTAATTTCAAAGCTTAACTTTTAACTGCCTAAGGTAACGCGCAAAAAATAAACCACCGTTGGCTGAGCGGAGTCAAAGCGAACACCCGCGCCACTGGCTTCGACTCCGCTCAGCCAACGGCCCATGGAAGTGGGAGGTTATTTTTTGCGCGTTGCCTAAGTAAACTTAAATCACCTAACTACAAAATATACCGACTCAAATCCTCATCCTCAACAAACTCAGTCAAATGTTTATCAACATAAGCGGCATCAATGACAATGGTTTTGTCTATCAGGTCAGGCGCGTTATAGGAGATCTCTTCGAGTAAGCGTTCAAGTATCGTATGCAGTCTTCTGGCGCCGATATTTTCGGTTCTTTCATTGACTTGCCAGCCCAGCTCGGCGATGCGCTTGATGCCTTCCGGCGCAAACGACAGTGAGACGCCTTCGGTGGCGAGCAGGGCTGCATATTGTTCGGTCAGGGACGCATTGGGTTCGGTCAGAATCCGCACAAAATCATCGGCAGAAAGCGCGTTCAGTT
>SXIP01000020.1 GCA_005772825.1 Methylococcaceae bacterium | reverse complement strand
GCGTAAAAAATGACGGATTTTGGCTTGGTTTGGATAAAATTGAGCTGCCATATGAGAAAAAAACGGTATTTTCGAAAAAAATACTACTCCGGACGACTTGAGAACAGCTGGGATTTGGAATATTTTCACAGCCTCCGGAGCTTGGGAACCAGCGGAATAACATTTTTCGTGCCTTTCGTGTTTTTCGTGGACGAAGTAAACGTAATCAACAAATAACCATTAACCCAGGAAATAAATGTTAAAGAATCACTGTCGGGCAATCCTGTTATTTGCCGTTTTCTGGACTGTCCAGATTTATGCCGACCCTTCCAAAGTGGCGATAGCCAGCGCGCATCCGTTGGCGACTGCCGCCGGTTTTGAAATAATCAACAAAGGCGGCAATGTTTTTGACGCTGCGGTAGCGGTCAGCGCGGCCTTGGCCGTTGTTGAGCCGTCCGGTTCGGGATTGGGTGGTGGCGGTTATTGGTTATTGCACCGGGAAAAAGATCATTTTGAAACCCTGATCGATGGTCGTGAAAAAGCCCCGCTCGCGGCTCACAAGGCCATGTTCCTCGATAAAGACGGCAAGGTCGTAGCGCGCCTTTCCCTTGACGGCGCTTTAGCCGCCGCCATTCCTGGCATGCCCGCAGCTATCGTGCATTTGTCGGAAAAATACGGGCGCTTGTCGCTGGCTGACAATTTGGCACCGGCCATCCGCTTTGCGCAAACCGGGTTTGCTATCGGCGAGCGTTATCGGAAGATGCTGAAGGTCCGCGCTGATGTTTTAAACAAAGACCCGGTGACGGCAGCGATATTTTTGGATGACGGCAAGGTGCCCGCCCCCTATTCGATACTGAGGCAAACAGACCTGGCCCATACCTTGAGCCGATTGGCCGCATCGGGCCGGGATGGCTTTTATTCAGGCGAGATAGCAGAAAAACTGGTCGATGGCGTCAGCAAAGCCGGTGGTATCTGGACCCAGGCTGATCTTGATGCTTATCATGTCATCGAACGCAACCCCGTTAGCGGTTATTACCACGGCATAAAAATTACCAGCTCCTCGCCGTCATCTTCGGGTGGCCTGGTACTGATCGAGGCATTGAATATCCTATCCAGTTACGATCTGCAAAAAACCGATGCCGTCACCCGCAAACACCTGATCATCGAAGCCATGCGCCGGGCTTATCATGATAGAGCCCTGTATCTAGGCGATCCCGATTTTACCGACATCCCGGTCGAGCGCTTGTTGAATGACGATTATGCCGCCGGATTGCGCAGCAGCATTCGTCCAGATAAAGCCTTGCCTAGTGAATGGTTGTCGGGCGAAATACCGCGTCAACCGGAAGGCACCAATACCACGCATTTTTCGATTATAGACGATGAAGGTAACCGGGTGGCGGCGACGCTGAGCATCAACTTTCCATTCGGTTCAGGATTTGTAGCAGCGGGAACCGGCGTATTGCTGAATGACGAAATGGACGATTTCGCCAGTCTGCCCGGTGCGATGAACGGCTACGGACTGGTTGGCGGAGCTGCCAATGCCATAGAACCCGGCAAGCGTATGTTGTCGAGCATGACGCCGACCTTCCTGGAAACCGATACCGATGTCGCCGTGTTGGGCACACCCGGCGGCAGCCGTATTATCTCAATGGTGCTGCTGGCGGCGCTGGATTTTGCCGACGGTCACGGTCCTGATTCGTGGGTAAGTGTGCCGCGCTTCCATCATCAATATATGCCCGATGTGATTGAATATGAAAAAGGCGCGCTGACCGACGTCGAACTGAAAGCGCTTGCCGCGTTGGGCCATCACACCAAGGAAACCCGCTATGCTTATGGTGACATGCAGGGCGTGCTGTGGAATAAAACCACGCATTCACTGTTCGCCGCCAGTGATCGTCGGGGCGAGGGCAGAGCCGTTGTCGGAGCACATTAATGACATTGATCTATGGCATGGCGAACTGCTCGGCGATGCGGACCGTTATCAAGCGTATTGGCGCGTTCTCGATCGGTCCGAGCAAGCCCATGCCCAAAAATTAACCAATGACTTGTTGCACAGACGCTATGTCGAAGTGCATGGACGCTTGAGAAACATACTGGCTGAAACACTCGATCAGCCCGCCGATAGCATACGCATAGAAAAATCAGCATACGGTAAACCCTATCTCGCCGATCATCCTCATGTGGCTTTTAACCTGTCGCATTCTGGAAATAACCTGCTCATTGCCGTAGGCAGGGACTGTCGACTGGGCGTTGATCTGGAAATTTGTAAGCCCCGGACTAACCTGTCTGCGCTGGTTGGCAAATGTTTTGCCGAAGAAGAAGCGGCCTACTGGAACAACTTGCCTGAAGTCGAAAAAATACCCGCGTTTTACCGTTTCTGGACCCGCAAGGAGGCCTTAGTAAAAGCCACCGGGCGCGGCATCGCTTTGGGCTTGAATGATTGTGTCATTAATCCGGTAAAGCCGACAGCGTTTTTAAGAGTGCCGCCGGAATGCGGACAGCCTTCACAATGGCAGGTACTGGATATTGATGTGGGGCAGGGAATTTGCGCCGCCATAGCGGCAGATAAGCCGATTGTCGGTATCAGCTATAAAAGCGATAAGCCCGTATTGATTGTTGATTAAGTAATGAAAACAGCTTCATAATTAGCTTAATTAAAACAACCGGGAAAACCAATGAACCTGAGTAACCAGGAGTTAGCGCAAACCGAATTATTTAGAAATGTGCCTAACGATATTCTTGAACGGGTCCGAACACACGCCGACCCTTTACAATTGAAGGCGGGCGATGTGCTGCTTTCACCGGAACGCGAGAATCATCATATTTATGTGCTGCTCTCAGGCCGTCTGGCACTGCATTTCGGATCACTGGATTCTCCTGAAATGCTGGTGTTGGAAAAGGGCACATCGGTCGGGGAAATGTCCATTATCGACCAGAGCATGCCCTCCGCTTTTGTTATTGCCAAAGAAGACTGTCTGGTATTTCCGGTGCATCGCGATCTTCTTCATGAACTGGTCACGGATACCAGCCCGGTCGCCCGCAACCTGCTGCGGCTTTTAACCCAGTGTATTAAGGCCGGCAATGAATGCCGGATAAAAGACAGATCGACCATCGGCGAATTGACCACCCACGCCAATATTGATGCGTTGACAGGACTGTATAACCGGCGCTGGCTCGATAACGCCATCGGGCGCTTGCTGGTCCAGGCGCTTGAAAACGAATGGCCGCTGTGCCTTTTGATGATGGATGTCGATAATTTCAAAAAATACAACGATACGCTGGGTCATCCCTGTGGCGACCAGGCGCTGATTGCGGTTGGCAATGTCCTGAAAACGACGATACGTCCCTATGATTTTGCTGCGCGCTACGGGGGGGAAGAATTCATGGTCCTGTTGCCGAACATTGCTCAAAATGAAGCGCTTGCGGTGGCGGAACGCATCCGCGCAACCATAGAAAAGACTGCGATTGTTCATTCTGACGGTACGGCGCTTCCGGGGGTCACCATTTCCATTGGGCTGGCGGTCAATCGCACCGATTGCACGCCGCAATCGCTGATTAATGCTGCGGACGCACGGCTTTATCAAGCCAAACAACAGGGGCGTAATTGCATTAAATGCTAATGTGAGGATGGAGAATCCGCCTTCTTCGTTGGAATTATTCCTCAGAAGAAGGCGGCTTAGGGCGGGGTTGTTATTTTACATCGAAGCCGGTGATCTTGATCAGGTCATCGGTTGGATAGCCGTCGTTGCTTTCGCAATCGCTACCTGCTGTGCAAGCAGTGTCATTGCTGTGCTGGATATGGACATAAGCGGTTTTGCCGTTACCGGTAAATGCGAAGCCGGTAGGCTCGGCGCTGCTGTCACGAACAGATAGCACTTTTACGCAACCGTCGGTTTTGATGTTACGGTCCTGACCGTCTGGTAAACACGCCCATACGTCGCCGAAAGTTTGATCTTCGATCACATACATATTGCCGGTACGGGGTTGAAAAGCCAGGTTATCCGGTTGGTTAAGATCCGAATCGCCTTCTACCGCGCGGTTAGCGGCAGCGACCGCGAAACCTTTGATTTCTGCACTGTCTGCCAAATAGGTTAAGCCGTTTGCATTGACGGCAGGGTCGTTAACAGTCTTTTCACCGGTACCTGCAGGGTTAGTATCAATAAGACAGTTAACTTCGCCATAGTTTTTAGCACCGCTGTTGCCGGTGTTAGTCCAGCAGAATCTGACACCGGGACCGCTATACATTGGGTCGAAGTGACCGTCTTCAGGACGATAAAATCCGGTAGCTGAGTTAGCGAAAGCCGAGGTGCGCAAGTTGGCCGGATCAACTTTCACCCAGGCGCCTTCACCGATTTCACAGCCCTGACCGAATTGTGGAAAGCTGCTACTGGTTCTAGCTTGGCAAGAGGCTTGATAGGCATATATGTTGCCTGCAACCAGCGGAGATTGGTCCAGACTGGTAACCGGCGTGCCGTTCCACAATGTCGTTGGCACAAACTTGAACAGGCTACCGCCGTCAACATCGGCACCACCGGATCCAGGACGCTCTTCGTCACCGTAATAAACAACGCCTTGCTCGCTCAGGTCAAGACCTTCCCATGCCAATTTACCTAATGCGCCGCGATATTCAACTGCGCCGAGTACCGGAGCGCCAAGACTGTCGATTACATTACTGGCGCCGCGAGTGACTACAGTCAGTTCGGTTGTTGTACGTGGATTGAGAATTTCGTAGATGCCGCCGTCATCACGTTCTTCCGTTACAACGATAGTATTCCAGGGTGTACGGCGAATACCGTCACATGAAGACAGACCGCGCAGGATGGTGTCCACCTGACCTGTGGCCAGATTTACGCGTTGCACGGATGGGCCATACTTAACTTGACCGCTGGGATAAGCGCCTATGACATTATCAACAGGATTGCGGAAATCTTCGATACAGGTGACGATGTGGGTAGGTTTTATGTCGTTAGGCCAGAAAGCCATCATATCCGAGTTTTGAGCGGCTTTACGGGTAACAATCTCGGCGTGCAGGCCTTTAGCCAGCTTGATTAGATGACTTGCGTCCTGATCAGGCGCACGCGGTACCGAAACGGTTTCAGAAGCGGTCAGTGGCTGAACGATGCCGAAAAACTTATGTGATTGGTTTTTCAGTAAATTCTGGGTTTGCATGCCGAAATCGCCGGCGGCAAGCGCAGCGCCGGATACAGTCAAGCTTATAGCCAAAGCGAGCAGGTTTTTATTCATTGATGGTTTCTCCTATAGTATCGGTTTGTTGTACAGGTCAGGGGATGAAACATAACCTGATAGACAAACTATAGAAGTTGGATGTGAAAGGAAGCTTACTGTTGGATGAACATTTGATGACAGCTTGACATGCGAATTCATGAACTCGTTTACCTAATCTCCGTGTTGACCGTTATCATGCCTAGAGGTCTCGTCTATAGGTTGCCGGCTATCGGTTGTTGTGTGCTACCATAGCAGCAGGCTGTCGCATGGGTTATTGTCGGCATGATGTTCGATACCGCAAATATTTCAGCCCGGCACGGTTTTGGTTATAGGCGGCGTATATCCAGTAGAGCCGCGGCCTTCCAAACCGGGGCCGTTATTACGTTCTTCGGCCTCCTTTATTAAGGCGTACCATCATTTAACGCGGCAAATTCAGGTTAAAGTAGAAAATGGCCTTCGAGCATAGTATCAGGCTACGTGTTGCCTTCTCAGATACCGATATGGCGGGTTTCGCCCATTTCTCCAATTATTTTCGCTACATGGAAGCCGCTGAGCATGATTTCTTTCGCTCGCTCGGTTATTCCATCGTTTCCCATATCGGCGGGCGAGACTACGGTTGGCCGCGCGTCAATGTCGAATGCCAATTTGCCAATCCGTTATATTTTGAAGATGAATTTGAAGTACGCCTGCTCGTGGATGAGGTACGGTCACGATCCATCCGCTATCTCTTTTACTTTAGCAAGCTATCGGAGCATGCCCCGCCGATACATGTGGGGCAAGGTTCGATGGTGACTGTCTGCGTTGTTCGTGACCCGGAATCCGGCGCAATCATGCCGGTCAGCCTGCCTGCTGAAATTGCAGCCCTGATACAGCCGGCCCCCCGCGATTTGCTTGATGCCAATCAGGCGGCGAATGGTCGTCGCGGTTCCAATACGGCTAGGTAGCCAATGACCGGCTCGAAGTACACATTGCATGAATCGTCCGAACGGGATCAGCTTGACTCGCTACGGCGGCTTATCGCCGCATTAATGCCGGCCAATCGCTTTTACGCGCAACGTCTTGCCCATGCCGGTCTGGATAAGGGGCCGACAAGTCTGGCGCATTTTGCTTCGGCCATGCCGTTGACCACCAAGCGGCAACTTGTCGAGGATCAGGCCAATTACCCGCCATTCGGTTCAAACCTGAGCTATCCGCTGGATCAATACACGCGGCTTAGCAAGACCTCCGGTACGACCGGGCCGGGGATTCGTTGGCTGGACACCCCGCAGAGCTGGTCATGGCTGTTGGATAACTGGGCTCGCGTTTATCAGGCCGCAGGAGTGACGGCAAGCGACCGTTTGTATTTTGCGTTTTCCTTTGGCCCGCATCTGGGCTTTTGGACGGCATTTGAGTCGGCCATGCGCCTTGGTTGCCTGTGCATATCCGGAGGTGGGGCAAGCAGTATCGCCCGATTGCATGAAATTCTGAATGACGCCGCGACAGTGCTTTGTTGCACCCCGAGCTACGCCTTGCATTTGGCGGAAGTCGCAAAACGCGAAGGGCTTAGTCTGTCACGCTCATCGGTGCGCTTGCTGATTGTCGCGGGCGAACCGGGCGGATCGGTTCCGGCGCTGCGCGAGTGCATCAGTTCGGCCTGGAACGGCGCCTTGGTGTTCGATCACCACGGCATGACCGAGGTAGGCCCGGTCTCGTACCAATGTCCGAAAAGACCGGGGGTTCTGCATGTCATCCGGTCATCTTACATTGCCGAGATCATAGACCCTAGCGATACGTCACCCTGTGGTCGTGTCCTCGCACCCGGTGAAAGCGGCGAGTTGGTGCTGACCACCTTGGGCCGATTCGGTTCTCCGGTGCTGCGTTATCGAACGGGGGACCGGGTCAGGCTGGGCGCTGCGCCGATCTGTGTCTGCGGTACCACGGACCAGTCCTTGATAGGCGGCGTTCTCGACAGGGTCGACGATATGGTTATCGTGCGCGGCGTCAATCTGCACCCTGCCGCGTTGGAGCAGGGTATTCGAGCCGTGGCCGGTATTGTCGAGTATCGGGTGATTGTTTCAAAAATCTCTGGCCTTGACGAGCTGCTGGTAGAAATAGAACCGGATCCTGATTATCCCGATCCGCTTGCCCTTGCAGTCCATTTGGAGTCGTGGCTGCGCTTGACCTTTTCGCTGAGAATACCGGTCAGGCCGGTCGAACCGGGTTCATTGCCCCGATTTTCCATGAAGGCTGCGCGCTGGGTATTTCAAGAACCTAACCATCCCTTTTAAGGAGACCGCTTTGCTTATTTGGAATCTTCTGGAAAATACGGCGAAACAATATCCCGATCGAACGGCCCTGATTGCGGGCGATAAGACCATCAGCTACGCACTACTTGCGGAAAAGGTTGGCAAGCTGGCGGCAGGGCTGGTGAATACCGGACTCTGTCCGGGCGACAGGCTGGCTGTCTCGTTGCCCAATAGCATCGAGTCGGTGACAGTGATATTGGCGGCAAACCTGGCGAGGCTTATCGTGGTTCCATTGCTGCGCTTTTATGCGCCGGCGCAAAACGCTTATATCCTGTCGGACAGTCAACCGAAAGCATTGGTTATCAGCCCAGCGTTTGTCGAACGTATTCCGGCGGACGCTTTTCGGGGCATTCCCACCGTCATAGCGATTGACGGACCGATAGCGGGAGCGCTTGATTATGAGAACCTGATTAACGGCATATCGGTGGAGTCACCGACGCCTTTCGGGGACGGGTCGGATCCGATTTCCATTCTGGCCTATACCTCCGGCACCACCGGATATCCCAAGGGGACGATCCATACTCAAAAGCGTCTGGTCAATCGCGCCGAACTTTTCGTCAAGACGATGTCCCTGACAAGCGACGATGCAATCATCGCCAACTATCCTATCGGCAAGCCGGTTATGTTGGTGAGCGGCTTATTGGCGATGTTCAGGGTGGGGGGCAGCGTTGCGCTGATGAAGCAGCTTACAAGTGTAGGTTTTTTCATCCTCCCTAGTTGGCAACCGCACAAGTTGCCGGGAATGCATTGTTAATCCCCGGCATGCCAGGCCAAGCCTCTGGATGTCCAGGTTTGACGGGAAGCAGCTGATGGTTAAGCAAGG
>SXIP01000213.1 GCA_005772825.1 Methylococcaceae bacterium | reverse complement strand
TGTTGTATTGGGTTATGTCTTTTAACGGCGTCAACTCTTCCGGTACGGTATAAAGTGATTTTTTGACATCCGCCAGTTTATCGCCTGCCCAAAGCGAATGCGGCAGTAATGCGGCCAACGAAGCGCCGCCGGCGAGTTGCATGAATTTCCGGCGTGCCTGGAATAATTCCTTGGGGGTGATTTCCGAAGATGGGATGGGTTTGGTTTTATAGGCTTTCATGATGATTCTCCTTGGGTTTTTTGTAGGAAGGTGTCCAGTCGTTTCTCCAGTTCCAGAAGCTTTCGATAAGATCGGATATTGATTTCGTAATCCAGTTCAGCTCGCTTTTCCGAATAATCGTATTGATGGTTTTGGCTAATCAACAAAAACCCGGTGATCAGGATAGCTTCAATCGCTAATATGATGCCCAGCAATCCGTAAGGGTAGTCATCGAAGTGTTGTACAACGCCAATATAGCCTTCATTGGCTAAAATCCAAAGACTAAACCAGAGGACATGCAAAATGATGAAAGACGGACGGCTGACAAACGACGTGACGCGGTCCGCCAAGCGTTCCAGGCCGTTTTTTGTCGCCATCAGTTCTTCCAGCACATATCTGAATTCGCCTAGTGCTTTATGGCAGCTGTGATTTGCGCAAAACACCGCATCGACGGGATTTTCGCCGCCGCAAGCGGGACAGACAAGCGTTACAGACGGGTTATTGTTGCCTAGATTATTGTTGTTATCGTTCATAGCCATCTCAACTCATTCTTTTCATCATCGACAGTTCTTTCATGATAGGGTCTTGACCGTTCCAAAGCGCCACGGCAAATCACAGTCGCTGCTGTTCATCGCACATGCCGCCGAGGCCGTATTCATTCCAGCGGTAAGCGCGAAAACGAGCCGGGCCGTGGGAAAAATCCTCGCATGTCGCGCACTCGACCTTGATAACACTCCATGTATTGAGCATCATCAGCCGACATTGTCGAAACCGGGGTACAGGGTCATGCCGCCATCGACATACAAAGTGGCCCCGGTGATGTAGTCTGATTCATCGGAAGCCAGCCAAACCACAGCTCTGGCAATATCTTCCGGTTCGCCGACCCGAGTGTAGGGAATCAATTTCAGTAAGGCTTCAACTTCTTCCGGCGTGTCTCTGGCTTCCAGATTAATGGGTGTCTTGATGGCGCCGGGGGAAATGCCGTTCACGCGGATTTTATGCCGGGCCAGTTCCTGAGCCAGTGTTTTCATCAACATGCTGACGCCGCCTTTTGATGCCGCATAGTTGACATGCCCGGCCCACGGAATCACATCATGGACGGACGACATGCAGATGATTTTACCGACCGAACAAGACAGTTCGGGGACGATGCCGCGCTGCAAAAAATGACGCGTCGCCTCACGCGCGCATAAAAACTGTCCGGTGAGATTGACGCTGATGACTTTATTCCACTGCTCCAGCGTCATATCTACCAAGGCCGCATCCTGCTGCAAACCGGCATTGTTAATCAGAATATCAATACCACCCCAGTAACCGACCATGACATCGAACATGCTCTCCACCTGGTTTTCCTGACTGACATCGGCTTGAAAAATCATCGCCTGACCCTCTTTTACGCGGATGCGCTCGGCCACCTGTTCGGCATTGTCGCGTCCTTCCAGATAATTGATCATGACTTTAGCGCCCGCTTCCGCCAACGCTTCAGCAACCGCAGCGCCTATGCCGCTGTTCGCGCCGGTGACCAGCGCTCTTTGGCCTTGCAGAGGCCGTGCTTTGTGAAAAATACTCATGTTAGTGACTCGCTTGATTGATCGTTGCGCTGAAATTACTCGGCAGACGAGAAAAAATGCTGTTTGATCCAGGCGTCCACAGACCACTTTCCGGGGCCGTGCAGCAAACAGACCAACAGCATAAGGCCCCATACCTTGTGTTGTTCAATCCCTGCGGCGCCGAGGTCGGGATAGGAAATGACAGCGACAATATTGAATAAAAACAACACTGCCGCCGCGCTGCGTCCAAACAAACCCAAGGCCAGCAACACCGGACCGCAGAGTTCAACGCCGGTGCCCAGGTATGCGGCGATGTCGGGCGGTAATAACGGTACCGAATATTCATACTGGAATAAGTACAAGGTACTGTCCCAATTTTGAATTTTGGTCAAACCGGATACCCAGAAGGCATAAGCAACCCAGCAGCGCAGCAAGAGATCGCCCAGGGGCGGCATCAGCGCCAAGCCGGCTTTTCGTGTATGGGACAGCAGGCAAGATTTTTGTCCTGCATCCTTAAAATCATGAATGGTGCGTGTGTTCATAATTAGTGCTCTCAAATGATAAAAAAATCTGTCAATAATCCCCTGAACAGCCAGTGTTGCAACGAGGACAGGACATCGAAACCGGGATGTTCCGCATCGACTTGCCGGACCGCTTGCATCAGCGTCAAACCGGAAGCCAGCGCTGTCAGGCATTGATATTCGGCTTTATCCAGGCTCAGTATCTTTACATCAACATCAGGACGGTAAATCAATAATCGGCAAGCGCCTTCATTCAGATCAATTCGTTCATTTTGCCCGGCATCCGCTTGATTGCAGGCCCAAATACGCGCTATCGGATAATCCGAAGCGAGGAAGCGGGCGCTGGGATGAATGTTAAAACCGAGCCGCCCATATTGCTCGGGTTTGAGCCGAGCCAGCGCCGACATAGCCAGTGCATGGTCATCCGCCTCGTGATAGGCTTCATGCCAATACCATTCCAGACGCGCCGTATCGGCCAGGTAGGGCAGGGCTTGCGCATCCTGAAACCCAGAGATAACGTCGGCAAAGCGCCCGCCAAACTCCAATAAGCTTGCCGATTGCGGCGGATGGGCATTGATATAAGCCTCGGCGAGCCGGTTAAAAAACTTATCCCCGACCAATCTGTTCACTACCTGATAAACGTCTCGCAAGGCCTCCGTCAAACCTGCCCGCGTGTTATTGCGATAAATCGCCAGCCGTTGTTCAGGCATCATGCCGTTGGCTTTGATGCCGCCGGGTATGAGGCCTGTTTCCTGAAAAACGAAACGGCTGAAATCCCGTTGCAGATCATGCAGCCTGTTCATAAATATTCTCCAGATACCCATCCGCTTTGGCGGCTTCATCGACCAATACTTCCCAGTCGGGCAAATCGGCATCCCATTCAATCAAGGTAGGAACAGGGCCCAGACGCTGCACGGCGCATTGGTACAATTGCCAGACGGCATCACTTACCGGACCGTTGTGTGTGTCGATCAGGATGCGTTGCTCATCGACCTGCTTGACCGAGTGTCCGGCCAGATGAATTTCCCCGACCTGTTCGGCGCTTATGTCCTGCAAATAATCCAGCGCATTCCAGCCGTGGTTAACGCAAGATACATAGACATTATTGACATCCAGTAAAATACCGCAGCCGGAGCGGCGCGCCAGTTCATTAAGAAACACGCTTTCCGAATAGGTGGAAAACTCGTACTCAAGATAACTGGACGGATTTTCGATCAGAATCCGCCTGCCCAAAAAGTCTTGTACTTCTGAAATACGCCTGACCAGGTAGGCCAGCGTGGCATCCGTATAGGGCAGCGGCGCAAGATCATTCAAATAACGCCCCCCGAAGGAATTCCAGCACAGATGCTCGGATACCAGACCCGGCTCGATACGTGCAATCAAATCCTTGAGTTGGCGAAGGTGCCGCATGTCCGGTTCATCAACCGAACCTAAAGACATCCCGACGCCATGCAGGCTGACCGGATAGTCGGCCCTGATGGCGTCCAGTATGCGCAGCGGCGCACCGCCCTTGCCGAAGTAGTTTTCGCTATGCACTTCCAGCCAGCCGGTTTTAGCATGGCTGTTCAGTGCGTCCCGGTGGTGCGGTGAGCGGAGGCCGATTCCGGCACAGGCCGGAATCGCTGCACGGACGCGCATCTGTTGATTAGAATTGTGCGTCATCATCACTGCTTTAGTTGCCGGCAGGGGCTTGTGTACTGCCGCCGACTATGCGCTCGCAAGTACCGCTGGGCAAGGCAATAAACGCATCCTTTTGACCGTCGGCAGTGGAATGCCCGGCACAGGCGTTAGAAAGGGTTTTACAATCGTTATTGCCGGCTTTGGCAACGCCATAGCATTTTTCCATGTCTTGTTTATCAGCGGCAAAAGCTTCGGATTGTAAGCCGAGCGAACCCATTGCAATCAATGTAGCCAAAGCGGTAGTTACGACAGTATTTACGTTTTTCATCAGTGTTCTCCAAAAAGTGAGTGAGTTAATTAAATTGTCCACAGCGTTAAGCCGTGACAATTAGGTAAAAGCAAACGCCGTGCCAGCAGAAAAAAATAAAAATAAACTTAATATTTTCAATATGATGGATAATAAAAACCGGTAAATAGACAATCAATCACCAGATTGGCGGCCACCATTATTTGTGGTGGCCGCCAATAGTTGCGGCTTGGTTTTGCAGCAGGGAAGGGGTAAGATAAATTTCAGCTTAAAATCCCTTGCGCAAAAATATTTATGCCCACGCATCCCTCATCCGCTACAGAGTTCCTGACTTCCATTGATCATTCCGATCTGCCGTTATTACAGGCGATAGTGGAAGGCACCGCGCAAGCCACCGGCGAAGACTTCTTTTTGCTGCTGGTACGTAATTTGAGCATCGCCACCGGCGTTGCCAACGCTTTCATTGCTGAATTTGCCGATGACACAACGCGGGTACGCTCGTTGGCTTTCTGGATGGACGGTCAATTTATCGACAATCAGGAATGGGAATTGGAAGGCACGCCGTGCGAAGACGTATTGCGAGGCAAGCTTTGCCATTACCCGTCGGATGTCTGGAAACGGTTTCCGAAAGAACAGGGTGTAGAAAGTTATTTGGGTGTACCGTTGCAGGATGCCGAAGGCAATGTGTTGGGACATTTGGCGGTATTTGATTATCGAGTTATGCCCGAACAGCCGCGGCTTTTATATGCTTTCAAAATATTCGCGGCTCGAGCTGCCGCAGAATTGAGCCGGATTCGCGCGGTCTTGCAGTTGCGCCGGAGCGAGGAACGTTTTCGCGACTTGTTCGACGAAGCACCGATTGCTTACGTTCATGAAGACATCGAATCGCGCTTCATCAGTGCCAACCGGGCAGCCATGCGAATATTGGGCATCACACCGGAACAGGTGCCCGGCATGGTGGGTATTTCCTTGGTGCCGAACACGCCGGATGCACAACGCCGGGTTCGGGAAGCTTTCGAATCCATCGGCAAAGGCACCGACACGTCCGGCGTGGTGCTGGAATTACGCCGCAAGGATAACGGCAAGCCCATCTGGATTCAGTGGTGGTCGAAACCCGACCCCGGCGGCCAGTATACGCGCACGATGTTTATCGATATTACCGAACGGGTGCTGATGGAGCAGGAGCAGGCTCGATTGCAGGCGCAAAACCTGTACTTACAGGAAGAAATAAAATCAGTGCATAATTTCGATGAGATTATCGGCCGCAGTCCGGCCATTTTATCGTTATTAAGCCAAGTGCAGCGGGTCGCGATGACCGATGCATCGGTATTGATTCAGGGTGAATCGGGCACCGGCAAGGAATTGATCGCTCGCGCCATTCATTCCGCCGGGAAACGCAAACATAACCCGCTGATCAAGGTCAATTGCGCGGCTTTACCGTCAGGCTTGGTCGAAAGCGAACTATTCGGCCATGAAAAAGG
>SXIP01000212.1 GCA_005772825.1 Methylococcaceae bacterium | reverse complement strand
TGATGGTATCAACGAAACTGTGTTAGTTGACCAAGAAGTTAAAGGCAAAATGCACAAAACTTTGGTGCATTTCGACCGTAACGGTTTCGGTTACACTCTGGACCGCGAAACAGGCGAACTGTTGGTTGCTGAAAAATTCGACAAATCAGTTAACTGGGCAACACACGTTGATATGAACAGCGGTCGTCCACAAGTCGTTTCCAAATACAGTACAGAACAAAACGGTGAAGACGTTAACACTAAAGGCGTTTGCCCTGCTGCGTTAGGTTCTAAAAACCAACAACCGGTTTCTTATTCACCACAAACCGGCCTGTTCTACATCTCTGGCAACCATCTGTGTATGGACTATGAACCGTTCGCGGTTGATTACAAAGCAGGTCAACCATACGTTGGCGCTACTTTAACTATGATGCCGGCAGGTGCGGATGTTCTGACCGGTCAACCGGACGGTACAAACAACCTGGGTCAATTTACCGCCTATGACGCTAAAACCGGTAAAATCGTATGGTCCAATAAAGAGCAATTCTCTGTTTGGTCCGGTTCGGTTGCAACAGCCGGCGGCATCGTTTTCTACGGTACGCTGGAAGGCTACCTGAAAGCGGTAGATGCTAAAACCGGTAAAGAACTGTACAAGTTCAAAACACCTTCCGGCATTATCGGCAACGTCAATACATGGAAATATAACGGCAAACAATATGTTGGCGTACTTTCCGGTATCGGCGGATGGGCAGGTATCGGTATTGCTGCCGGTATTGATGACGGTACAGATAAATCAAGCTCTGAAGGTTTAGGTGCTGTGGGTGCTTACAGAAGCCTGAGCTCATTCACCAAACTGGGCGGCACATTAACTGTATTTGCATTGCCTAACTAAAATTCAATATATCTCACTGCTGTAGTGAGGGAAATGAATTGAAAGACTAATCGATCGGGTTTTCCGGATTGATTTGCCAAGCCCCGGTTGATTTATTAACCGGGGCTTTTTTTGGTCCCTGATTTATATAGGTAGCCGAATTGATAAAGCGACATTTTACTCCCTCTCCCTTCGGGAGAGGGTCGGTGAGAGGGGAAACAATTGAACCTTTATCTCTTACGTCCTCTATAAGCATCTCTATAATTCATAGCCAGTCATTGCCTGAGTTTTCTAAAGGTATCCTTTTTTATTGGGTTCTTCTCTCTATCCATAGAGAAATTGCCAAGGCCATAATCCGTCTGCAAAATCCTATTTTTTCCGTCAAGATGAAAGCCCTGTTAATAGTCTGCCTGTTCGTACTGAATTTCATTTTATCCGGCTCAGCCGTTGCCGACGATGATAAACAAGATCAACAATCACCTAACCAGAACAATCAGTTAAGCATCACGCTGGATGTTGAAGCCCAGCGGCTGTCAGGCTTGAAAACCATGACACTCGAGCCGGCAGTTTATCGTGCTGAATTCACCGCTTACGGTAAAGCTATTACTATTCAGCCCTTGCTGGCATTACGTAACCGTTTTTTGCTGGCATTGACTGAGCGTAAGCGTGCGGTAGCGAGGTTTAAACAGTCAGGGCAGGCTAGCGAGCGCCTGCAAATGTTATATCGACATGGTGTAACGGCTAAGCGTAATTTGCAGGATCAACAGGCGCAATGGCAAGCCGACAAAGCCCAGCTTGATGCCAGCGATTTCCAGGATCAGTCGATAAATGATGAAGCCCTGCTCAATTGGGGTGATGTCCTCACTGAATGGGCTCTTTCAGCCGATCCAGACAAGTTGAATGTTTTTTTAACCGGTCAGCAAACGCTGCTACAAATTACCTTGCCGGCGAATCATCAGCTAGTGGATGGTAACCGGGTTATATTCATTGAGGTTTCCGGTGATCGCAGCAAAGCGACTAAAGCCGAGCTGATTGCAACGGCTCCGCAAACCGATAATACGGCGCAAGGTACAAGCTATTTCTTCCGATCCGACAGCAAAAATATCAGGCCCGGCATGAATATCAGTGCTTGGGTACCCGAGCAAAACGCTGATGTTCCAGGCGTTATTATTCCGAAATCCGCTGTCATCTGGTACATGGACCAGGCTTTTGTTTATCTTAAAACCGCTGAAGACAGCTTTAGTCGTGTTACCCTAAACAACTACTCGCTAACGACTAACGGTTATTTCATCAGCGATGCCGTCATCAAACCGGGTCAGCAAATCGTCACCACAGGCGGACAAATGCTGTTATCGGAAGCATTACGCGAGCAAATTCCGGATGAAGACGATTAAGAGTAATAGCAAAGAATGTCGGATTCAAATGTTCAATTGAATCACAGGCATTTTGCTGAAAAATCAATAGCTATGAGGAATGACCGGCTGCCAGAAAATCAAAGGCGATTGCTCTGTAGTAACCGCCCTCAACGAGATCAAAGCCGATATTGCGCGCCAGTGAATCGGATTCTTTGTGATCGACTTGCTGCAAAATGCTTTGTCCGCCTTTTGAAGCCACCAATCCTTTCAATTTTGCCAACATGGCGTGATCGCACTGTTGATCCAGGTTGCGCGCCGATAGGCTGATATAGTCCGGGGACAGGTTTAACACATAATCGACTGCGCGGCTTTCCTGATTTAAGTAATCGAATTTCAGCGCGATCCGGTAACCTCGACGGCGATAATTATCCAAGCCTCTGACAAGGCCTTGATAATACTGTCCATACAGATTGTTTACGGTCATGACGATGACGATGTTTCCGGTTTGCAATCCGCATTGAGAAATCACTTCTTCAAAGTAGGCGCCGTGATCCTGTTTAATACCCAATATATGCAGCGGATCAACTTCCAGAAAGAGAATGCCCTGCGGACGCGTTAACGACAGGTAATTCAGCATGTGTACGGTCCGGCACAAGCGGTCGAAATTGATAATGGATTCAAAGTCAGTCGGCTGTGACCGGTTGTCAGTCAATAGGTTGTCAGTCAACAGATTGTTAACGACGTTTGAATACAGGTGCTGGTTTTTATAGGTATCGACCCTGATTTGGGCGCCATAACCGATAACTACGGTAGGTTTTAACGCCTGCCTTAACGGTACCAAATCGCTGCTGATGCGAATCTGTCCGAAAAGGCCGCTGACTTTTCCCGCTTCCATAATAAAAGGGCTAAAACTGCACCGATGCTCCTGTCCGAACCGGTCATTAAAATATTCGACTAAATCTTCTAAAGGCATAAACTTTCCTGCAAGCTACTATTTATTGTTAATTCCCGTTTACAATGTTGCTCAGCGTTTGTTCGGGTTATTGAGTGGTAAACCGTTAAGAGAAAAAAAGGCGGGTTGAACCCCGCCTTAAAAACACCATGGGGGAGGTGAGCAAACTTAAACAATTACCTGACGGTTGGAATAAATCATAATCGGGCTTTTATTTTAAATAAAACGATATGATTAGATTTTAATATCTCGCTAACAGATAAATAGAGCCACATTGACGTTAGCATACTTCTTTATAACTAAATGGAATAAACATAGCACAATATATAATTTAATCAGATGTTACTTCGCTGTTATAGTGTTAGACTGATTAAACACATTAAACAAAGGGTTTATCTTATATATGAATGGTGCATATACTTTTTCCGGCTTTGCCGTAGGGTTATTAGTCGGCCTTACCGGTGTGGGCGGCGGTTCACTGATGACGCCTTTGCTGGTTTTTCTGTTTGGCTTCAAACCGGCCGTTGCGGTGGGTACAGACTTGCTGTTTGCCGCCATTACCAAAACCGGCGGCGTTTGGGTACATCACGGCAAGCATGGCTCGGTTGATTGGAAAATCGTTGGCTGGCTGGCTTTGGGTAGCATACCTTTTGCGTTGATTACGCTGTATGTGCTCAAGTACTTAATGTCGGTCGGCAAAGAAACGACCGGAGCGATTACCTTTACATTGGGTGTCGCCTTGCTGTTAACGGCATTTTCGTTGTTGGTGCGTAGCGTGTTACTGCGTAAAGCGGCAAAAATTGAACATATTGATGACGATCACAGTACGCCCACAAACACGGGTCGTTTCAAGCATTTGCAAATACCCGCGACGGTATTGATCGGTGCCGTGCTGGGTATTTTAGTGACGCTTTCGTCTGTGGGAGCGGGAGCGTTGGGTACCGTTGCTTTATTGTTTCTCTACCCGAAAATGACCACGCTGAAAATTGTCGGTACTGATTTGGCCCACGCCATTCCGCTAACGGCTGTTGCCGGGATCGGTCATCTTAGCCTGGGTAACGTGGATCTGGTGTTGTTGGGCAGCTTGCTGGTCGGTTCTTTGCCCGGCATCTGGATAGGCAGTCACCTGAGCGCAAAAATTCCTGAACGGTTTTTGCGCCCGGTATTGGCTTCCATCCTGATGTTAATCGGTCTGAAATTTGTCATGCAGTAAAGACGTCGACACGATATTCCGGTCTTAAACCGGCCGGAGTTTATTTGCCATGGACGGCAATACAGGCGCAAGCAATTTAGCTGTCGGTTTTAGCGGTAAAGGTATGCACCCAGACCAAGCTGTCGGGATTCCAGGTCATTCCGGCGTGCATTTTTAGAATAATATCTTTATATATTTCAAGATTCGGATAGCCTTCCGCTCTGGCATGCTCATCCGTCATATCGCCCAGGCGTTGCCTGCTCAGGTCGGTTACAACAAAAGTTATCCCTTCCAGTTCAAATGTTTCTCCGGGCCAGGCATAGACGCCGTCTCGGCGCTGCTGGGTTTTGCTTCCCGCTAAGGTGGCCGCAACCAGTTTCGGGTGGGTGACCAGACGATCTATCGAACAGGTTTTTTGGGGCTGGTTTTCCATTGCTGATTCCATATAAGTTAAAAAGCCCCATTGTACACTAGTGTAGATGGCTATAGCCCATACGTATCAAGCTAAGGAATCTTTCCACGAAAGACACGAAAAAAACGAAAATTTATCTAGTTTTTTTGTGATTTTCGTGGACAACCATCATTTACCGGCTAATCCTGAGAGCCAGCCATGTATTCTGTCAGTCGCCTGTCGGGTTAAGCCGGCAAAGCCGGCGACAGCACCGGCGGCATTAGCGCTTGCCGTTGCTTGTTCGAGGCGAAAGGTTTGGATGCCGACAGTACGTTGATTATCCGGGGATCGTGCCTCTGCTGAAAAACGCAGCACCACGCGCGCCTTATCAAGCGCGTCAAATTGCTGTTCAAATTCCAGAAGCCGGATAACCAGCCGATAATTCGACAACTTACCGCCTGCAAGCAATTGTTGCCGAAATAATTCGGGTGGCGGGGCAATCCACAGGTCCAGTGCATAAAAGCCGATATGGGTTAATGATTTGTAAAGCAGTCGATAACGGATGCGGGTATCCCAAAGCCATGACGGAGCATCTACGGTGATCGTTGATTCCGCTTCGGGTTTGCCGTTATCAAGCGGCGAGGAAGTCGTCAGGCCAAAATCATGCAGGGCGGGTTGTTTGGGCGTCATGCTGCAACCTGCACTCAAAAACAGGATCATTAATATACCGGTTAATAATTTCATTGCAATTCCTCAAAGCCGGGTTCGCCTGGTCCGGCATCCTTCGGGTCAGGGCCCAGCAACAAGGATTGCGGATTATTTTCCAGCATTGATGCGACGCGTTTAACCTGGCTTGTTGTCGATTGCAATTCGGTCAGCATCTGATTGATTTTCGGCAATGTGGTTTGCATGGCCATATCTCCTGCCGTCTTGCCAGTATCGGCAAAACCGGCGGCTTTGACGCTCAACGTTTTGACTTCTTTAGTGAGTGCTCTCAGGTCGCCGGTCAATGAATCGATATGTTTCAGGGTCTGTTGTGCATCGGTACTCAATGCGTTGAAATGGGCTAGCGATTTTTGTGCATTGACGGTCAAATCAGGTACGCCGGCGAGCGCAATATCGACTTTAAGTTGCAGATCGGACAATTTGTCGGTCAATGTTTTCAGATTGACCAGAATGCCGCCAATGTTTTTTTCATTTTCATCATTTAATAACGCGCCGACCCGTATCATTAAATGATCGGCTTTTTGCAAAATTTCTTCACCTGAATTCAACAGCTTGTCAGTCAACGAAGGCACCAGAGGAATACGAAACAAGGGTCTGTCCCCCGGCGGTAACTTTTCGGTAATCTTTCCGGTATCTTGTAATTGAATCTGCGTTAAGCCGGTTACGCCCTTTAATTGCAAGGTTGCATAAACGCCTTTGGTCAGCAGGATGTCTTTATCCACTTCAATCGGAACCAGGATAATGCCTGAGTTCAGTGGGTCAAACTTGACACTGATCACTTTTCCTACCGCAATGCCCCTGAAAAATACAGTCGATTCGGGATTAAGCCCGGATACCGATTCCTGAGTTGAAATGACATAGAGATTACGTTCCTTGTTCATCGTGCCTATCCAGTAAATGAATGCGGTTGCTGAGGTCACTAAAACAATCAAAAACAGTCCCGTGACCAGTGCGTGATTATTTCTACCCATGCCTTACCTCTTGATATTGAAATACTCGCTTGGCGCGTCGGTTGTGAAAAAACTTCTCAATAAACGGGTGCTTGCAGCTTAAAACCGAAGCCAGCGGACCAAAAGCCACTAATTGATTATCCGCCAGCACAGCAACCTGACTGCATAAATCCCTGAGAACATCCAGATCATGGGTTACCATGACCACAGTAAACTTCAGATTCTTATGTAAATCCGATAACAGGCTGACAAAATCCTCACTGGCAATAGGGTCCAGGCCGGATGTGGGCTCATCGAGTAACAAAAGACCGGGTTCCAGAACCAGTGTGCGTGCGAGAGCGACCCGTTTGACCATGCCGCCTGACAGATCCGCCGGTTTTAACCAGGCATCCCGGGCAGACAACCCCACCATGTCCAGCATCATAAATACGATCCGTTTAATCCATTTATCATCACGAAAACCCAATTCCCTGAGTGGAAAAGCGATATTATCAAAAACATCCAACACACTGAATAATGCGCCTTTCTGAAACAGCACACCATAATTATTACGCAGTTGTTGCCCGTGATTGGCGGGAACATTTTTCAACGATCGGCCCATCACAAAAATTTCACCTTGATTGGGTGTTTGCAGGCCGATGATCTCGCGCAACAAGGTGGTTTTGCCGCAACCCGATGCGCCGACCAAACCTAATATCTCGCCATGTTTCAAGCTTAGATTAATATCCTTATGGACCACCTTACTGGTGCCCAACAGAGGGTCATCGAAACTCGTCCATACATGCTCGATACGTATAGCGTACGACTGCAAGGATGCAGGAGGTAGAGCAACGCCGGGAGCAGTTGCCGACGACTGCAAGGATGCAGGAGGTATACCCTCTGGGGCACAAGGGGCAACGCCGGGAGCAGTTGCCGGGGATTCCGTGGGTTCAGCAGATGAGACAATGCCTGGAGCATTTGCAGCACTTTCTGTCATGGCATTCCTACGCCCATAAACAAAATGGCGAATGCCGCATCGATCATGATCACCACGGTAATCGCCGTCACCACAGAATTAGTCGTTTCATTACCCAAGCTTTCCGTATTAGGCAAAATGCGAAAGCCGAAATGGCAGGCAATCAATGCAATCATCAAACCAAAAACAGCGCTCTTGCCTAGGCCAATAAAAACATTAGCCAACGGTACGACATCAGGCAATTTAAAGAAAAACTGCCGATAGCCTATATCCAGAGTGTTTTGCGCCGAATACATGCCGCCCAACAGCGCCGCGGCATTAGTCCATAAACTTAACAGCGGCATGACAATAGTCAAACCTGCAACCCTGGGCAAAATCAGGCGCACGGAATGGGAAATCCCCATTGCAGAGAGCGCATCAAGTTCCTCGGTGACGCGCATGATGCCGATTTGCGCAGTCATCGCCGAACCGGAACGACCCGCTACCAGGATAGCGGCTAATAAAGGCCCCAATTCACGGATAATACTCAAGCCCAGAATATCGATAATATAAATTTCCGCTCCGAACATTTTTAATTGCAATGCCGACAAATAACTCAACACGACGCCGATCAAGAAACCCACCAGCGCCGTAATACCCAGGGCGCGAACTCCGGCATCATAAATGCTGATGGAAATCTCGCTCCAGGGAATTTCGCCCGGCGATCTTAGCAGATAGACCACATCCAGAATTAATTGTCCCAGCAGCGTGACAATACTTAACAACTGTATCCAGAAGCCAAAAATCAGCTGGTACAAGGTGTTGGCGATGAGACTTGAACGGGACTGTCCGGGTTCCTCATCCGGTAATTGTTGCGCCTGCCAGCGCTCGAACAAATGCTGATGTTCCGGTTTCAGCTGCAAGTCGCCGGGTTGTTGTTCGCCCCAGGCCTGCCACAGCATCAAGGCGGTCCCGTTATCCAGCATATCAATAGCGCGTATATCCCAGCACAGGGCTTTATTGGCGCCATGAAGTCGCAGTAATTTTTGCAAGTAAGGCGCTAACGACAGATTGCGGAGATTCCAGTTGCCGGATAATTTTACGCAAGACCGTCCGTCGTCTTGTTTAATGACATCCAGTGCAGGTAGTAAATCAGGATTTGATTCGATGTCGGTCATTGGGATATAAACTATTGCAAATACATAGTCAGTGTATCCGATTATTTCCGGGAGCCCGGTATTAATTCATCAGATTAGCTTTCTAAAGATGCTTTTAGTTATTTTACACTACATGAATCGGCTTCCCACTTATAGTGCGAATCCTGCACTACAACACAAATATTGGAGGCTTGATGCAGCGGAATTTTTCACAACTCAAGGAGCAGCATTTTGATGTGCTGATTTGCGGCGGCGGGATTTATGGCGCATGGACGGCCTATGATGCGGTTTTACGCGGTTTGAAAGTCGCTATTGTCGATCAGGGTGACTGGGCTTGCGGGACCTCGTCTGCGTCCAGCAAGCTGATTCACGGCGGCTTGCGTTATCTGGAGTCTCTGGATTTCAAACTGGTTCGAAAAACCCTGGCCGAGCGCCAGATGCTGCTTAAAGCGGCGCCGCATCGGGTCTGGCCCTTGCGTTTCGGGGTGCCGGTTTATAAAAACAGCCGTATCGGTTCTTTCCGGCTGAAAATCGGCTTAATGCTCTATGATTTGCTGGCCGGCAATCTGCGCGGTGAACAACGCTATCGGCGTTATGCCCGGAGTGATTTTGCAGAGCATTTTCCTTGTCTTGATTGTGACGGCTTAATCGAAGGCTTCAGTTATCTCGACGCGCAGACCGACGATGCCCGATTTGTTCTTGAATTGATTGACGGCGCGCTGACACTCGGCGCGGTTTGCGTTAATTATTGTCAAGTCACGGCGATTTTAGAGCGCAACGGACAACTTTATGGCGCCGTGATACAGGATCAAGTGAGCGGTGCAACAACGACTGTTTATGCCGAACGAATTGTCAATACCACGGGCCGATGGGCTACGAGTCTACAAAACGACAGTCACAGGGGCAGGCTGTCAAAAGGCATTCATTTGATTATGCCGGGCACCGTTAAAACGGAAGCCTTGCTGTTGACTGCGAAAACGGACGGGCGTGTGTTTTTTATTATTCCCTGGTACGGACGGACCTTGATAGGCACGACCGACAGCAATTACAGCGGCGATATCGATCGCGTGACGGTTGATGCGGAAGAAGTCCAATACCTGTTGGATGAAGCCAATCGCGTATTGAAAGCGGTTAACTGGACGGAACGGGATATTATCGGGAGTTATGCGGGTTTGCGGGTATTAAAGCCAAGTAACGCGGCATCGCCGTCGGGTGTTAGTCGTGATTGGCAATTAATCCTTTCAACAAACGGCTTGCTGTCTTCAATCGGCGGGAAATTCACTTCGGCGCGGGAAGATGCCGCCGTTATTGTCGATAAACTGTGCCTTGACTTGGGTGTTCATGTTGCCTGCACCACCTTCGGTAAACCGTTACCGTGGCTACCCGACATTGATTATCGGCAATGGACGGAGGCTGCGTTAAACAAGGCAATAGCGCTGGGGATAGATAGCGAAAGCGCGCACTGGTTGTTGCGTCGTCACGGGCATCGGGTATCGGATATTTTCCGCTTATGTGAGCTGGATGTCGCTTTGGCGAAACGGATAACGCCGGCGCTGCCGTTTATTGTTGCCGATCTGTATTTTTGTGCCCGACAGGAAATGGTCGTTCATCTGGATGACTTGCTGCGCCGCCGCTTGCCTTTGTTGATACTATGGAAAATGACGGCTGCCGAGTTACGGGATATTGCCGGCATTGCTGCCGGGATTTTAGGGTGGGATGAGGTAATGATGGATCATGAAATTAACAGATGTCGCCAGTAACGCTGCAACGTCACTGGCGTCAAGTTAAGCGTTATTTATTTGTAGCTGTTAAATACCGCAGTGTGATTTTGACTGTCAAAACTCATGACATTATAGGGTTCTTTTTTATCGCCCATTTCCATGCCGGGCGTGCCGACCGTCATGCCCGGCACAGCGATGCCGACAATAGCCGGTTTGGTTTTTAACAGGTTTTTGATGTCACTAGCCGGTACATGGCCTTCAACGACATAGCCGTTGACGATGGCGGTATGGCACGAGGCCATTTCCGGGCTGACACCGTACTTGTCTTTTATGGCCTGGACATCGTCGGTGACAATATCCTTGATAACAAAGTTGTTTTGTTTTAAGTGCGCCAGCCATTTTTCACAACAGCCGCAGGTTGGGCTTCTATAAACAACAATCTCAACAGGCGCTTCGGTTTTAGCGCTTTCAGCGTTGACGCTTGATAGGACCGCCAGCAATGCGGCGGCCAGAAAACCTTTCAATAGATTCATTGTTGTATCCTCTTCGGTGATTACTGATGATAAGCGGGACTGTAGTGGTGAACGGCATCCACCATGGCTTTAACATGCTCGGGGTTAATGTCGGGCAAAATACCGTGGCCCAGATTAAATACATGCCCGGAGCCGGAGCCGTATTTATGCAGGATGGTTTTTACTTTTTCCGTGATGATGTCCGGTTGTGCATAAAGGGCGACAGGGTCCATATTGCCCTGCAAGGCAACCCGGTCGCCGACTCTGGCGCGCGCCAGTTGAATATCGGTTTGCCAGTCCAGGCCCAGCGCGTCATATCCGGCATCGATCATGGCTTCCAGCCACAACCCGCCGCCTTTGGTGAATAAAATGGTCGGAACTTGCTGTCCGTCGCGTTCCGTTTTAAGCAAGGCCCTGACTTGTTTGGCGTAATATAACGAAAATTCGACATAATCTTCTGACGTCAACATTCCGCCCCAAGTATCGAATAACATGACGGCCTGCGCTCCGGCTGCAATCTGTGCATTCAAATAAGACGCGACCGATTGCGCGAGTTTGTCCAGCATCTGGTGCATTAACTTGGGCTGTTCATACATCAGGCCTTTGACTTTTTGAAAGCTCTTGCTGCTGCCGCCTTCAACC
>SXIP01000019.1 GCA_005772825.1 Methylococcaceae bacterium | reverse complement strand
CGAGGCCGTATAGATGACCGATCCGCCAGCAGGCAGGTTCACCGTGTCGCTAATATTGCCGCTGCCTGACGCTGTACAGGTACCGCCGCCTGCCCCGGTGCATGTCCAGGCGGGCGTTACGCACGCGGCGGGGAAGGTGTCTGCCACGGTAACAGTGGGTGCGGCGCTGGGCCCGGCATTCGACGCCGTGATCGTATAAGTTACCGATTGGCCGGGGGTCGCCGAGGTCACCCCGTCCGTTTTGGTTATGCTGACATCGGTGGACGGGGTCAGGTTATCCGTATCCGTCCTGCTGTTGTTGCCCGGTGTTGGATCGGTGATTGAACTGCTGACGGTTGCGGTGTTGCTTAGCGTCCCGGTGGCAGTTGGTGCAATCGAACACGAGGCCGTATAGATGACCGATCCGCCAGCAGGCAGGTTCACCGTGTCGCTAATATTGCCGCTGCCTGACGCTGTACAGATACCGCCGCCTGCGCCGGTGCAGGTCCAGGCGGGCGTTACGCACGAGGCGGGGAAGGTATCGGCCACGGTGACAGTGGGTGCGGTGCTGGGCCCTGCATTTGAAGCCGTGATCGTGTAAGTCACCGATTGGCCAGGCGTCGCCGATGTTACCCCGTCCGTTTTGGTGATGCTGACATCGGTGGATGGGGTCAGGGTGTCTGAATCCGTCGCGCTGTTGTTGCCCGGCGTCGGATCGGTGATTGAACTGCTGACAGTCGCGGTGTTGCTCAGCGTCCCGGTGGCAGTTGGTGCAATCGAACACGAGGCCGTATAGGTCACCGATCCGCCACTAGGCAGGTTCACCGTGTCGCTAATATTACCGCTACCTGACGAAGTACAGGTGCCGCCGCCTGCGCCGACGCATGTCCAGGTGGGTGTTACGCACGAGGCGGGGAAGGTGTCTGCCACGGTGGCAGTGGGTGCGGCGCTGGGCCCGGCATTCGACGCCGTGATGGTATAAGTCACCGGTTGGCCGGGGATCGCCGATGTCACTCCGTCGGTTTTGGTTAAAGCCAGGTCGGCAGACGGGGGGGACGGCGCAGGTATAGATGCGTACGTCGTCGATAAACCAGCCGTAGTCGTCAACACTACTATCCGTACCGAGTCGGAAACGAAAGCGGGCATTCTGCCCCGCCATCGTGGCAAGATTCAGTTGTGATGCGGTGTAGCCGAAGCTGTCTTTGACAAACGCCGATCGTCCAGCCAGTGGATTACTAAAACTCGAAGACACTGTGCCGCCATAGGTCTTTCCTGCACTGATCAGCGCGCCGGCGTCAGTCCAGCTCGTCCCGTTATTGGTGCTGTACTCGACAACGCCGCCATCATAGTTATTAGTGGTATCATTCTCGAAGCCAAAAGAGTGGTTAAACTGCATCCGCGCGCCACCGGCCGGAATCGCTACATTAGCCGTCATCGCGACGGAGGAATCGGCAACAGTGGGCCGATTATAACCCCAAAAAGACCGTATGCCGCTGGTCGGGAAACCTAAACAGTAAATATCGGGTGTGCCTGTGCAGCCGCCGAAGCTAGCATGGACTGAGTCATCCAGCCAGTGATTGGTGCCAGCAGCCGTTGTGGTTGCCCAGTTGCCTGAGCTCGGGTTTTCCAAGTCATCAAAGAACAGCGAGGTCGGTACTTCCCCAACCGGACACAACGCCGGAGTCGCCGGTTGCGCACAGAACGGATTGGCCATCTCCACGGCATCCAGCGCCTTTTTCACTTCGCCGCAGTCCGCGGCGCTAATGCCCGCAGTACCGATTAAATCGGTACAGGCTTGCTGCAGGGCATTGTAATTGTCGAGAAAGTCCGAGCTTGTTAGTAAATAAGCGGTTAACGCGCGATACTGGAATTTTCCCGCTTTAGTCAGACCAATGCCGGTGATGGTTTGACCGTTGTAGGTACCGCCATCAACCATTAACGCGTAGGCGTGGTTCGGTATGCCGCTGTTAGAGTGAACGCCGCCGCCATCAAGGCCCTGCGTCTCACATACCAACTGCGGGTCGCTCATTTTTCCAGGGTCACTGAACAGCGTCGGATTCATCATGTTTCGGATCGGGCCAATGCCGAGGTCTTCGGCTGCCTCCCAACGAACGGCGGGCGTATCGGTGCCCGCTCCATTGACCAAATCGACAGTCTCCCCGAAGATGTCGGAAAAGGATTCGTTTAAGGCGCCGGACTGCATGTAGTAGAAAAGGTTAGCGGAATGCTCGGTAACGGCGTGGGTGAGTTCGTGCGCATCCACGTCATCCGCTCTGGAGAACCCGAGGCCGTAGACCATCTGGGTACCGTTCCAGAATGCGTTTTGATAGGGACATTGATTCACGGCGGGGCAATAATCAACGGTTGATCTTAAAAGCGCGCCGGCACCGTCATAACTATCGCGGTCATGCTGGTTAAAAAAATAGTCGTAGGTGTCGCCGGAGAAGTCATAGGCGGCATCGGCATCCGGGTCGCCGGTCGCTGCACCGCCTTCGCTACGGACCAAGGTGCCGGGCAGTGTGCTGGTACTGGCCGTATCATGGACGGCGCGCGATTTGGCATCGGCCAGCTGACTGAAGTGTAACAAGACCCCGCCGCGCTGCGCATCGACCCAGATGAACTCCCTGACATCAATTTTTCTGGCTTCGATAAACCACGCCAATTGCGTCGGTGTTTCCCGGCCTTCCAGTAATCCGCGGTTAAAGATTTCCAAGCGGGGTTTGCTGAGGGTTGCGTCGGTTACGTTCAAATGCTTGGCGAGAATCGCTTCTGCGGCTGTTAACGCCTGTTCGGGCGTGACGGTCGGCGTTGTCCTCAGTGACTCGATACCGGGCAGGGTTTTGGCGGTGACGGCTGTGACCTCGGCGCCGCGTAAATGCACAATAATCTCGCCGGCCGTCACCGGTACGCCGCGATGGACCTGGCGGTATCGCGCATGCTCCATGCCGAGAGCGTCGCGGCGCGGGCTGCCTTGCGCCTTGACCTAGTTACGGGCGGAGATGCCGAAGGCGGAGCCATAGGTTTCCAGGAAATCCAGGCCGCGTTCGGTCGGCAATGCGCTGCGTTTCGCAAAGGTCTGGATAGTTTTTCCAGGCGGGGCTGCGACGAAGGTGGCAAGGCCGGTGACTGGTGGTTGAGTGACCTGCACGGTGCCGCCGGCCGATAGATTCATCTTTTCCAATGCCTGCTGAGCAGGGGCGTTGAATGATTGCGCGTGCAGTCACGGTGACGCGGCAACCAGCCAAAGTGATGAACCCAGTAATGAAAAACGTGTGGTGAAATGTAGTCGACGCATAAATTGCCTTCGGAGTTGTAAAAAATTAGTCGAGGTATCTTATCTTTATAGTTATTTTTACTGTTCGTAGTTAAAGTAACTACGTGGGCATCTTGGTCAATTCATCTGAACTGCTTAAAAAACAGCAAGACAAACAGCACTCCCCCGCCGAAGGACTATTTAATAATCGCCCCCCTCCTACAAATCTCTGGGTTGCATTTTCGAGGGAGGCTTGAGTCATTATTATTACGACATAGAAAGCAAGCGGCAGAAACAGTATTGGGTTTTTCCTACTCTCTTCCGAAAATAGCGGAATCTCGTCTTATCAATGCCGCTGCCTGTCATTTCAATCGTTAAGGCAATTTCTCAGGGATAAATATCGCTACTAAATCATCACAATGGAATAACAATGCGCGATTTATATCACAAAAAATCTTGCTACAAATCAAAATAACGGATTGGCTACGGCGAGACGGGCAATAATTAGTCGCCGAATTTAATTGAATCGATGATTTGTTGCAGAGCCGGGCGGCAGCTTTCAAAGTGCTCGGTATCGGCCGCTGCCATCATATTCATATAATAATTCTGCCGGTCATAAGCCTGGTAAATGATGCGCTGATGGCCTCCGGGTTGGCCTTTCTCGACGATTTGCCAGCCTCGGGTGAAGCGAACTTTTTTGCCGTTTTCCATACCCGATTCATCACGGCGTTTCGCGCTGATCAGTTTATCGATTTGAATGTCTTTCTTTGCGCTGTTTAATGAGGCTTTTACCGAAGCTTCCGCCGGAAAGCCGGTTTGCATGCGTGTCATGTTAAATTGAAAGCTGCATGTGTTGCTTAGCGGTATCTGCATGAACAGCGCCGAGTCGGAATTGACGTCGCCGCTTTGCTGTGACCAACCGGCCGGTATGGTAAAAGAAAAATTGCGTGCATTGTTTTTATAGGTGACAGGGGTGCTCGATCCTGTCGGCCCGCTTTCTGTTACAGTAGCCGCCGGTGTCGGCATGACGGTGGGTGCGGTGGAAGTGAGCGCTGTATTGATGGATTGATTAAGCAGGCTTTGGCCCAGGTTGGCGGAGTTACAGGCGCTTAACAACAAAGCGCAGACTGATGCGGCCGATCCTGCTGAAAATAATACCGATTTATTCATTTTTTACATCCCCTTAATTATTATTCAGAAATAGGTTGTACTCTCTGTGTTGTTTGCCACTCATCAGAAGTTATTTACCCGGGGCGCTAGGGTGTAAAAGCGAATGGACCTTCAGTCCAATGAATATAGTGCAGGGTTATGGTGATAAGTAACACACGATCGAATAATAGCATCATTAGACAATCAGACAAATGATGTTAAATTAGATGCGCATGCAGCGGTATTTCGCGCTGCTTCTTTCTATTTGCCGACCCATGGGTCTATCTGGTTTTGATTTCAGATAGGGCTTTGTTCGGTATTCGTAATTCCGATGAATAGCCCATAAATGAGCTGTCAAACAGCTTAATTTATTGGCACGGATCGAAGTCATTTCTAATACAATATAAATAATGAATTTGAAATTCTACCTCCCTCCTAAACCTTGCGTATTTTTGTAAACCAAAATGAATCCTGAAGTATTTTTATCCGTTTTTTCTTTAATGTTAATGGTGTCAGGTGGTGTGTTGTTAACTATCAAGCTGTGTTTACCCTCTACCATGTTGTATTCACCCCGGGGAGAATCCCATTCCGTACTAACCATCAATCCACCGGCAATACTAAAGCATTCGTTGTACCTGAAATGCTGTGTTATTTTTCTCACGTTGTTTTTGCCCGCCATGGCGTTTGCAGCCGAACAGGGTGCAAGCCCGGCGGTGGAGCAACACCTGGATTTGACGCATCATTGGGCCGGTTATCTGGCTTTGATCATTTTTACTGTCGCCTACATTCTTGCGATGACCGAGGAAGTGACTGAGTTAAAAAAATCGAAACCGATGGTGTTTGCGGCAAGCCTTATCTGGATATTTATTGCTACCGTTTATGTCAGCGGGGGGATGAGTGAACAGGCGGGCGCTGCGTTTCGCTCCACGCTGGAAGGTTATGCAGAGTTGTTTTTGTTCATCATGGTGTCGATGACTTACTTGAACGCCATGGAAGACCGCGGTGTGTTTGACAGTCTCCGGGTCTGGCTGCTGAGCAAGAATTTCACCTATAGGCAATTATTCTGGATTACCGGTTTTCAGTCGTTCTTTATTTCCTCCGGCTGTAATAACCTGACTACCGCTTTGCTGATGGGCTCGGTTATTTTGGCGATGGGCAAGGCAAGTCCTCGCTTTGTTGCCTTGTCCTGTATTAATGTTGTAGTTGCGTCCAATGCGGGCGGCTCATTCAGTCCATTCGGCGATATCACTACGCTATTGGTGTGGCAAAAGGGCGTGGTACCGTTTGGTGATTTCTTTTCCCTGCTGATTCCCGCCATTGTCAATTTCGCCATACCGGCCGCCATCATGCATTTCTTCATTCCGAATCAACGCCCCGCAGCGGTAATGGAAGCACAAGATATGAAACGCGGGGGATGGATAATCATTTTCTTGTTTGTATTAACCATTATTACCTCGGCCTGTTTTGAAAATTTCCTCGGTTTGCCGCCCGCCGCCGGTATGATGTTGGGATTGACTTATTTGACTTTTTTCAGTTATTACCTGCAAAAAACCACCGATGCTCACTCGGTGGCTGTGGATTTGACCGATATAAAAATTGATCATTTCGCGCCGATGAAGTACATGAACAATCCGCAGGCGATGAAAAACTTAGAGGTGGCGAAGGAATTGCCTTTTGATATATTCCAGAAAGTCGCCAATCTGGAATGGGATACGTTGTTGTTTTTTTACGGTGTCATGGTCGGGGTAGGAGGGTTAAGCTTCATTGGTTATCTGGAGGTCGCATCTCACCACTTATATGGTGGAATCGACCCTACTATCGCCAATATTCTGGTCGGTATCGCTTCCGCCTTTGTTGATAACGGTACGATTATGCTATCGGTATTGACTATGGCGCCGGACATTTCCGAAGGACAATGGTTGCTGGTGACGTTAACTGCTGGGGTCGGCGGCAGTCTGTTGGCGGTAGGTTCTGCTGCCGGTGTCGGTTTGATGGGGCAGGCGAAAGGCATTTATACCTTCACCAGTCATTT
>SXIP01000211.1 GCA_005772825.1 Methylococcaceae bacterium | reverse complement strand
TCCACAACCACTCTAGAATGTGGTTCGCCGCGTGGTGGGTGCATGCGGCGCGGTTGCCCATCAAACCCGACACGGACGATAATGTCACTATACGTCCCGGTTTGCGTCGCCTGATCATAGGCATGATCAGCGGCTGCAATACATTATAGAAGCTGTCGAGATTGGTATGAACGACGCTGTCCCATTCTTCGCCGGTCAGTGCAGGAAAGGCATTATCGGCGGTAATACCGGCATTACAAACCACGCCGTAATAGGCGCCGTGCGCTTCAATATCCTGGTTTAGCCGCTCGCTGCACTGCGCCCGATCGGCAACATCAAACTGTAAAATACGCGCAGTCCGTCCCAGTTGTTCAATTTCCGCCGCTACGGCTTCCGCCTGCGCGTACTGACTGCGGCAATGAATGACCGGATCGAAACCCTGATTGGCCAAATACAACGCAATCGCCTTGCCTATGCCGCGACTGGAACCGGTAACTAAAACTGTCTTGTTCATACTCATTATCTTAATTTACACACTATTCTTATCTTATCCACAAGCCACCATCTCCCGGGGAGATTGGTAGACATTCAAATTGGCATATACTTCAATATCGGCGCCCTGAATACTGCAATCAAAAACGCCCAGATTTTCATCCTGGAACATCAGCTCGGCCCGTATCGTTAGCAGCGTACCGACCCTGAATGCGGCTACGTTGCTGTTATATCGCCGGGTTCCCAACAGGAAACCCAACTTGATCGGCTCGCCGGCTCGTTTGGCGTTAATGCCGGCGTAAGCTGCTACAGCCTGAGCCATGTATTCTATGCCGGCCCAGGCAGGGACTGCTTGATCATCGCCCAGCAAACCGTCGTCACGTACACGCAGTTCGGCGATCAGGAAGTTATCACCAAAACCGATAATCCGGTCCAGCAGTACCATTTTTCCGCTATGCGGAAGCAAATCGGCAATGTCGGTATAGTTACTATTTATCATGCCCTTGCAATCACAATTGAAATATTATTACCGCCAAAGGCAAAGGAATTACTTTGGCAGGTATGGATTCTTCGGCCTAATTGTCCGGCTTTTTGCACCAGATTCAAAGGGGACAAGCCATTATCCGTCTCATCGCCGTTAATATTGGGAATTAACAAGCCCTTGTCATCGTCACTATTGAGCAGTAACCAGCAAAAACCCAGTTCCAGTGCCGCAGCTGCGCCCAAGGTATGTCCGGTTATGCCCTTGCTGGAACTGACCGCCAGTTGCGCGCCGAACAAGGCGTGAACGGCCTTGCTTTCCATCGCGTCATTCAAGACCGTAGCCGTACCGTGCAGATTCAGGTAGTCTATTTTATCCGGCGTTTTACCGGCATCAGCCAGAGCTGATTGCATGGCTTTCACGACCGATTTTCCGCTCGGATCCGGCGCTGAAAAATGATAGGCGTCACTGCTTGCACCGATGCCTTGCAACTCGACCGGCCCCGGTTCCGTACTCAACACAAAGAGACTGGCGGCTTCACCGATATTGATACCGTCGCGGTGCAAGCCGAAGGGTTTGCATAAACCGGTGCTGAGTGATTCAAGAGAGGCAAAGCCGTTTATCGTCAACGCGCATAAACTGTCCGCCCCGCCGACAATAACCGCATCGCACAGCCCCAGATTAATCAGCCGCCGGGCGGACGCAAAAGCCTTGCCGCTTGATGAACAAGCGGTGGAAATGGTATAGGCGGGCCCCGTTATACCGACATAGCTCGCCAAAAAATCCGCGCCTGCGCTCATTTGTTGTTGCTTGTAATGAAAGGCCTCAGGCAATGTGCCGTTGACCGCCTGATATGCCAGGGCGTGCTCGGTATTTCTTACGCCTGACGTGCTGGTGCCTAGCACAACACCGACGCGATCAGCGCCAAAGCGGGCCATCATCGCGTCAACCGTGTTGCTGATCCGGCTTAGTGCCGCCAGCAACAAGCGGTTGTTGCGGCAATCATAGAGACTATAGCGCTCGTCTATTTCGGGCAACGGGGCATCAATCCGACCTACAACAATGCCGCCCAGACCAAATTCATCGGTTGCCGTCAAACCGGAGCGATCACCCGACAATAAATTGTTTATGATCTCGGCATTGGAACTGCCCGCTGCGCACAACAGCCCGAGGTCATTCAGGTAAAGCTTCATAACTGACTGTTTTAATAAGCAGGCGGTAATTATAGCGATAATTAATCAATTCAACCGATCTCGGCCAAACCGGATCGGGTGCTAAATAATTGACATCAATCACTTGTTGATTATTGTAAAACAAACGCCGATAACGCTGACCCACATCCAGCCGCCAAGGTGCCCGCACTGTTTTTTGCAGCAGCTCAAGCGGCCAATACACCAGTTGCATATCGGCCAGCATCAATTCTGGTGCGACCGAATCCGGCAATAACGGGCTTTTGTCCAGCTTCAGCGATTTGCCGTCATAGGTTACATTAAACAGATCAAGGCCGTCATTGGTTAAACCGGCGATCGCAATCTGCTGTTTGTCCAACTCCAGAACACATAACAGCGATTCCTGCCGATTACCCGGCCAATGCGCGCTTATTTGCTGCACGACACGCCTGCCGGGGCCTGTCGGCGGCGCAATCGGCATGGCGATCGGCGGCTCTATCTCATCTGGTTTATTCAGACATGCACAGCCGCTTAATAACAAACACAACAAGAAAACGCCTAATCGCTGCTGCGGCATAGCTCAACCAGCGTGTCCAATCGGGAGCGGGCATTTTTTACGTAAGGATTGTTTTCATCCCACGCATAACCGGCCAGAATTGAACTGATCATCGCCTTGACCTCCGGCTGTTGCTTGCTGTGAAAAATGACATCCTGGAAGCGTCCGTCATACCAGGCATCGACAAACACACGAAAGGTATTGACGCCGCGCTGCAAAGGCACGGCATAGTCATTTTGCCAATCCACCGGCTCATTGTTGAACTGCCTGTCCAGCAAGTCGGCTGCAAGGCTCGCCGATTTCATCGCAATAGTGACGCCGGAAGAAAAAACCGGGTCTAAAAACTCTCCGGCATTGCCCAGTAAGGCATAGCCTTTGCCGTGTAAACTTTTCACATTGGCCGAATAACCGGTAATGGCATTTATTTTTTCGTCAAATACGGCGTTTTTCAGCAATTCACTTAGGCTGGCATCCTGGCCGATAATGTCCTGCAATGCGCTGTCATTATTATCCCATGCCTGATAAAAAGCAGGCTCGGCAACCACACCGACGCTACTGCGACCATTGCTGAAAGGGATTAACCAAAACCAGACATCCTTGTGTTCAGGATGAACGGTAATCCTTATTTTATTCCTGTCGAACGGGTCATCGTTAATTTGATCTGCGCTTATTCGATCTTCAATATGACCAAACAACGCCTGCCTGACCGGAAATCCCGACGGTGATTCCAAATCCAGCAACCTGGGCAAGATGCGCCCGAAACCGCTTGCATCGAGCACGAAATCAGCTTCATAAGACAGCAGTTCGTTCGCCTGATTGCGCACCGTCAGCCGGGGTTTGTCGGCGGAAAAATCAGCATTGAGAACTTCCATTTGCCATTGAATATCGACGCCCATTCGCGCGGCTTCATCGGCAAGCAATTTGTCAAAACGGCCCCGCTGTACTTGGAAGGTCGTGCCCATGCCCGGAGTAAACTTGTCTTCAAAAGAAAATTCCGTACGTTGGTCGCGGTAAGCAAAGGAAGCGCCGTTTTTAAATTGAAATCCGGCATTCATCACCGCGTCCAGCATCCCGGCCTGCCTGATGAATTCCATGCATTGAGGCAGCAGGCTTTCGCCGATGCTGAACCGTGGGAACACCTGACGCTCAAGAATAGTGACCTGATACCCCTTGTTTTGCAGCATCGCCCCGGCAATGCTGCCTGAAGGTCCGGCGCCGATAATAATAACCTTGCAAATTTGACTGTTTGCCATATTGAATTTATACCCTCTTAGCCGAAAGCCAATGATGCCGCTAAAATGCCGGGAGCGGCTGTTATAAGAGCGCGAATAATAGCATGAAAAAAAGCGTCGCATGTTTGATAGGGCACAAAAAGCCAAGTGCCGGATAAAATGCGGGATAGCATAATCTTTTTCATTCGAGTAAAGTTTTCCAATTACTCTAAACCCAAAAAGATGATGATACCGAAAGAAATCAAAAAAGGTCGGGGTGCGCTCAGCAATCATACAAGCCGATACCAAGCCGAAACGCGGGAAAGTTTCGACGACGGCTGGGGCAGTCTTGCGGACTTGCCTGATCGCATACCGACGACATTAACCATCGATACCGCCAAAACCGTCATCACTTACAATAATTCGCCGGATGTGCCGTTTGACCGCTCGATCAATCCGTATCGTGGCTGCGAACACGGTTGCGCCTATTGCTTTGCGCGTCCCAGCCACGCTTATCTGGGCTTGTCGCCGGGGCTCGATTTTGAAACCCGGCTGTTTTACAAACCCGATGCGCCCGAGCTTTTGAGAGAAGAACTCAGCGCCCGCCGTTACCAGCCTGCCCCAATCGCCTTGGGGATCAATACCGATGCCTATCAACCCGTGGAAAGAAAACTGGGCTTGACTCGCCGCATTCTTGAAGTGTTGCACGAGTGCCGACACCCGGTCTCTATCGTTACCAAGTCGGCTTTGATCGAACGCGACCTGGATCTGCTGGCGGATATGGCCGCAAACGGTCTGGTGCAAATCGCCTTCTCGATTACCACATTAAAACCGCAATTGGCCCGCAACCTGGAACCGCGAGCCGCTGCGCCCGCAAGGCGACTGCAAAGCGTAGCTGCACTGGCCGGGGCCGGTATTCCCGTCAGTGTGCTGGTCGCACCGCTAATACCGATGTTGAACGACGAGGAATTGGAGGCAGTCATGCGAGCGGCTCGCGACGCCGGAGCGATCGATGCCGGCTATGTGCTGCTACGCCTGCCTCTGGAACTGAAGGAGCTTTTTGAAGAGTGGTTGAATACACACGAACCCCTGAAAGCCGAGCGGGTGATGAACCGCATTTACGAAACCCGCGGCGGCAAAGCTTACGATTCGGCGTTCGGTGTGCGAATGTCCGGTACCGGCGATTACGCCAATGTGCTCAAGCAACGTTACCGTCTGGCGATGAAAAAATTAGCCTTTCCGGGGGCGCCGATATTGAACACAGACTTATTCAGACCGCCGAGGCCAAGCAGCGGCCAAATGGATTTGTTTTGGTGAGAGCCTCAGTTATTAGTATCTGCGTCATCTGCGGATTAATCCAACTAATCCTTAACCTGCGGCGCAAGCACAACGCGTGAACCGCTCGACTCCGCCACAGTTTACCTTGGGGGGAGCGAACTGACGCCACTGGGTTTGTGAGATATTCCATGCCCCATTCTTTTCTGCAGATGGTATATAAATGGCTAATTGTCGCCATTTCGATCTGTACTGTTCTGGGGGAAACTTCCTTTAGTCTCGCATCTCGGTAAGTCGCTATATCAACGCCACGCACCGATGCCAAATACCGTTGCCCGAGTGAGCTCTTTTGAAGTAGCATAAAGCGAGAGCGTTCGCGTTTAGCGCCTTTTTTAGTTGGGGTAATTTCTTTTAGATAACGCTCCCATGCTTCAGCTAGGGTCGTTCGTTCTGATTCCTTAGTACAGATAAATGAACCACGGAGCATTGTGGATTCAATATCAGTCGCCCAAAGCTCAGCTTCTGGTCGAGTTGGGAAGGCTTGAGACTGTTCGGGATAGCCGTTTCGACGTACACGAACAAACCATTTACCATTAGAAAGCTTACGAAAAGCGGCCATTTATTACCTAAAATTTTCACTATTGGTAATAAAATGGTAATTCTAACTTATTGAATTTTATGGTGCCTCGGGCCGGAGTCGAACCGGCACG
>SXIP01000210.1 GCA_005772825.1 Methylococcaceae bacterium | reverse complement strand
CCGCTGTTCGGTATCGCCAATCAAATGCTGGCGGCGATTGCACTGTGTGTGGCGACCGGTATTCTGGTTAAATCGAACAAATTCAAATATGCGTGGGTAACCGGCCTGCCGCTGTTGTGGCTGATAATAATTACCAGCACTGCGGCGTGGCAGAAAATAACCAGCACCGACACGCGCATCGGTTTTTATGCAGCCGCTGACGATCTGGCCGAAAAACTGGCGACCGGCACGCTGCCGCCGGCAAAGGCGGAGATTGCTCCTCAGTTGATTTTTAATATGAATCTGGACGCATGTCTGACCTTATTTTTAGTCGCTTTGTTATGGTTGATCGTCTTTGATATGTTGCGTGTTTGTATTCGCTACCTGACAGGAAAGCCCGTATTACCGCTGACAGAAGCGCCACATATATCCAGCGGGCTGATTGAAGAATGGGTGAGGGATTAATGTTAGACAAAATTATTAGGTTTTGGCAGGGTGTGCGAACTCTTTCCGGTGACGATGCTTATGAGCGCTATTTAAAACATTACGCAGAACTTCAGCGCACTGATGCCGGACATGTGTGCGCACCGCCATTGAGCAAGGCGGATTTTTTCAAACAATGGCAAGATGAAAAATGGAATGGCATAAGACGGTGCTGCTAGCTTTAATGAAAGAATGAACTATACTTTAAATCAATGATTTGCATGATTTAGAGGCATGTGAGCAGCGTATTCATAAAATGCAATATCAGGCTTTTACTATTGATACGGGTTTAATCCGGAAGCAAAAGATAGCTAGCGAACGTATATCCTTTTACTAAATATTGAAATCAGCTAGATTCATTTGCAATAAGCTGTATAATCTCTATTAAGCAACATTTGTTGTTTTGATGAAACAAAACATCATGGTTCCCTGGATTCTGTAACGCCCATACTATTTATGCGTAGTACCCAAGCCTTTCTAACATTTGGATGATCTTTGATTTCAAGATTGGCTTTTAGAATATCGATAAGGATTAAACAGAATCCAGAACCGTTGTAGTACGTAAAATCGAGGTTATGCCTTTAGCCCCAAGGCTTTGATCAAGGGTGCAAGAAGTAACATTCTACCGTTGTATTTCTTATAATCGCCCGTTTTCTTATATTTTTCCAAGGAGAATATTTATGCTAAAAAAACACTTACTTGCACTTGCCGCTTTGACAAGTGCCGGCTTTCTGCCCATGGCTCAAGCTGATGATGCCGTAGATAATAGATGGTATGTTGCACCTTTCGGCACCTTTCTCCATGCTGGAGGCGAGCGCAGTTCTAATGACGGCTGGGGTGGCGGTATGGGCTTTGGCAAGATGATTGATGAACATTTCAATGTCGAGCTGAAGGGCTTTTATCAATATGCCGGCGGTGATAATGGCTCAAAAAAATGGAATATGAGTGGCGGTACTGCCGATGTCCAGTATTACTTTTTCCGCGAAAAATTATCGCCCTATACGGTACTCGGTATAGGCGGTATGAGCTCTAACCGTGGTTATGGAGACGATGCGGGCATTATCGGCGAAGCAGGGGCGGGCTTTACCTATGAGCTTCACGATAACTTCCTGATTCGTAGTGATGTACGCTATCGCTACAACAATAACTTCGGTTCTAATGATCCTTCATCAAAGGAATTTCATGACATGACGGTTAACCTGGGCTTTGTTATTCCGCTTGGCGCGAAGCCAACTGCGGCAAAGTTCGAAGTTCCGGTTGCGCCTGCCCCTACTCCGGTACCCGATTGCTCAACGCTTGACTCAGATGCCGACGGCGTCAACGATTGCGAAGACAGATGCCCTGGAACCATGAGCGGTAGTAAGGTTGATAATCAAGGTTGCCCAATCAGCCTTGAGCTGAAAGGCGTCAATTTCAAATATAATTCCGCCGAGTTAACATTTGAGGCAATGGGTATCCTGGATGCTGTTGCAACAAACCTGATCAATTATCCACAGAAAGATGATATTGAAGTCCGCGGCCATACCAGCAGCGAAGGAACAGACTCCTATAACATGAAGCTGTCACAACGTCGCTCACAATCGGTTGTTGATTACCTGACTTCGAAAGACGTTACCAACAGACTGTACGCCAGAGGCTACGGTGAAAGCCAACCTATTGCCGATAACAGCACCGAAGAAGGCAGATCGCAAAACCGTCGTGTTGAGTTAATCTGGACAGGCAACCAATAAGCCTCGATAACCGGTCAATTTCGACCGCTTTACACAAAAAAAACCCGCTTTCATAGCGGGTTTTTTTTGTCCTCCGCTCCCTGAATCCAAAGCATTAGGCATTGCTCATACCGGACAGAAATCTATGTATTCAAAAGAAATATTCGATCAGGATTGCAGACGTTGCAAGCGTCTGGATGATTTTCTGCTTGCAGTGAAGCAAAAGCATCCCGACTATCACGCCCGTCCGGTTGCCCCTTTCGGCGACAGCAATGCCGAATTGCTGATTGTCGGACTGGCGCCCGGCATGCATGGCGCCAACGCAAGCGGCAGGCCGTTTACCGGAGATTACGCCGGATTATTGCTATATGACGCCCTCTATGAGTTCGGTTACAGTAATCAGGCAAAATCTGAAGCACTGACAGATGGATTGGTACTTAAACGATGCCGAATAACCAATGCGGTCAAATGCCTACCTCCGCAAAACAAGCCGACAGGCGGTGAAATCAATTGCTGTAATAATTTCCTGGCCGCCGAGTTAAAAACCCTGCCCGAACAGGCGGTTATTCTGGCATTGGGCAGTATTGCCCATCAATCGGTATTAAAGGCATACGGATTGAAATTAAGCACTGCTGCATTTGCCCATAATGCCCGGCATATCCTGCCGGATGGACGCAGATTGGTTGATTCTTATCATTGCAGTCGCTATAACGTACAGACTAAACGACTGACAAAAGATATGTTTGCTGATGTTTTTCGTAGCATTGAAGAGTTATTGGCTCATAACTGATCAAATCTGTTTATTATTGATTCATGACAGCCAAGAGATAGCGGAAATAAATTACCGCTTTGATTTAAAAATAACCAATAAAGCCGTAAATCACTTTTGAGTCTTTATGGAAACAAAACCGGAGACTTTGTTGAAACAATGAAAAGATTTTTTTTACTGATGATGTTGATTTGGCGTCAACAATTAAAACTTTACAGCACCGTAGCGCTGATTGGAGCCATTATCGGCATCTTTGTACTGGCGCCCAGTTACGACTATATCAATGCACGCGAACAAAATGCCGACCCCTTGTCGTCAATCGAATATGTATTTAGTCAAGTCAGAGATATGCTGATGGGAAAAATTTCCCATGATAACTTTGTATTGATTATGTTTTATGCGGAAATCGGCGCGATGATCGGACTGTTGTCTCTTGTTCTCTATAAAGTCATACATAAGCGCTTGGTGCATATCGATTACCTGAAAGCGGAACTGAACAAGGACTTGCCATCGATTATCCGGCAAGGAGAAGGCCCTCATCTGGAATTCAAATCCTCGTTGCGTTGGGATATGACGGAATCGCGGATCAATCGTGCTCTTGAGGGTGTCGTCTTGAAAACGCTGGCGGGTTTTTTGAACAGCACAATCGGCGGCACGTTGTTGATTGGTGTTGCCGACAATGGCGAAATTTTAGGTCTTGAAAAGGACTATCAAACGCTGAAAAAACCCAACCAGGACGGCTTTGAACAAACTTTGATGACCTTGATTTCAACAACGCTGGGCGCCGACATCTGTCCTTTTGTCCATGTGCTGTTTTATGTAATTGACAACAAGGACGTTTGCCGGATTATTGTTTCTCCATCAACAAGACCGGTATTTTTGGATCAAGGCAATGCGCCGAAATTTTTTTTGCGGACCGGAGGCGCAACGCGCGACCTGAATATTCAGGAAGCGCTGGGCTATGTCAGCGGAAGATGGAAGAGCTACAGGATAAACCGATAGCGCATTAGTCGTCGATACCGCTGAAAGTCCGCAAAATCAATACCGCCATATGTGAATATCCGCCAGCCATGATAACAAAGGCTGGCTGACTATTCCTCATTTCCCGGCAGTCAAAAAAACATCATTGATCCCGAACCAAACGTATGGCAAAAGCGCCCGAGCGTAAACCATAGCTTGTATAACCGTCGTAGAAATCGACGTACCAAGCATAACCGGTATTGCTAATATAGGGCGACGACCAAAATATACCCAAACTATTTTGTTCGAGAGCAAGGCTCGGAAATTGGCCTATAGCTGCTCTATGCAATTGTTTCCGTAACACAGATTTAGGACAAAAGCCGGTTAGAAAGCCTGAAATGCGACCGCACAGAGTATATATAGATTGCCAAGCGACGTGGGAATGGAATGTCGGTTATGACGAATACTCAAATTGACATCCGGCAAGCCGCATTATCCACATCCGCCCTGATTATTTCTCCAGCATTTACCGTTAAATTTATTGACGCGTAACAAACCCGGCATTGCTTTATCTGAAAAATCCAGTATACAAAGTACCATAATAATTTATCTGATCAGCGGCAGGTCAATTGATCGGCTTGTGCTGTAATGTTCAGTTCAATTAATGTTCAGTTCAATTTATGTAATAATTTAGCCTACAAAAACGGACCTTCTGAGTATTGACTAATGACTAAAGCGATTGTATTAACCGGTATCACCACCACAGGCACACCCCATTTGGGCAATTATGTCGGCGCTATCCGTCCGGCCATTACGGCGAGCAAAGATGCAAATGTTCAACCTTTTTATTTTCTGGCCGATTACCATGCGCTGATTAAATGCCAGGAGCCGGAAAGAGTCAGGCAATCCAGCCTGGAAATTGCAGCCACCTGGCTGGCTCTGGGACTGGATACATCAAATGCGGTGTTTTATCGGCAGTCGGATGTCCCGGAAATCATGGAGTTGACCTGGATGCTGACCTGCGTGACGGCAAAAGGCCTGATGAACAGAGCCCATGCTTATAAAGCGTCGGTAGCCGAAAACGAACAAAGCGGAGAAAACGATCCCGATAAGGGCATCACCATGGGCCTGTTCAGTTACCCGATTCTGATGGCCGCCGACATCCTGATGTTTAACGCCAACAAGGTGCCGGTCGGTAAAGACCAGATACAGCACATTGAAATGGCAAGGGACATAGCCGGACGCTTTAACCATATCTATGGTGAGCATTTCACATTGCCTGAAGCGGTTATTGATGAGTATGGGGCGACATTGTCGGGGCTCGATGGTCGCAAAATGAGCAAAAGCTACAACAACACCATTCCCTTATTCGAGCCTGAGAAAAAACTTCGCAAGCTGATCAATAAAATCAAGACCAATTCACTGGAACCGGGCGAGCCTAAAGATCCGGAGGGTTGCACCTTGTTCAGCATTTACCAGGCCTTTGCCAGCCCTCATGAAGTCGCTGAGGTACGGCAGCGTTATGCCAACGGCATAGGGTGGGGCGAGATGAAACAAATGCTGTTCGAGCATATTAACGACCATATTACCCCTGCCAGGGAGCGCTACGAGGCTTTAATGCAGTCGCCCGCACATATCGAAGAACAACTTCAGGAAGGCGCGTTAAAAGCCCGCGCCATCAGCATTCCCTTTATTAAGGAATTACGCAAAGCGGTCGGCATTTCCAGGATTTCATTGTGAAAAACCCCAAATTCAGTGACTGGCTCAGGGAAGCCCTGTTATTTGTCAAACTTGGCCCTTCGGTTTGGATAGGCTACTGCCTGTTTGTCGGCATCCTGCTGATCGTCGGCAAGATTTCTCCTGCGCTGGGTATTTTTTCCTGTGTGACGTGTTTGTTTGTCGGTGTAGGCATTGCCAAGTATATCGATCTTAAGGCCTGCTCAGAAAATCCGGTGGGTTTTTATTGGGCGGTTAATAAAAGTCTGCCTTTGGCTGTTATAGCAGCCCTCTGTATCGTGGTCAGCTGGTTTGTGTTTATGGCGATTGCCAATATCGTTTCCGGTGAGTTTTACAAAATCGGCCAGTTCTTTTTTCACTGGGAACTGACGCCGGAAAACCTGAACCGCAACACCATGCGTGAAATAGCCGGCTGGATTTATGCGTACGCCAATATTTCGCTGATTTTTGTCCTGTTGATGCTGACTACCTTTGTCGGTTGGTTCACGCACCCCCTGATGCTGTTTGAAGACTTTACCTGGAGTCAGGCAAAGGAAAAAAACGACAGGGCTGTTTCCAGAAACCAGAATGCCCTTTATAAAATGCTGGGCTTTATCTTTTTTGAAGCGTTTCTTTGCATGACAATAACGCCGTTGTTAACACCGGTATTATATATGCTGGTTTCAACCTTGATGTATGTGTCTTATAAGAGTATTTTTGAAACTGCACGCTAATCAATAATGCGTTGGATAAGACTGTAATAAGGTATCCACATGCCCGGCGGGCAGTTGAACGACCAGGTGTACCTGTTCGCTAAAATCCTGTTTGACAATCTGTCCGCCCAGCTTCGCCAACGCATATTCCAGACCTTGTATCTGCCGGTAATCCAGGGTTAAGCGAACCTCAGTCAATTCTACATACGGACCAGTCTCGGCGGTTTCGATGGCTTGTCTGGCTGTATTGCCGTAAGCGCGGGTCAAACCGCCAGCGCCGAGCTTGATACCGCCAAAATAGCGAATAACCGCCACCAGCAGATTTATTAACTCTTTACCTTCCAGATGTTGAAAAATCGGTTTGCCGGCGGTACCTGTCGGCTCGCCGGCGTCATGAAACCGGTAGATGATCCCGTTCTCTGTCTTGAGCCGGTAAGCATAAGCAATATGGCTGGCATTGGGGTGCTCACTATGCAGTTGCTTCAAGTTAAACAAGACGTCGTTTTCATCAACGCAAGGAATGACAACACCGATAAAGCGGGATTTTTTTATAATGTCTTCTATAACATGCCGGGATTTGACACAATTCATCGATAACGCTCGTCTTTGCAATTACTTAATAATACCATCCGACGGTCTGTTTTTGAGAATTGCCAGGATAGTTTGCGGCTTGCCCGGGCAGTTTGAATATCCGGTTTTACATCATAAACCCTGCAATCAATAACAAGTTCGGCTAAAATGCCGTTTTTTTTACTGCCTTGATATTTACGCCATGTCTAAAAACATTCGCATTGAACGATGGAGCGGTGAAGCTCTGGTGCAATACATTCCCGAACTCGCCCGGCTTAGAATTGAAGTGTTCCGCGACTTCCCTTATTTATACGACGGAACCATCGAGTATGAAAAAAAATACCTGCAAACCTATATCGATAATCCTGAAAGCGTGATTGTGCTGGCGTTTGATGACGATAAGCCGGGCGCGGATAAAGTGGTCGGCGCATCCACAGCCATCCCGATGAAATATGAAACGGAGGAGCTGAGAAGACCGTTTATTGAGCACGGCTACAATCTTGACGATGTGTTTTATTGCAGTGAATCTGTCTTGAATAAGGATTATCGCGGCTTGGGTCTGGGTGTCCGCTTTTTTGAACAGCGGGAAGCGCATGCCGAGGATCTGGGCGGTTTCAAGCATATTACCTTCTGTTGCGTGGAAAGGCCGGTAGATCATCCCCGCAGGCCCGCCAATTATGTCCCGCTGGATCAATTCTGGAACAAACGCGGCTATTTCAAACATCCCGAACTGAAAACAACGTACCTGTGGAAAGATTTGGACGATACCGAAGAAACCCCTAAACCCATGACTTTTTGGCTTAAACATGACCGTTAAGATTGCAAGCGCCCAATACGACATCAGTTTTCTGGAATCCTGGCAAAACTATCAGGAGAAAATAGAACACTGGGTGGCTGAAGCCACCGTAAACAATGCGCAAATCCTGTTGTTTCCCGAATATGCCAGCATGGAACTGGCTTCGCTGTTCGGCCAGGAAATTTATTCGTCCTTAAGCAAGCAATTGCTGTCCATGCAATCATTGCATGATGATTATCTCAAGCTGTTTCAAAGTCTGGCTGAAAAGCACCGGTGTTATATTCAGGCCGGTACATTTCCGGTAAAAATCGAATCAGGAGCTTATCGTAATCGCGCTTATTTGTTTATGCCCGACGGACGCTATGATTATCAGGATAAGTTGATGATGACCCGTTTTGAAAACGAGCAATGGCTGATTCAAAGCGGTAACGAATTAAAGTGTTTCGATACCGATTACGGCAAAATCGCCATTAATATTTGCTATGACAGCGAATTTCCGCTGCTGGCGAGAAAACAAATCGAAGCCGGGGCGAATATAATTTTAGTACCCAGTTGTACCGATACGGTGGCCGGCTACCACCGGGTAAAAATAGGCTGCCAAGCTCGTGCTTTGGAAAACCAGTGCTATGTGGTTCAATCCTCCATCGTTGGCGATGCGCCGTGGTCGGAAGCCGTCGATGTCAATGTCGGTGCGGCGGCTGTTTATACACCGGTTGATCGCGGTTTTCCCGATAACGGCATACTGGCTATCGGCGAGTTCAACGCCGTACAATGGGTTTTTGCAGACGTTTCACCCGATGCTTGTGCGACCGTGCGCGAACAAGGACAGGTTTTTAATTATCGGGACTGGCCCTTACACACCCGTTTTGCTTAATGCCACGTTTATTAACGCTTGATTTAACCACCTGAAGGACTTACTGGAAAATCTCTTCAAAGGAATAGCCATGAACGCAGAGAATTTCTTTTAATCTTTTTAGCGCATCCATTTGAATTTGCCGGATGCGCTCTCTGGTTACCCCGAGTTCCATCGCAACCTGCTCAAGCGTCCCTTCCTCATAACCGCATAAACCGTAACGACGACAGATAACTTCACGTTGTTTTTCAGGAAGTTCAAAAACCCAGCAGCTGATATTCTGCTTGATTTTGTCTTCCTGGATTTTTTCGTCGTGCGACAAGCGCTCATTGGCGATTAACTCCAGCCAGGGTTTATCAATCTCTTTACCGATAGGCACATCGACCGAAGTTACCCGCTCATTGAGTTTGAGCATTTTTTTTACCTTGACGACCGGCTTGCCGAGATGATCGGCAATATCTTCAGGACTGGGATCATGATCCAGCAATTGCGCCAGATGTCGCTGGGCCTTGAGATAGGTATTCATTTCTTTAACGATGTGAATCGGTAAACGAATCGTGCGTGTCTGATTCATTATCGCCCTTTCAATGGATTGCCGGATCCACCAAGTTGCGTAAGTTGAAAACCTGAAGCCTTTTTCAGGATCAAATTTTTCAACGGCACGGATCAGGCCGAGATTCCCTTCATTAATCATGTCCAGTAAGGGCAAGCCCCGATTCAGGTAGCGGCGGGAAATTTTCACCACCAACCGCAAATTGCTTTCAATCATCATGTTGCGGGCGAACCGGTCGCCTTGCAAGGCTTGTGTGCCGTAGGTTTTTTCCTGGTCTGCGGTCAACAATTTTGATCTGCCCAAGCCATTCAGGTAAACCCGGGTTGCATCGAAATCATGATTTTTGGACTTGACGGAAATAACCTCATTTATATCCAGTGTTCCGAATAGTGCAGGTTCTATTTCAATATCATCGTCAAAAGACAGCTCATCTTCAAAAGCTACAGCGACAGCAATATCATCATCCAATGGTTCAATTAATTCTTCTTTCATAGTAACTACCTGGCTAATTGTCTGAGGCGGGGCACGGTTGAATTAATTTTTCAGACCAAAAGCAAATGGCTTTACCGGCTCCCGTTTTTCTTATTTTTACCTCGGGATTGGCTTTCTGCTACGCATAACGATAGCGTTATGCTTGATAGAGTTTGTCTACGAAACCAATCGATCCTTGTTTTTTGCAGATAATCTCCCTCCCAGCGTCACTGGCAGTCACTGGCTTGTTTTTCTATCTTTACGGCTTATGCAATAAAAATGAGAAAAACATTGACACAGCGCATTTCATGTACTAGTTAAGGTTTAACTCTAACATGATTCTGTTAGCAATTGAAATAACTGATTTTTTTATTCAGGCAGTATTTTTTTGGATTACCAGTTTAAACCACTGTTTTTAAGTTATTTTCTATTTTTTGAGATAGTTCGACAGGTTACAGAAATATGTTATTTTTGATGACTGTTTCAGACTTTTGACTTTTTCTTCGTCAATTTTCCTTATTTAGTGAAATATTCACTTTCAAAATCAACATTTTTGTTACCAAGGATTGAAAAGCATCAATGCCGAATCACCCGAGCATCAGCATTATTTTTTCAGTAAAGTCTTTTTGGCCAGGTTAATTTTCGCCGCCAAATAATCAGACCCGCCACGATCAGGATGGTTTTTTTGCATCAATTTACGGTGAGCGACAATGATTTCCTGTTCTGATGCGCCAGGCTTCAGTCCTAACACCTCGTAAGCTTCTTCAACGGTCATTTTCCCTTTGAAATCGTTGCCGCCGCCCTGCCGTTGAGACGAGCCGTATTTAGCGGCAATGTATTCAGACCATAAGCGGTGCAGATGAGGCGCGTAATTTAACAATACCGGCATCAACCTGAGCATAAAAGCGACGGCGATGCCCAGCAGGGCGAACAGCCAATTCAAGCGTCCGGTCGCGGTTAAATACAGTAACGCGATACCGATCAAACCCAGGACTAAAAGTCTGGCATATTTTGCCAATATGACGGGGGAGGCTTTTAACAGCTTGCGTAAGGCAAAAAAAGCCATAATGATAACTAACAAAAACAGGTAAATTCGAATCAAGGTTTTCTCCGGGATTAATGATCCTCAGCAAATAATACCTTAGAATAGGACAACTCACGATAACAGCCTGATGAATGGATAATTATGCAGCATGCCCATATTCCCCTGATCGGATTTGCCGCCTTTAGCGGAACCGGCAAAACCACGTTACTGACTCGCCTGATTCCGATTTTAAAACAAAAGGGCCTGCGCATCGGTTTAATCAAGCACGGTCATCATAATTTTGATATAGACATTCCCGGAAAAGACAGTTTTCGCTTGCGCGAAGCCGGCGCATCGCCGGTCATGATCGTATCCCGACACCGACGTGCGATGATTACCGAAATTAACCCGGAACAAGAACCGAAACTGGACGATCAATTAAAACTGTTCGATCAGTCTGCACTTGACCTGATCCTGGTTGAAGGCTTTAAAGCAGAATCCTTTCCCAAGATTGAACTGCACCGGTCCGGGCTGAATAATCCCCTACTGTACCCGAACGACCCGGACATCATCGCCATCGCCTCGGATTGTACGCTGTCTACGCCGACCTATTTGACCCAATTGGATATAAACCGGCCTGAAACCATTGCCGCATTCATCCTCAACAATTTTATAGAACATCATGATTGACGCTTGCAGCCTGGAATCAAAACCGCTACTGACTGTTAACGAAGCACTGCAAAGGATTAACGCCGCGATACAGCCTATCGAAGACTCCGAACCGGTCGATTTAAAAAATGCCGTAGGCCGCGTCCTGTCGGAATCGATCTATTCACCGATCAATATTCCGCACGACCGAAACGCGGCAATGGACGGCTATGCTTTTTCCAGCCATGAGTGTATCGCCGGGCATGAGTTTACGCTTGAGTTGGCGGGCGTCTCGTGGGCGGGTCGGCCTTTTGCCGGGCAACTGCAATCGGGCCAATGTGTCAGGATTTTTACCGGCGCCGTTGTGCCTGAACAGGCGGATTCAGTGATTATGCAGGAGCAGGTACAAGTTGACGGGCAAACGGTACGTTTTCCCGCCAACACAGCGATCCGAAAAAACATCAGGGAAATCGGCGAAGACGTCAAATCAGGCGCTTTATTATGCGACCAGCCTAAAAAACTGACGCTGAGTGACATCGGTCTGTTCGCTTCTGCCGGTGTTGATAAAGTCACCGTTAAGCGGCGGTTAAAAATTGTGTTTTTTTCCACCGGCGACGAGCTGACACCGCTCGGTCAAGCACTGGATTCCGGAAAAATATACGACAGCAATCGCTATCTGTTAAACGGCTTATTGCTTGATGACGCTTACCAGGTTGTCGATGGCGGCGTGATTGCCGATGACAGGGAAGTACTCGAAGAAGCGCTGGTTCAAGCCGCCAACAATTTTGACGTGATTATCACGACAGGCGGCGCATCGGTCGGTGAAGCGGATTATGTCAAGGAAATACTGGAACGCTGCGGCGAGGTAAATTTCTGGAAAATCGCCATGAAACCGGGTAAGCCGCTGGCATTCGGCAAAATAGGCCGTAGCTATTTTTTCGGGCTGCCCGGCAATCCCGTCGCTGTCGTCACGACTTTCCAGCAACTCGTCGATTTTGCATTGAAACGACTGTCCGGCGCTCCCGAAGCCAAACCCTTACGTTTTACCGCAACCTGCACAAGCGCGCTGAAAAAAGCCCCGGGCAGACAGGAATTTCAACGCGGTATTGTCACACAAAACGAGAACGGCGAGTTTTATGTCGCGTCATCGGGCAGTCAGGGGTCGCATATCTTGAGTTCCCTGAGCCGGAGCAACTGCTATATCATTCTGCCGTCCGATTGTGCGGGAATCCAGGCCGGAGACAAGGTCGTCATTGAACCGTTCAGCGTGTTTATTTGACAACGACCGGCTTTGTTAAGGCGCAATCATGCCGTTTTTCAAATAACTTTCTGCATAGGCAAACACTATATCGGCATCAGGCAGCACCAGCGCCTCATCCTTGTCCTTGTAATGAAGACGAAACAAGATGTCCTTAATGACGTTGATACGGGCCTTTTGTTTGTCGTCCGCCCTAACCACTACCCATGGCGCACTCATGTGATGAGTGCGGGCAAACATCGTGTTGCGCGCCAGACTGTATTCTTCCCAATGTTTTTGCGCAGCATTGTCGATAGGACTTATTTTCCATTGTTTAAGTGGGTTCAGTTCCCGTTCCTTCAGGCGTTTCTTCTGCTCGTCCCGGCTGATATCCAGGTAATATTTCAACAGCTTGATGCCGGAACGAACCAGCATTTGTTCGTAGTTGGGTACAGTCTCAAGAAACTCGTGGTATTGTTCCTTGGAACAAAAACCCATGACATATTCCACGCCCGCCCGGTTGTACCAACTGCGGTTGAATAAGACCAGTTCATCGGCAGCCGGAAGATGCGGGGTATAACGTTGAAAATACCAGCAACTCAAATCCCGGTCCGACGGTTTACCGAGGGCAACGATGCGTGTTTCGCGCGGACTGAGATATTGGCTGATGCGCTTTATCGTACCGTCTTTGCCGCCGGCATCGCGGCCTTCAAAGATAATCAGTATCTTCTCGTTATTTTTGATAATGTGCTTCTGGAGCTTGACCAGCTCAATTTGTAATTCTCTCAGGGTTTCCTTGTAGAGATCTCTTTCGCTTTGTTTCTTTGACATGGATAGACTACTTATTTGAATAGCTATAAATCGGCCGGATGACATTTCTTTCCTTATGAGTTATCCCGGTGAAACCAGGACAACTTAGTATCGGAGAATATTTCGCCGCTCGGCGGAAACCGCTCGGGCTCGTCAAGACTTCCTACGGGTATGTCGATCACCTCCGGATGTTCGGTATTGATGCAGGCCACATGACAGCCGCACGAATTACAGAAGTACCGTGTCCCGTTCGCCGATGATTTCAGAATAGCCGGTGTTCCCGCCGTATACCTGAATTTCTCCGACGGGACAACGAGCCAGGTGACGTAGGGTGCGGAGTGGACATGCCGGCACATCGTGCAATGGCAATCGACAGACTGGTATGCCCCCTCGTCAATGGAGTATCGGATGTTATTGCAAAAGCAGCCGCCGGTGATCATTGATTCTGTCCTCTTGGTTGTTTTTATCAAGTTATTTTTCAGGTCTGGCTAAACCCATATCTTTTCATATTTTATTACAGACTATACGATAAAGATGGCTGAATCGTTTTACTCGTTACTCACCAATCTACCTTGCCCAAATTCAGACAATCTGAAATGTAAAGAATCGTATCAGGCTCCTTACGGGTTGTGTAACATTATATCCATCTAAATTCATGGCCCTAGTTACCATTCACGATGTATCGATTCACCAACTTTTTACATGCTTTATTTTTGTTGCTGTGTCTGGCGCTGGCCACGTATTGCAAAGATCCGCATTTACTTCCGTTACGCGACTTTGAAGTGCCGGTACTCATCATAGTCGCATCTCAAAACAAGCAGAGAACGTTTGGCTACATTGTTGTTGAGGAAATAAGACGATTGATTAGCCTGCAATGGCGGGCAAAGAAATTGATAGATGACTAAATCCCTTAGGCTCCAACAGGCTATTTATTTCACAATTCGTTATAATCAGTTGCTTTTATACCCACCCACCGCCCTATAAACCGTTATCGTTTTCATGCCTTCATCAAACACACTTGATTTTAACCGGTCGACGTTTAATCCATTGGATCATCAAAAAAAATCACGCTTTGTAGCCGTTTTTCTGTTGGCCGTGGCGGTGGTGCTGCATGCGACAGTGGCTCTGCTTTTATTGAATGCACCGAAGACGGAACATAAAAAACCGCCGGTCATTATGCAAGTTGCGTTGTTGCCACCCCCCGAACCGGTCGTAAAGCAAGCGGCCAAAGAACCGCCACCCGCACCGCCGCCTGCCAAAAAAACACCGGTAAAACCCAAACCTGTGGTAAAGCCGCCGGTACCGGTTAAAAAACCCGTCAAGCTAAAAAAACCTGCGCCGACACCCAAACCAAAAGCCATGCCGGTAGAAACGAAGGAAGCGATACCCGTGCCGAAATTTGAACCGGTACCGGCATTTATACCGGCGCCTCCGGTTACAGCACCCTCCCCGGCTGCCGCGCCTTCAGTTTCAGCCAGTTCGAAAGCCGCCGCAAAACCCGCTGCGACAGCCGGACAGGGACGCGATAACAGTAAAACCGTCGTTTCCGGTGTCGTGCCATTGGTTCGTGTACCGCCGAAATATCCCGCCCGCGCCGCCAGTCGGCATATCGAAGGCTGGGTGAAAATCGAATTTACCGTGCAGACGGATGGTTCGGTTGATAATGCAGTAGTCGTGGCATCGGAACCTGAAAATATTTTTGATGACGCCGCACTGACTGCAATCAGCAAATGGAAATTCAAGGAAAAAATTGTCAACGGTGTAGCGGTAACGCAGCGCGCAGTGCAAAAATTACAATTCAAACTCAATCAATAACCTTTAAAACTAATACAAGGATCATAACCGAATGCTCACGCAGATCTCGCCCGAATTTATTATTGATGCAACGCTTTACACCTTACTGGTTTTTTCAGTAACGACGTGGACGTTAATTTTTTTCAAAATCTGGCAGTTTTTTAACAACAGCCGCTGCAATGATCGCTTTGAAAATACTTTCTGGAATTTGCCTGATTTACAGCAAGTCAAAGCACTATCGCCGGAATTGGCTAAAGGCTCGGAGGCACGATTGGCTTATGAAGGGGTCACCTGGCTGGATGAACATCAACGTTCGGCGGGAAAAATGCTGAAACACTGCGGGGATCCGACAGAATTGCTGGAACAGGCCTTGCGCGTGCAATTGCAGCACGAACAACACACGATGGAAGGCGGCTTGACGTTATTGGCCAGCATCGGCAGCACGGCGCCGTTTGTCGGCTTGTTCGGCACGGTATTGGGCATCATGAACGCCATGCACGACATTACCGAAAGCGGCTCAACCAGCCTGGAAGTGGTCGCCGGCCCGATCGGCGATGCATTGGTGGCGACCGCAATCGGTATCGCCGTCGCAGTACCGGCTGTTTTGGCGTATAACTTTTTTCTCCGTCGCGTAAAACTGCAACGCGCCCGCCTGGAAAATTTTGTCGCGAGTTTCTTATCCGTTGCTTTAGATACCACTCACCCGCAGGCATAATGTATGGCATTTAAACCTCAATCCGAAGAAGAAAGCGCGCTCAGCGAAATTAACGTTACCCCGTTAGTGGATGTCATGCTGGTGCTGGTGATTATTTTATTGGTCACTGCGCCGCTGGTGACGCAATCGGTGCATGTGAAATTACCGAAAACCGTCGAAACATCCGCCGACAGGACTGACCAGCCATTGCAAGTCGATATCGACGCCAAAGGACAACTAACGCTGAATAAACAACCTATCGCCGATCTTGCCGCACTGGAAGCGGCATTGAAGGTCGAGCTGGCGAAAAATCCTGAAATCGGCCTGCATTTATATGCAGACCAAAATGTTATTTACGCCAAAGTCGCCGAAGTGATGGCAAGCGTGCAGCATGCGGGCATTGCAAAATTATCGTTTGTAACGCTGGAGCAGTAATCCTGGCGACAGGAACCGGGGCAGGGCTTTTAAGTCGCGGTTCTGCACCGTTTAGCGGCTGCCATTAACCCGGCCCGACAAAGCCAATCTGCCAAAAACCCTACTCGGAATTAACATGGAACACATTACCCAATTTATTGATATTTTCTTACACCTGGATAAATATCTCAGCACGATTATTCAAAGCTATGGCTACATCACCTACTTCATCTTGTTTGCTATTATTTTTTGCGAAACCGGTTTGGTGGTACTGCCGTTTTTACCGGGAGATTCCCTGCTGTTTGCAGCCGGTGCTTTTGCCGCAAAAGGGGATATGAATCTTGGAATACTGTTTGCGATTTTATGTATTGCCGCGATAGCCGGTGATTCGGTCAATTATGAAATCGGCAGTTATATCGGCCCGAAAATAGCCAAACAGGAAAAGACCCGGTTTTTGAACAAGGCACATATTGAACGCACCCATCAATTTTATGAAAAATACGGCGCCAAAACGATCATAATTGCCCGCTTTATCCCTATTATTCGCACCTTTGCCCCTTTTGTGGCCGGTATCGGCGATATGGGTTACAAAAAATTCCTGCATTACAACGTCATAGGCGGCGTTTCGTGGATTTCCATTTGCCTGTTCGGCGGCTACCTGTTCGGCAATATACCGCTGGTAAAACAGCATTTTACAATGGTCATTTTAGCAATTGTTGTTATCTCGATATTGCCGGCAATAATTGAATACCTTCGGCACAAGTATTCCAAAGACAGTTAATTGCTTGCCCGTACTTGTCAAAACAAAACCGACGGCGTGTCAGGTCTTGCGCTTGACTTCGACGACATTGGACACACAGCTTAATTTACTTAACACCTGGCTTAATTGATCGGTATTTTCAACTTGTATCGTCAAATTGATAACCGTGGAAAAATCAGGATGCGTGTTCATCATCATATTGGAGATATGGATTTTTGCCTGAGCCAGAATCTGGGTAATGTCTCCCAGTACATTCGAGGCGTTAAACGCCTGAATAACGATAGGCACCGCATGACTGACCTTTTCGCTCCCCCAACTGACGGTAATCAGGCGGGCCTGTTTTTCCGGGCCAAGGCTCAGGATATTTTCACAATTCTTGCGATGAACGGTAATGCCCTTCTTATGGGAAATATAGCCGATAATGTCATCACCCTGCACCGGAGTGCAACAACTGGCGAATGACGTCAATACGTTATCAATGCCGTCTACGGAAACCAGTGATTTGGCCGCAGTTTTTTTACGCGGTGAGGTAATTATCCGCGTCTCCGGCTCCTGCTCCAGTTCCGGTATCTTGAAAAAACCGGCCAGTTGACGGGGATTAATATCGCTGCGGCCCAATGCTTCGAACAGTTTATCGGTGTCCTGTTGCTTGAAATATTTAGCCAACTCAGGCAAATTCGGCGACTTAATGCCCAGTCGCTGGATTTCCTTGTCCAGAATGGCTTTACCTGCGGCGATATTCTGTGTTTGTTGCTGATTTTTAAACCAGCTTTTCACCTTGCTGATGGCGTTCGACGATTTTAAATAGCCGAGATTGGGATCTATCCAGTTATGATTCGGACCGCCTTCCTTGGCCGTTAAAATCTCCACCTGCTCGCCGGATTTCAGGTTGTAAGTCAAAGGTACAATACGCCCGTTGATTTTTGCGCCGCGGCAACGGTGGCCGATTTCGCTGTGTATCGCATAGGCAAAATCCAGTGGTGTCGAGCCTTTCACCAGATCGATCAATTTACCCGCCGGCGTTAACACATAGACTCGGTCGGAAAACAGCTCATTGCGGAAGTTTTCACCCAACGCTTCATCATAATTTTTTTCTTCCAGCAATTTTCGGAGCGATGCGATGCTTTTTTCTATCGCAGCATTATGTTTGCCGCCTTCTTTATACGACCAGTGCGCCGCGACGCCGAGTTCGGCGAAATCGTGCATTTCGCGGGTGCGGATTTGCACCTCGATACGATTGCCTTCGGGGTCCAGAATCACCGTGTGCAATGATTGATAGCCGTTTTCCTTCGGGTTGGCGATGTAATCGTCAAATTCTTTCGGGATGGTCTGCCAAAGACTGTGAACAATCCCCAAAACGGTATAACAACTGGTCAGGTTATCGACAATAACGCGCACCGCCAGCAGGTCATAAAGTTCATCTATGTCCAGTTGCTTGCGCTGCATTTTCTTCCAGATGCTGTAAATATGCTTGGGACGTCCGTAAATTTCAGCACTGATGCCTTCTTCGGCGAGCGTCTCCTTTAACAGCGTAATGAAGCTATTAATGCAGTTTTCCCGCTGTACGCGATTATCCGTCAGCGACTTGGCTATATGCCGATAAGATTGGGGCTTCAGGTAACGAAAAGCCATATCCTCCAGTTCCCACTTTAACTGGTTGATACCCATACGGTTGGCTATCGGCGCATAAATATCCAGCGTTTCCTGGGCGATAAAACGCCTTACCTCATAAGATTCTTTGGGCAAACTGCGCAGGCGTTTAAGCCGGTAGGCGAGCTTGATCAATACAGCGCGCACATCCTGGATCATCGACAGCAGCATGCGGCGCAATATCTCCGTCTGGTTCGGCTGGTCCGTCATTTCCAGTGAATAAACACTTAACTTGTTCAACCAGTTAACATCCTTCACCAGCGCCGCAACCGTTTCGCCGAATTGCTCCTTGATATTGGGCTGGGGATTTAACTGGGACAGTCGCGGATCGCTTAAAATAGCCGCGAGTATGGTTTTCAGGTCGACATTAAAATCCATTAAAATCGCCGCCACTTCATAGCCTTTGGGTCGGTGATAGTGGGGGTCGTCGGGAATTTGCGCGATAATCGCCATCGCCCTGTCTATTTGCAGGCTGTCTTGCGGAGAAAATCCGCTAAAAAGCGATGATTTGTCTGACTGTGTGTTTTTTTGCATGAAGTGATTGTAGCCGTTTGAAAAAACTTGGCAATCGGAGTCTTATTGTCGGCTATCCAGATTCATCATGCACTTCTAATACGCCTTGCTGGAGGCCGTAAACATTATAACTGTGAACCGAATCAAAAATCAGAAAGATGCTGGTGAAGGTTGCCTGTTACCTGTAGTAAAGGTCTCAAGGTCTGATAACAAAGACCATACAGGCTGTGTCTATACTTCGTGCGGTCGGCAAAGACCGGAACGGGGAAATTCCGATGGAGTCATGTCAGACAAGCCGCATGACCCTATCGGAAGGTAATGGTACTACATTTATTTCTTGATGATGACCTTGTCATCAATAACTAACTCGGAGATGCCTCCCAAAGACGCACGCAATGTACATGATGCTTTTTTAAATCCGCCGCTTGCCGCCTTTTCGCCATCCCATTTCATGGTGATATAAGTTTCTTTATCGCTGGTCGTTTCTGTAGCGAAAAATACCTGTTCCCCGGTCTCTTTCAAAATTGCAGCAGGACATTTTTGCCCGGCCATCGTCTGCATGGCGACATAATTTCTAATCGTTGATGCAGCTTCTTTTTCTTCAACCGATGGTTCCTGTTTACTGACACCAACCAATATGAAGCCCGCTACAAAGGCTCCAAGTACTGCCATCATTATTTTTTGTGTTTCAGACATTATTTTTCTCTGCTTAGTGTGACGCTTAGTTGTAATAAATTCAGCCGCATTAACGACTGCCCGTAGTAGCATAAGCCTTTGAATAAACCGGCTATGCCGTATTCAATTTAAAACTCGATACCCTGCTCGGCCTTGATTCCCTGTTCATAGGCGTGTTTTATTTTGCTCATTTCCGTTACCGTGTCGGCAATCGCTATCACTTCCGGCGCGGCATTGCGGCCCGTTAAAATTAAATGCACCCAGGACGGTTTTTCATTACGGATAAAATCGGCTATTTCCTGACCGGAAATCCAGTTATACCCGCAACAGTAATTTATTTCATCCAATAAAACCACATCAAATTCTCCGGAAAGAATTTTTTGCTTACTGAGCTCCCATATCTCCCGGCTGGTTTTAATATCCTGCTCGGGATTTTTGGTATCCCAGGTAAAACCGTCACCCAAGGCATGCCATTCAATATTATCAAAGCGTGTCGCGGCTTTTTGCTCACCGGTTTGCCATTGGCCTTTGATGTATTGGATAACACAGACCTTCATACCCCAACCTGCGGCGCGGAAAACCATTCCCAAGGCACTGGATGATTTGCCCTTGCCTTCGCCGGTATTAACCAGCACTAACCCTCGTCGTCTGTCTCTGGATTTCATGAACCTTTCCGTCAGCTGATCATATACACCGAAACATAGCCGGCACACTTGTATTGATGGCAACACCCTTAATTACTTATGTAACGCTTAACCATAGGCAATGTAGGTTATTTTAACTCATTGAGCGCTTTCAATCATGACAAAGTTATCTTATTCTTATAGACCTCTAACCTTATAAACATCTAAAACTTCCTTAACAAGACATTATGACTGAAGCTAGCGAGTTATTTTCCGATGCAAAACGCGTCATCCCCGGCGGCGTCAATTCACCGGTACGATCCTTTAGCGGCGTAGGCGGCACACCGGTTTTTATCGATCATGCCCTGGGCGCTTATATCT
>SXIP01000209.1 GCA_005772825.1 Methylococcaceae bacterium | reverse complement strand
TTCGAAATGGCTGCGCGACAAATCTTCTGTGCCTGCAAATGGAATGAAAGCCACCTGCCCGCTCCGGTACATGGGCCAAATACTGTCCTGCAAGGCCGGATGCAAGGCCCAGTCGGCATTAATGGCAAGCGCGGCTTTTTTATTGGCCGGGTCGGGCCTTGCAACGGCAATAGTCGGACGGGACTGGTAATAAAAATCGCTGGAATGCGGGATTAGAATATTAGCGGCATCATAGCCGCCGCGTAAAAACACCAGCAGGAAGCGAGTATCGGTGGCCGGGGCGGCATATAGCTTTGACGAACAGGCCAAGGCGGGCGCTGAGGCGGCCAGTAATTGCAAAAATAAGCGACGATTCATGATATTTCTCCGGTTAGCGGTAGATAAACTCGGGCGCGGACAACAAAAAGCTATTCCATTCCTCGGCGGATGCCGCTTTGGCGAGCGCCGCTTTGGTTTGGGCCGACAGTATCGGTTCGATGGTTTGATACAAGGGTTTATCCGATAGTTTTTGAGCCTTTAAAATCGCAGTTTTATCAGCCGATGACAATTTGCTGTTGACTATTTGTTTGGCAATTTCAAAACGCTTGGTTAACTGCCCCGAACTGATCCAGTCTTTTTCCGTCATGCCGTAACCGTCCGGTGTCAGGTGACCGTACAGCGGCTCGCCCAATTTATCAAGCCAATCGATCGCCGGGCTCAGCTCGGCTATTGATTGGCCGTCATAGGCAAAACGCAAAGCAGCGACGATATAGTGCATCGGGTCGCTGATCTTTTTCCCCAATGAGGCGACAAACTCTTCCGATTCAAACAGGGTATGCAGGGTCGCCGCTATGTCGCCGTCGCTGCTTTGAAAAGTCTTCGCCATGCGTTCCACCAGAGCGGGCGGCGGGATGTCGGAGACAAAATAAACGGCCAACTTGTGACTGATAAAGCGTGCGGTAGACGGATGACGGGCCAGCATATCGACCACCTGTTCGATTTCGCCGAAGCCGTCGCCGCCGATTTTTTTGCCTAAAAACTGTTTTTCGCCAAAGTCATGGCGCTTGGGATTAAAAACAAAACTGCCGTCGCGGAGATAATAGCGCTCCAGTTTTTTATCAAGATGCTTGACTGGCTTGTCGGTCCAGCTGATACCGGCGCCGGTCAGTATCCGCGCCAATTCCTGCACGTCCTGCTGGGAATAACCGCCGTCAATGCCCAAGGTATGTAGTTCCATCAATTCTCGGGCGTAGTTTTCATTGATTTTACCGACGGCGTTATGGCTGTTATCGAGATAAACCAGCATCGCAGGATGGCGCAATGTCGCCATGACCATGTCGCGGAATTTACCCAGCACATGCGGGCGGATAGCCGATGTTTCATAGTCGGCAAGCAGGTAACGCACCGCGCCTTTAGCGCGGAAGATGCTGAAATGGTTAAGCCAAAACCAGGTCATCTGTTCTTTAACCTGGGCCGGAGAATGCACCGCCCTTAACAAATGACGTTGTATAGACTCTTTTACCAGGCTGTTCATAAACCGGTTGCGCGCCTTTTGTGCTTTGGACTTTTCCTTGACAGGCAACTTGCGAATACGCTGCTCCTCCTGTTTTAAATCCCCGACAATGACTTCGACGGGCTTTTGTTCAATGACCAGCTTGCTGATCATATCACTGACAGTCGCCGGGAGCTTATCATCCACCCCGCTATTCAACTGTGCATCCAGGTATGATTTTCTGCCCTGCTTTTGATAACTTTCAACGGTCTGGCTATTAATCCCGTAGGTGATACGGTTAAGCCATTTTACATCTTCGCCGGAAAGCGGGGTTGATAGTGCGCCTGACCAGTGAAAGACGATGAGAAGCACTGCAATAAGGTTGAGCTTCATGGATAGGTCCTCGAAAAAATTTTGTGTGTATTAATCGGCCTCCCCTCCCTGTAGTAGCCACTCTTCAAAAATTGAGATTTTATTACCCATCGCGCTGTCTATTCCTGCACTTGGATGAGCATCACCTAACTTGCCTGATACAGACAGTTTAGGATGTCGTCATTCTACCTCGTATTGCCAACGAATAGCCTGACTTAATCCGAACATAAAGCCGATTCATCTAAAGTTGATCATAGGTTTTTGTGATTTACATCACAAGCGAATAAAATAAAAACCTTACACACTATTAACCGTAAGGTCGGCCATCATAAACACTGTGATTTTTATCGATATTAATCCAAGCGATCACCCATTACATCCCTGGACGGGAATCCAAGCCCGCGCATTGGCAAACAACACAATCCGGATATAGCATGACCACTCAATCAGATCAGCCGCCAAGCGCTGAAGCTAACGAACAATCCAAGTTTGAACTCAAAGTTTCCCGTCATCTGACCACCTGGTTAGCCGAACAAAACGTCAGCCTGGCTTTTACCACGCCGCCGCTCAAATTATTCCTGATTGGTCTGAAAGCCGATAACAGCCTATCGGTGTTTGAGCGTTCCTTTAATCGCTGCCTGGGGATAGCAGCAACCGACAATGCGTTATATTTAAGTACGCGTTATGAACTATGGAAGCTGGAGAACGCTCTGCCCAAAGGCCAACTGATCGACGAGGGCTACGATCGTCAATATATTCCGCGCATGGTCTACAGGACCGGCTTTTTAGGCATTCACGATGTGGCTGTGGACCGGAATGGTCGAGTCATCTTTGTCAATACGCGATTCGGCTGCTTGGCAACCATCAGCGATACCCACAGTTTTGTGCCGCTCTGGCATCCGCCCTTCCTGTCAGGCGTACAGCCCGGCGACCGCTGCCATTTGAACGGACTGGCGATGCGCGACGGACTACCTGCCTATGTCACCAGTGTCGGCAATATCGACAAGTTTGATTCATGGCGCGATCAACGGCGCAACGGCGGCTGTATCACCGATATCGCCAACAACGAAATTGTCGCGACCGGCTTCTCGATGCCCCACTCTCCGCGCTGGCATCGCGATCGCTTATGGCTGACAAATTCCGGGACCGGGGAATTTGGCTATGCCGATCTGCAAGCAGGAAAGTTTGAGCAGGTCGCTTTTGCGCCCGGATTTCTGCGCGGACTGTGCCTGGTGGGCGATTATGCCGTGGTGGGCTCATCCAAACCACGCCACGGCGATATATATTCCGGCCTGGATTTAGATGACAGTTTGCGAAAGTATGATGAGCAGCCGCGTTTGGGGATATTCATCATCAATTTACGCACCGGGGAAATTGACCACTGGCTGTTTATTGAAGGAGGACCGATGCGCGAATTGTATGACGTGGTGGCTTTACCGAATGTGCGTCAACCGATGGCCATCGGCCTGGTTTCAGAAGAGATTCAGCAAACCATCTGGTTCGATCCGCTGAAATCGAAATCCCTGTAGCTTCTTGCAACGATTAAGTGATAATTCTATGCCGCCAATTACATCTGCCCCGCCCCGCTCTCAACTCATTGAGCTGACCAACTATCAAATTACCGTCACGCCTCACTTTACCGACTGGCTGGCGGAACAACAAGTAAGCCTGGCCCTTACCAATACCCTGGGTCATAGCTTGTTTCTCATCGGACTGAAACCGAATGGTGAGCTCGCGGTTAATGAATGCAAATTTGATCGCTGCATGGGTCTGGTGGCAGCCGACAGCAATACCTTATACATGGTGACGCGTTACCAGATCTGGCGACTGGAAAATGCCCTGTTGCCCGGTGAATTGACCGATTCCGGCTGTGATCGCCTGTACATTCCGCAGATGGCCTACACCACCGGCGTTTTAAATGTCCATGACGTCGCGGTTGATGCCGCCGGTGAGGTGGTGTTTGTCGCCACCCGATTTAACTGCCTCGGAAAAGTCAGCGACACCAAGAGTTTTGTGCCCCTGTGGCATCCCCCGTTTATTGCCGACATCGTAGCTCCCGATCATTGCCATCTCAACGGCATGGCGATGCGCAACGGACAGATTGCCTATGCCTCCAGTTTCAGTCAAACCGATACGCACGAAGGCTGGCGCAAATTCCAGCGCAACGGCGGCACGATAACGGATGTGGGCAGTAATGAAATTGTCGTCAGCGGCCTATCCATGCCCCATTCGCCGCGCGTCTATCGGGATCGGTTATGGGTAGCGCAATCCGGTACCGGTGAATTTGGCCGCGTTGATGTCAGGCGCGGGATATTTGAACCGATGGTGTTTGGCGCCGGGTTCTTGCGCGGGCTGGATTTCTATGGCGACTTTGCTGTCGTTGGTTCCTCCAAGCCGCGTAACAGCGATTTTTTTAATGACTTGGTCTTGGGCGAAAGACTGGACGCTTTATCGGTCAAGCCCTTGCGCGGCTTGCATATTATTGATCTTAACGCAGGCGAAATCGTGCATTCGATCAGTCTCGAAGGGGTCAATGGCGAAATCTATGACGCTGTCGTTTTACCGGGGGTGCGTCGACCCAATGCCCTAGGTAATACCGACGAAATTGAGAAGCTCGTCACAGTTGGTTTGCCGGAGTCCTTGTGGTAAGGTGACAGTATCAGGAAGAAAAGTATTATTACGCATAATGTTTTTGATGATTAATATTTTTCACCTGATGGGTAGACGATCTAATCCGTTTAAAGAGGCAAGAGTGAGAGAGATATAATGACTCACTCAGGATTCCAAAACATAGACTTTCAAAAATCAAATTCCTTTTCAGGTTTTTGCCACTGAAATACTTACTCCTCTAAGTTTTATAATTAATTTTATTTTAAGGGTAAACATCATGTTTAAGAAGTTTGACGATGACTTTTATGTACTCAGCAGCCATGATCTCAAAGGCGATGGGCTAGTACCGGAAGGCCGCAGCCCGGTCAACAGGGCCACTGGTTCTGTTGCTTTAATTGATGGCAGTGGTGTCGAATGGTTTGCCAATACCAATATTACTTATGCCACAACATCCTCTGCCAGCGCCGCCATGAGCGATGCGAGTTTTACTCATTCGGTTAATGCCACAACTTCAGCAGGGGGAATGATTGCGACAACTCTAAACGACGCCTTTGATGGCTACAACACGCTGGTCGTTAACGGTGTTGTACCCTTTACTTCAAATCCCGATACTAGCGATCCAAATGATCACTTTTACAATCATAACGGAACAGCCACGACAGAAGATGGCGAGCGCGAAATCGTTTTTGCCACAGAGACGTTGTTAACTAATATTGATGTCTCACGAAAAGTGTTTGTGCCTACTAACGACTCGTTTGCCCGCTGGTTAAATATTTTCCACAATACCGGAGCTACCACTCAGACTTTTTACATAGCCATAGCCAATAATCTCGGCTCCGACGCAAATACCAGGATTGTTAGCAGTTCCGATGGCGATGCCTCTCCCGAATTATCTGATAACTGGATCACCACTTTCCAAAATTACAGCGGCACAACTTCATCCGATCCCCGCCTGGGACATATTTTACAAGGTCAGGGAGCTTCTACTCCGTTATCGCTAATCTATTTCAATAATGGCGACGACAATCCTTACTGGGGCTATACGCTGACCCTGGCGCCCGGCCAAACAGCCATCATCATGAACTTTGCCGTAGCAACGGGATCGAAAGCCGAAGCCGCAGCAAAAGCAGCCGAATTGGCGAATCTGCCGGCCAATGCCTTGCAGGGCATGAGCGACACTGAGATTAATCAGGTGGTTAACTTTGATCCGCCCCCCACCGCCGGCATTGTCGTCACAGATACGACCTTGACCGCAGGTGAAACCTCACTGGTGACATTTACCTTCTCTGAGGCCGTCACCGGCTTTGACAACAACGACTTAACCGTCGCTAACGGCACACTAACTCCGGTGATTACCTCGGATGGCGGTATCACCTGGACTGCAACACTGACACCCAGCCTATATACGATCGATTCCACCAATACCATTACCCTGAATAACACCGGCGTTAACGATCTGGCCGGCCATGCAGGCATAGGTACAACTAATTCCAATAATTACGCCATTAACAACGATGCCCTATTAAGCGCCATCACCGGGATATCTGCCACTGCCGACTATCAGGAAGGCAAACTGCCGGACCAACCTGCACTGCTTTTTCCTGGCTTAGGCTTCCAGGATACCGACGGAGGTCTGATCATGCAGGCTACCGTGACTATACAAGATTTCCAGTCCGGCGATTGGTTGCTGATTGACACCAGTGGCACGTCAATGCTTGCGCAATACAACAGATTTACCGGTGTACTATCCTTATCAGGCCTCGCCAGCGAAGCCGCTTACACAAAGGTACTGCAAACCGTAAAATTCTTCAGCACTCAAGATGTCACCGTTTCGGAAACTCGTGACATCAATGTCTCCGTGACTGATAACCATAACAACGTATTCAATGTACACACCGAACTAACCCTTATCCCCTCCATCATCATTGGCACTGAATTAGCTAACACGCTGAATGGTACCTACGCTCCGGATTTGATTCAGGGTCTGGAAGAGAATGATCAGCTTAACGGACTGGGAGCCAACGATCGGTTAGAAGGCGGCGACGGCAACGACGTTCTAAACGGCGGTGACGCTAACGACCGCCTGTTGGGCGGCAACGGTGACGACCTCCTCAATGGAGACTCCGGCAACGACACCCTACTCGGCGGCAAGGGAAATGATAGCCTGAACGGTAGCTTCGGTAATGACCGCATTTTCGGCAGCGCAGGCAATGACGCGCTTATCGGCGGCGGCGGCAACGACATCCTGATCGGCGGCAGGGGCAATGACACTCTCAAAGGCAGCATTGGCAACGATACATTGATTGGCGGCGCCGGCCAAGACACCCTGACCGGCGGCGCCGATGTCGACCGCTTTGTCTTTAACTCTGTGCCGTCAGACGGTAACCTCGACACACTAACCGACTTCGCCAGCGGTCAGGACATTATCGCCTTATCCGCCGGCATTTTCACCGCCTATGCAGGGCAAGTGGGCAACACCGTGGGCTTAAGCGACAATCTCACTTATGACGCCGGTACCGGTGTCCTCGCCTACGATGCCGACGGACTGGGTGCCGGCGCTGCAGTAGAAATAGCGTTGCTCGGCACTGTCAACCATCCTGCCGCACTGGGTAATGATTTCTTGATTATTGCCTGATTAGACGCAGTTGACGCCCGGATTTTTGATATTTGGGATTTTATGTCCGGCCCTTTCCCTGGGCCGGCATACTTGATATGTATCAGGTTATTGCTTTTTACCTGGATCACCTGAGTTGGTCACTCCTTGCGGCTTCTTTTGCATTTTGCCGTGGTGTTCTTTTTTCATTGCATCCATTTTTGCTATTTGTTCCTGGGTAAGAACGCCCTGTATGCGTACACGGGTTTCATCATGGATCGCTCTCAGTTTGTCATGCTGTTCTTTAATAATAGCTTCCACTTTGGCTTTTTGATCAGGGTTTAAATCCAGCCTTTTAGCCATGCGTTCGATTCTGGCATTTTCATGCGCGTCCATGCCGGCAGGATCTCCACCAGGAAATGCAGCGACGGTTAATGGAAGCGCCAAAGCCAGTGCAATACTTATAATTTTCTTGTTCATGTTATTCTCTCGATTGGTTAGGGTTATAGAACAGTGTTCTTCTCTGTTCTTGGTGAATACTTTAATGCCGAAAAGCGTAAACATTTTGAATAGAATGTGCAAATACTGTGAAAGTTTTATTCGGCAATTTTTTTTTGCGGATCATAGCGATAACCGGCTCCATAAACCGAGTGGATCAGTTCCTGGTCGGGCAATAGATCGATCAGTTTTTTTCTCAGTTTTTTGATGTGACTGTCGATGGTGCGATCCGACACGATACGCTGATCCTGGTAAATCAGGTCCATCAATTTTGATCGGGAAAAGATGCGCCCCGGTTGTTGGTATAAGGTCTGCAACAATTGAAACTCAACGCTGGTTAATTCGACTTCCTGTCCATTGGCAAGCACCCTGAAACTGTCGGGGTCAAGTTTCAGCTTGAACGTATAGGCAGGACTCTCCGTGGTTTTTACCTGCAACCGGCGCAGCACGGCTTTAACACGCGCCACCATCTCACGGGGACTGAAGGGTTTGCAGATATAATCATCGGCGCCCAGCTCCAGCCCCAGCAAACGGTCTATTTCTTCAATGCGCGCGGTTATCATGATAATCGGCACGGTACTGAAACTGCGAAGCTGGCGGCAAATATCCAGACCGTCGCAACCGGGCAACATTAAATCCAGCAGGATTAAATCGGTATGGTTGGCTTTAAACCACGGAATCACTTCCAGGCCGTTATGCAGACAATCGCTGTCAAATCCGGCGTTTTGCAGATAATCCGCTTGCAGGCGGGCCAGTTTCAATTCGTCTTCCACTATCAGGATATGGTTCATGAGCTTATCGGTAATTCAATGCGGACGGCAAGTCCGTTTAGCGGTGAAGATTGCGCTTGTATCGTGCCATTATGCGCTTCGACAATATTACTGCAAATAGCCAATCCGAGACCGGCCCCGCCCAAATGGCGATTGCGCGAACTTTCCACGCGATAGAAACGGTCGAATAATTTCGGCATTTCCTGCGCGGGAACGCCCGGTTCGCTGTCGGCAAAAATGAGCACCAGTTTATCAGCTTCAGAAAAAACGCTGATGGCTAAACGGCCGCCGCTATCGGTATAGTTGGCGCTATTGTTCAGCAGGTTGCGGTAAAGCTGGGACAAGCGGTCCGGGTCGGCGTAAATGCGAACGGGATTCGGCAGGTTATCAGTCCAACTAATACTGATGCGCTTGTTGTCGAATTCCGGCTTTAATGCTGCCAGATCGTCTTTTAATATCGCGACCGGATCGACATGAGCTTTCCGATAGCTTAACGCGCCTTGATCGGACAGCGATAATTGATAAAGGTCTTCCGTTAAACGATTCAGCCGCATCACGTCGCCAAACAATGAATCGACAGCCGCAGCGGTCAGCGGACGGATGCCGTCCTGCAAGGCTTCCAGCTCGCCGCGCAATACCGCTAACGGTGTACGCAGTTCATGCGAAATATCCGCGACCCAGCGCCGTCTTGCCTGTTCGGATTGTTCCAGCGCGGCGGCCATCTCGTTAAAATCGCGCGCCAGTTGACCCAGTTCGTCGCCGGATTCCACCGGCAGGCGAATATCATAACAACCGACGGCCAGCGCCTTGGCCGCGCCGGTAATGCGCTTGAGCGGACGTCCCACGATGTAAGCCAGCAACAAGGCGAGACCCGCAGACAAAACAACCATCAGCAAGGCAATCCAGATAAAGGATTTGGACTGCTTTTCCATAAAACGGATTTCGCTGAGCTGATTGGGCGCCTTACCCGGTAAAAGACCCAGAAAACCGACGACCTGCTCCTGATAACGGATAGGGTGCAGGAGCAATTGCGACAAAGCCGTTTGGCGACCAAAGATAATGCTTTTATCGGCATTCAACAGCATGGCGCGCAGTTCAAATGGCACTTGGCGTTTATTGGCATGCGGTTCGGGTAGTGCCGGCGGCCAAACATCGGCAGCGTCCTTACCCGCCTGTTTAAGCCATGAGGGAGGGCGGCTATGGCGGTGAGGGTTGGACTGCCACAGCAGTTCAATCCATTGTTGCTTATTACCGGCCAGACCGGTCCAGCCCTGGTTGATAGCATAATGTTCGCTGAGCTCTTCAATCAGGTTTGTTACCTGCTCCTGTTGTCGAGATTCGACGAATTCAGAAAAGCCTCGATCCAAAGACCAGCGCATAAATACATACATCCCTGTAACAACAAGCAATGTGGTGACCAGGAAGGTTAAGAATAATTTGACGCGAATGGACTTGAGCATGGACGCACTCCGCTGGCTTGTTCGAATAACTACTGCCGACTATTGTTATCGTCAATCGTGCAAGAATTATGAAAGCCTTGCCGCTATTTTGCAGTGGGCCTATCCGGACGTGCGGGAATCAGAACGAGCTCGTTTTTAGCGTCATCAAACATGAAGCGGAAGCGATTCAGGAAACTCATGCCGAGTAAACCCTTGTTTTGTAACTTCTCATCGGCAATGAAACTGACGGCGACATCATTGACAACGGCATCGCCTATCCGAACCGATGTTAAGGTCCCGTGCAGAGTTTCGATTTGACCGTTGGCCGTATCGCTGAGACCCGCATGAAGATCCCGCTCGGAAAAGCCGAGCGTGTCTTTTTGGGATAAGGGCAGCACCACGGTTGATGCGCCGGTATCGACGATTAACGACGCTTCCAGCGACGTGCCGCCGGATCCTGTCAGCATCGTTTGAACGACATGATGCGGACCGCTCCGTGTCGTACTGATCTTGAATTGCAGCGGATCGTCAGAGGGATTATTAATGGCGACGACGGGCCGGGGAGCATAGCTTTTTGCGCTGGAAATGATGATCTTTTCTATGGCGCCGTTCTCCCCGTTTAACAGCACATAATTATAATCTTTCAATAAAGCCTTGAGTTGCTCTTGAAGATTGCCTTGTACAGGCATAGCCGGTGCGGGTTCAATATAATCGAGATTTTTGATGGCGATGCCATGCTTTCCTGCCAAATCACTGAGCTGGCCGGCCAGGTCCGTAGCGCTTTCAGCAAAACCCCGAGCTGGCGTGATAAACAGGAAGAAAGCGAGTAAGGGATAATAACGGCTTTGCATATTAACGTTTCGGTGCATGACTACTCTGTTTCCATGTCGGTTATCGGGTCGGATAGACAGCCGGAATCGATAATAAACCCAAAGCCGGTTAAAAAATGCGCCGGCTTTTTACTTTTCAAAGCGCTTTTATTGGGTTTTTTTCGGTGTCAATGCTTCCGTATTACGTTTAACCAGGCCATCAATCACGGCGCTTAATGAACCTTTACTTTTCACTTCTTCGCTAAAAGTGGTCCGGTAGTTGGTCACCAGGCTGACGCCATCGATAATAATATCGTAAACCTTCCAATCACCGTGGCTCATCACCATCCGGTATTCAACAGCAATAGGTTGGTTGCCCGGTTGCAGTACTTCTGTTTTGACAATGGTTTTTGTTGCGCCGCTGTCCAGTTCAGTCGGCGTAAAGCGTAGCGTCCAGTTGTTAAACTCAACGAATGCCCTGGAATAGGCTCTAACCAGCAAGGTCTGGAATTCAATTTTAAAACGTTCCTTCTCATCAGCCGTAGCGGTTTTCCACAGTTTGCCCAGAACCAATATCGAGATTTTGTCAAAATCGGCATGCGGATCAATAACCCCCTTAACGAACTGGGTCACCTGGATAAAATCCTTGGTAAATACTTTATCGCGCATCTTCTCCTGTATCGTTGTCGAAACATTTTGGATAATTTGCTGCGGAGGCGACAAATCCGCAGCGGATGCCTTTGCAAGCGGCATTAAACTCAGAAATACTGCTAATAAACTCAATACCGTATACTGTTTAACGTTCATACAAGCCCTCTGAAATTCAAACTAGAAAATAATGCAAAACCGGGTTGCCACCCGGCAGATTTCCATCGACCCATTATTGTTAATAATCCTATGGCTAAAAACCCGGCGCAAATAATAGTGACGGTTCGGTGCTTTCATGGCCTGCACGGGCTTAGCCCGCACAGACTTTAAGATGCACCCATGATATAGACTTCCCGAATAGGCAACAACAACCGATAAAATATAGCTCACTATTTCCTTTGCCGGTTTCACAACGAGTCTTACTCCTCTACGCCTGCTGATTGATGCAAAACGTCTGAAAAATCAATCAACCAGGCCTCAGGAAAATAGTTTGTTATCAGCTACGTAAGCTCAGAAACATCCGGATTGGGTCTGTATCCGTTGTGCCGTTGTTATTCGATAACTTGAAAAAAGGTCTCACCTTCTCTAATCATGCCTAATTCATCCCTGGCCCTCTCCTCCAACGCGTCCTGCCCTTTTCTCAAATCCTCCACTTCGGCATAAAGCGCTTCATTACGCTGCCTTTTTTCTTCCACCTCTTTGGTCAGCTCATCAAGACGCAGTTGATAGGCTTTTATCTCCCGGATGCTGCCGTCCCCTAACCATAAGCGGTATTGAAGATGCGCAATCAACAGGGAAATCACGACAATCAGTATTGTCAGCGGGTTAACATTCAGGGTCATAAGCAAAAAAATCGACAGGGTTGGAAACAGAATAAAGTAGGGCCTGATATATCACATCACTATCGCGACGGCAAATCGTTTGGCTATAAGATCCGTCGATATTGTTTATTAGCACCGGAAACTCATTAACAAATTGAATGTTAAAAGCACTGCGGCAAAAATGGCGAAGGATGCCTTAAAGCAACTGCATGTGAAAAACACCGACGCGTGAACTGTGCAGGGCTAAAGGCGGTCAATAGTTAGCGTCTTAGACTCCCCCGGAAGGAGAAAATAATGAAAACAGATACAAGGCTAACGGTAATTGTAGTGATGGTTTGCAGCTTGTACAGCGGAATTAATTCAGCCCATGGCGTTAAAGGCGGTCATGGTGGCGGATTTAGAGCCGGCTATGGCAGCCACTCCAGTTTTGGTTTTTATTGGGGCTTCCCTTATTATTCTTATCCGTATTTCCCCTATCCCCGTTACGGCTACGGTTACCCCTATTATTATCCACCCACGGTAATCACCGTACCGACAACACCGCCGGTCTATATCCAGCAAACACCGCCGACTTCACGGCAATATCCATCCGGTTACTGGTATTATTGCAACGCCCCGGAAGGCTATTATCCTTATGTCAAGGAATGCCCAAACGGTTGGCAACAAGTTAATCCAACACCCTCTGCGCCTCGTTAAGGAGTTTACTTATGTCCCGGTTTTCAACAGTATTTTCGGTCGCGCTTGCGCTGACTATAAGCGGTTGCGCCACTTTACCCAATGGTCCCAGCGTCATGGTATTGCCCGGCGTCGGCCAGTCTTTCGAGCAGTTTCGTAACGATGATGCGATCTGTCGGCAATTCGCCTACATACAGATAGGCGGTATAACGGCCAATCAAGCGGCAATCAATAGCGGCGTTACCAGTGCCGCTGTCGGCACCGCCCTGGGCGCCGCAGCCGGAGCAGCCATCGGTGGAGGTGAAGGCGCCGCTATTGGCGCCGGCACCGGTCTTCTGGCAGGCAGCGTGGTCGGCACCGGCGTCGGTAGCCGGTCTATGTACGAAGCTCAACAGCGTTTCGATATGGCCTATATTCAATGCATGTATGCCAAAGGTCATCAAGTTCCGGTGTCCGGGCAATTCTCCAATGCAATGCCCCGCAACACAGCACCGGGGACCGCCGATATTCCGCCGCCACCGCCCGGCTCTCCGCCTCCTCCGCCGTTGCAATAATGACAGCATCGGGCACTGTGGCATGCATTTCATTTCCACAGTCCCGATGTAACAAAGTCACAATTATTTGATCACAGCATTTTTATAGTATCGATCTGATCCTAAGCAAAGTCTGTTACAAGCGTTTGGTTAAGATCACCTGATTGCGATGATCAATATAATGGTATTCACAGCTATCCATATAACTGCGCACCAGATATATGCCCAGACCGCCGATCGGTCGATCTTCAATGGCCAGCGATAAATCCGGCGTAGCCATCTGGAAAGGATCGAAGGCATCACCGTCATCAGTAATGTGGATACAGATGGCCTGCCGATTGGTTTCGATCAGAACATCAATGCCGCCATTCCGGCCATCGGAATAACCGTTGTCGATGGCGTTAACAATTAGCTCTTCCAGCACCAGATTGACCTGCATCACGACAGCGTCATCCCATCCGGCCTCCTGACCAAATACTTCGACATCTTCCGCCAGTGCTAACAAGGCATTAATCGTATTGGGCAAATGCCGGGACAGATGCCGGTAATCAGGGGTTTTATCCATCGTATTGCTGTTTTTGTGCTGATTGTTAAACCGTTTATTAATAGCGTCGCTAAGGAACGTGCATGAAATAACTTCGACAACTGGTTCCCTCTCTCCGGGAGAGGGTTAGGGAGAGGGGAATCAAATGATCAGGTTATTTAATGCTCGTTCTCAATCACAAATCGAAAATTCGTCAGGCTGAATTAGATACGTCTCACCGCCGCCATTGCGGATTTCCAGCCGGTTATTTTATCCGCGATAGCGCCACGCGAAGTATATACATTTTTATAATCTTTGTTGGCAAAGATTGATGCCGATATGCGGTTCTGGTTAGGGACAGGAAAAAAGGCCGCGTAATGTATTGATTTCTGCGACCAGTGCGGCTGCCTGATTACCGGTTACATAATTATTGCTGTCCGGCGTATTGTCGGTGTCGATGTACCGGAGTGTACGTGTCAGCTGATGACAGGCCAAACCGGTTTGTTTTGAGTCTTTATAATGGCCTGCGGCCAGCAATTGATTACGCAGGGCGCGACTATGTTGCTGCGGGGTAGTACCGACGCCTTGAATACCACCGCCGCTTAGCTGCTCATCAAAAAACTGCACTATAGCGGTGACACTTGCTGCGACGCCCGGAACCCGCTCGAAAGCGCCCAGGTCGCAACGCGGCTGCGACCTGGCGATAGCGCGCTGATCATCATCAGAACACTGGGAGTCGGCGGCACCCAGTGCAGGACTCAGGTTAAGCAACGCGTGGGTAAGGGTCACTCCGCCGTTATCCAGCAACAGACCCAATTTGGGGCTGCCGGTTAGCGTCGCGCCGCAACTGCCGTCTTTAATAAGATTATTCCCTTTTAAAATAGTGAAGCCGGTATTCCGGCAATCTTCGGCACCGCTATGGGTAATCAGGCTGTTGACCAGCAGCAAGGCAGACTGATTGTTGACGCCTTTGCCGCCATTGTTGGCGATTGTGGTATGGGTGAGAGACAAGCTACTGTTGTTGCTGTTGATAATCGCACTGCCGGTGCCGGCTGTTTTATTGCCGGATAACGTACTGTTGGTGATCGTCAGGCTGGAGTTATTGTTGTTGATCATACTCCCGCCGGTGATATTGGCCTGATTACCCGACACGGTGCTGCGGCTTAAGGTGATGGTGGCCTTGTTGTTGACCAAAGCGCCGCCTTCACGACCCGCTTTGTTATTGTCGAAAGTAGACTCACTGATTGATACCGTTGTCGAGTCATTGAAGATACCGCCGGCAATGATGGCTTTATTGCCGCTGATGCTGCTCTTGAATAATCCGGTACCGCCCTTGGCATTGCCCAGTGTTGCAATGCCGCCGCCGATAATCGCCTGGTTACCGGATACCTCGCTATTGGTCAAGACCAGAATCCCGTCCAGGTTGGCGATCCCGCCGCCGTTATCGGCGCGGTTATTGACAACGGAGCTGTTGGTTAACGTCAGACTGCCGTGATTAAGAATAGCGCCGCCGTGCTGGTAGTAAGCGGACAGATTGCCGTTTTTCAACGTTAAATTGTTAATAGTCAGCGTACCGGTACTGGCAATGTGGAACAGGCGAAAATCAGGCGTGTCGACCTCATCGGCGCGCTGAAGGGTCGCATTGTTGCCGTTAACGGTAATAACACTGGTAACGGACGGCAAGCCGTTTTCACCTTCGCCGTCGGCATAATTATCTTCAGCTGTCAGCGTGTACACCCTATTAGCGACCAGCTTTAGCATATCGGCACCGCTACCGGCGATACAGCCGCCTGCCCCGTCGGTATCGGTATCGCTGTTGGCGTTGTTGATCGCATTAATCAGCGTACAGCTGCCGCTGACATTAATAGTGCTCGCCTGTACGGTACCGGCAAATAGTGCCAAAGCCATTGCCAAGGCGTGACGGCGAAAAGGGAAAGCATAAGTGTTGACAGGCATGGCGTGTTCCTCTTGTTAGGCTTGCTTGATTGATTATTAAACGTCGGCGATAGCCCGTTGCGCTACTTACACAGCCAACCGGTACGCAAGTCGGTAATGTGTTGCTTCAGCTCATCAGCCATAGTGCCGGTAATGTAATCGTTAGTATCAGGGGTCTGGTCCGGGTCGATACGATCAAGGCTTGCGGCCAGTTGCCTACAGGCTTGAACGCTTAACTTCCGGTCCTTATAGCTTCCCGCCGTGAGCAGTTGCCTCCGCATCGCTTCACGCTTGGCGGGCGTGACGCCGACGAGTGCGTCAATGGATACTTGCGCATCAAAAAACCGCACTAGGTTCGTGACTGCGGCGGGTACTGCGGCCATGCGTTCAAATGCGCCCAGGTCGCAAGCCCCTGTCTTCAATAAATCACGTTTGATGTTACGCTGGTCGGTCAAAGGACAAGTGCTTTTCAGCGCTTTATCGATGACCGGACTGCCTGCCAGCACCGCGTGTGTCATGGTTAAACCGCCGTTATCGAGTAATGGCCCAATTTTGGGATCGCCACTAAGCTGGGCATTGCAGGCGCCATTCTCGATAAGATTGATACCGGACAAATTCAGCGCGGCGCTGTTGTTGCAGTCAGCGGTATTGTTGGCGATTAGATTATTTTTCAGCAATAGTATCCCCCTATTGTCTACACCGCTGCCTTTATTACCGGCAATCGTGCTGTTACCGATTGATAGTTGGCATTGTTGGTTGCGGTAATAGCCGCCGCCCCCGCCATAACTGTAGTACAGTGTGGTATTGACGTCCTGGTTGCGAATACCGCCGCCATTATTGCCGGAAATCGTGCTGTTGTTCAGCACGATAAACCCCGAACAATCAAAAGATCCGCCGCCGGCATTAACGATACTGTTGCTTAGCGGGCTGCTGTTACCCGAAACGGTGCTGCCGGTTAACGTAAGGCGACTGTCTTTATTGAAAATGCCGCCGGCGTTAGCCGAGCGATTATTGGCAATGCTGCTGTTAGTTACTGTTGCACTACCGTAAAAATTGCCGATTCCGCCGCCGTTGTTGGCTGCGCTGTTGCCCGTGATAATACTGTCGTTTAGCGTTAAAACGCCCTGGTTAAGAATAGCCCCGCCGGCTATGTCATAATTGGAATAATCAGAAACGGATGCGTTGCCGCCCGTCAATTTAAGTTTGTTAATGGTTAAAGAACCTTCAGGTGCGATATGTAACAGCCGGAATTCGGGCGCGTTTCCGGCGCGCTTGATCGTCGAGTTATTACCGTTGACGGTAACAACGCTGCTGATCGACGGCAGGCCGTTATCACCGCCGGTCACATTATTTATGCCGGTCAATGTATATATCGCACCAGCCTGCAGATTAATGCTGTCGGCCCCGCTGCCTGCCCGGCAACCGGTATTGACGCCGTCTGTATCGGTGTCCGTATTGGCATTTTCAAACGCGTTAATGAGCGTGCAAGCGCCGCCGACTTGAATGGTGGCGGCCTGGCTTGCAGACATTGCCAGCATCAACGCCAATGCGAGGGCGGGACGGTGAAAAGGAAAAGACGTTATGTGAGTAGTCGAAGTGTTATGAGTCGTCATAGCAAAGCCTGATCATGGGTGAATGACTGAAAACAGGCTTATCCGTTCGAGTTCTTTAGCAACGGATAAGTCATATCAAAAAATAACACGTTTTATTTGCATGTCCATGCGACACGTAAGGCTTTGAGCTTTTCGGCTAATGTTCCCGCCTCATTGCCGGTGACATAATCGTTAGCGTCCGGTGTGTTGTTCAGGTCGATTCGATCGAGTGTACGAACAAGCTGGGTGCAGGCTTCCGCGGTTAAACCCCGGCTTTTGTAGTGGCCCGCGCTAAGCAACTGGTTATGCAAGGCATTGCTGTGTTGAATTACCAAACCATTTTGTCCGGTACCGATGATACTGCCGCCACTGATGGCGTTATCGAAAAAGTCAACCACGCTTTTAACAGCGGGCGGTACCGTTGTCATGTCTTCAAATGCACCCAGGTCGCAGTTCCCGGCAAAGGGCTGCGGACGTTTGATGTTACGCTGATCGGTAGCCGGGCAGAGCTTTTTATTGGCTGAATCGAGTGCGTCACTACCATCCAGCAAGGCATGGGTGGCCGTAGAACCGCCGTTATTCAGTAAAGCACCCAGCTTGGGATCGCCACTGATGTCGGCGCCGCAACTACCGTCTTCAACGAGGTTGATGCCCTGCGCAATGACAATCGCGCCGCTGCCGTTGAGGCAATCGCTATTGGCCGGGCGACTGTTGGCAATCAGACTGTTAATCAAGGTTAGATTGCCGGAGTTGACAATACCCGCACTGCGGTTACCGGACAGAGTGGAGTTAATAAGCGTCAGGTTTTTCGTGTTACGGATGCCTCCGCCGCTGAATGCGCTATTGCCGGATACGGTGCTGTTGGTCAGAGTCAGACTGATGGGGTTGCTGTCGATAAAATGCCCCGGCCCGTTATTGATGCCGCCGCCACTGCCTGCGCTATTGCCGGATACCGTGCTGCCATCGAGGGTCATGATGCCTCGGTTACGGATGCCGCCACCGTCGGTTGCTGCGCTATTGCCGGAAACCGTCGTGTTATTCAGGGCCATGACACCATAGTTAATGATGCCGCCGCCGGACGGTCCGTCACCGCGATAACTGCTGCCCAGCATTTTATTGTTGCTTACCCGGCTGTTGGTCAACGTCATGCTGCCGCTGTTAAAAATACCGCCGCCGCGACCGCTCTCGCCGTTAATCGAATAGCCGACGTCAACCAGGTTATTTGCTACCGTGCTGTTGGTTAGCGTAGCGGTACCCGCGTTGAAAATACCGCCGCCGTATGCGCCGAAAAAATAATAATCGCCGGAGATATACGTACTGTTACCGGTCACCGCACTATTCACCATCGTCAGCTTACCGAGATTTTCAATGCCGCCGCCTTGTTGGGCATAGCCGTTTTTTACCTTGAGCCTGTTGAGAGTCAGGTCGCCGGTAGCGCTAATATTAAATGGCTGGTATATATTGCTACCGTCTATCGACGAGCCGTTGCCGTTGATCGTGATAATGCTGGTAATTCGCGGCAGTCCTCCCAAGCCGGGAACCAGGGATTGCGTGCTGTTTAACGGCAAATTCAGTATGTCGGCGCCACTGCCTGCCGGACAGCCGTTGACACCGTCGGTATCGGTATCCGTATTGGCGTTATTGATGGCATTGAACAGACTGCAATCTGAATTGACGTTAATAGTCGTCGCATGAGCCGCACCAACAGCAAATGCCAAGGCTAAGGCGAGAGCATGACGACGAAAAGGCAAGGCATTGCATGGTGGAATATTCATAATGAGTTCTCGGTGGCTGAAATGATGTGGTGAAGAAACAGACCCGACAAACCATAGCGCATTCCTTAATGAAGGTACCATGACTGCCAACGCCTGATATTAAAAACCATGAAACATCGCTATCGTAACTATCTGAAAAGCATTTGAATAAATCGGATTTGCAAAGTCAAGATACGCCATCATCCTTGACTTCCGGTTTTATATAAAAATCTTGCGGCCTTGTATTCAGTAATTCCAAAAAGGCGGCTGCCAGAACAGGGTCGAGCCAACCATCAGCGATTTCCCGGCGAAGAATACCGATAACTTCGTTAACAGGCAATGCCGGTTTATAAGGACGCTCGGATGTCAAGGCCTCATATACATCGACAATTTGAAACACTCTGGCTAAAAGTGGAATTGCCTCGCCCTGCAATCCATCCGGATAGCCGCTACCGTTCCAGCGCTCATGGTGAGAACGAATGATCGGCACGGTCATTTCCATGCCCTTCAAACCGCTACACAATCGTGCGCCGATGATGGTGTGGCTACGCATCACTATCCATTCTTCCTCGGTCAACGGACCCGGTTTCAGCAGAATGTTATCGGGAATACCCAGATTGCCTATGTCATGTAATACACAGGCATTGCGTAGCGCCAGCAGCTCTTCAGGGCGGAAACAAGCAAGGGAGCAAGCAAAGAAATCCACCATGCCTCTGAGCCTCGCAGAATCATGTTTACCGATAGTACCGTTTCTAGCTTCAGCCAGACTCATCAAGGAAAACAGCAACGCATCCGGGTTACCCGATTCCATGGCAATCCGTTCAGGTTCCTTTGACAGTTTTTTCTCAGCAGGAGGCCTTAATTTTACTCCCGCTGCGTGGCTTAAAATCCCCAAAAGATCTTGTGAACTAAACGGTTTAACAAGAAAGGTTTGAGCGCCGGCTTTAAGTATACGAGCGATATTATCAGCGCTCACATCTTCGGTAATGGCAATTATATTGATATGCTGCATAGCAACGTCGCTCTTGATGAGCGAGCAGATTCCAAAGCAGTCTGTATCCGGCAGCATAAAACTGAGCAATATCGCCGTCGGCGCAAAGGAATTCATTTTGGCGCCGGCTTCGAAACTGTCTTGAGCGGTCTCAACCACAAAATCTAAGCCGGACTCTTCAAGAATCTCCCGGATATAAGCCACCATCAGCGGATCGTTATCAACAATCAGAACTCGTGAAACAGACAGATGGCTATCCGCTTGAGCGGTGGCGCTTTCCTGGATAAAACGTTCCACATCGCTTTTGAGGAAACGCCGGTGACCGCCCGGCGTCACTTTGGCTATCAGCAACCCTTTTTGCGCCCAAGACCTGACAGTGACTGGAGACACCATTAATAAGTTTGCTACCTCATTAGGTGTCAAATAGTCTTTATTTTCATCTTGAATTGGAGACATAACAGGGACCCATAAAATAAATCTAATGATAAAAAACCAGAGGTCAAAACCGATAATTGAAACCGATCAATATGGAAAAATAAACCACTCATAGCCATTTTAAATTAAAAAGCAAGGACAAAGTATTCGTATAAATACTTATAGCCATTAGAATTTAACAGTCGAATAGCTGGTAGAAACTCAATAATGAAAGCTATAGCACATGACTTCAGATTATTTCTTATTGTTACGTGCGTATTAAAAAGGCTATTATTTCCCTATGAGAAAGAACATGCGGAACCATACGGGTATAATAAGACATTAACCGATATACGGTCGCATTTCCTGCCTATCCCCCTACGCTCCACTACACTGCTCTACTCATCCTGACGATCTATAATATTTAAAGCATGCCCACACTTGACGATACAACTAAAACCTACCTATCCCCTAATGAAGTAGCCAAGCTATTGATGGTGTCTCCAATCACCGTCAGATCCTGGGCCCAGAAAGGTTGGCTGGTCGCGAAGGTCACACCCGGTGGTCACCGGCGTTTTCTGAAAAGTGATGTAGAACGTTTTATCCAGGAAAGCGGCGCAATTCAGGCCAATGCCCAGCCAAAACCCATGCGGGTCCTTATTGTTGATGACGATCCGATAATAATCGACATTACAAAATACTTTCTTGAACAATCCGGCTTGAACCTCGAAATCCAGGTAGCTCAAAACGGTTTTGAAGCAGGCACCAAGATTTATAGTTTTTTGCCCGATGTCGTTTTGCTTGATCTCCTTCTTCCCGATATTGACGGCTTTCGAGTATGCAGCCAAATTAAAAACGACCCGGCTACACGGCATATAAGGGTAATTGCCATTACCGCAGCAGCGAGCACTGAAAATATACATCGTATACTTGAAGCGGGCGCCGAAACCTATCTTGAAAAACCTTTAAATCCGAAGGCGCTTTTGGAGCTTTTAAGCCAATCTGCCAATTGATTAACAGTAACGCTTTGAAGTCCAATTGGTATCTTAGATAGAGCAAAAAGTGTACGGTAATGAAGAAAAAGTGGCTCTTCCCGATTTCGTGGGGTAACCACTACCTATAGTATTAGGCATAACCGAATAAACGCCGACCTTCGACATCAAGCCAGATATGTTGGAATAACCGGCCTAAGTCATAGATGCCGTAGCAACGCCGCTTGATGACT
>SXIP01000208.1 GCA_005772825.1 Methylococcaceae bacterium | reverse complement strand
CTTTTCCAGCTTGCCTTCAAAATGCTCGAACAGCGTGAACGCATCGGCTGTCGCGCCGGCAAAGCCTGCGATCACTTTGTCATGATATAAGCGCCGCACTTTGCGGGCATTACCCTTCATGACCGTATTACCCAATGTGACCTGGCCGTCGCCACCGATCACCACTTTATCGCCTCGGCGAACAGAAAGAATTGTTGTTCCTCTAAACACTTTTAAATATCCCGTAATTACCAAATATGTCCCGACAATTTTACATGGTATACATTTAAAATGTGGGAAAAAAAATACGCTCACCCGTTACAAGAACATCAAGTTTCTTTGTCCGGTGTAAAATTTGGCTACAATAGCAACGGGGTCATTCGCATTATGCTATGGTTGCACCCGTATTGTTAGCCCATTATTTTTATACCTCAGAATTATCAAAACGCAATTAACTCATGACTGATCACAGCAAAGCATCACCGCTAAACTTTATAGGCCGTTTCTTCTCAAAAAAACTCAAGACGGTTTATTACAGCGCCAAAGAATCGATAGGCGAACATAAACGCACGATTGTCGTTTATCAGGTGGAACAAACCTGCGTCAGTCTGCAAGAAACCAGGAATGAGTTTGAAGATGCGCTGAAATGCTTTAAAACGCTGGTAAGCGTCAACGAAACCTCACTTGAACATCAATACCATATGCTGAATAGGCAATATCAATTTTGCCGGGCTAAATCCGATGCGGTCAGCAACCGTATTAAAGCGATAGAGGAAGTCAGTGAAGCGTTATTTACGGAATGGGAAAAAGAACTGGACGAATACACCAATCGCGCCTTGCGCAGCAGCAGTAAGCAGCAATTAAAAGCAGCCAGGCAAAATTATGCCCGGCTGATCAAGGCGATACACAAAGCTGAAAGCAAGATCCAGCCTGTGTTATCGGCATTTAAAGATCAGGTGCTGTATCTTAAGCACAACCTGAATGCGCGTGCTATCGCAGCATTGCATAATGAATTTATTGAAATCGGCATCGATATATCTGAACTGATTGTTGCGATGGAACAAACCATCGCCGAAGCAAGCCGATTTGTTACTTTATTGGTGGATAATAAAGCCGCCGTTCAGAAAGCCTTACCGACTCGGTGAGCTTGGGTTGTATAAAACATCGTTAGCTCTATCGCGGGCGTCTTCTTTAACCACTTTGCCCTTACCCTGATCACTGCGTTCCTTGCCGAATTTGGCAATCATGTCTTCCCAGCTTGTATACTTCTCATAAGCCGCAAAACCACTGGCCTTACGCTGATCATAAACACTCTTTCCCAAGACAATGATTTCTTGTGGTTTTTTACCGCCGACAGCCTCAAGAAAATCGCTGTCGTTTTTAATAGAATCGCGAATCGTCCAGAACGAGACTTCAAATTCAATTCTATTTTCGGGTGGCAAACGTTCTTTTAATACCTTTACCGATTTATAGGCGGTTTTAATACTGTGACCATTGATTTCTTGCCCTTTACTGCAAGCTATTAACGTTATACAGCTAAGAATCACCAGCAGAGTAGGTAGTTTTTTCATAAGGATAACCTCGAAGTCAAGTACGGATCCATGTTATGGTATTTGTAGTTATTGTGGTTGTTATTTTAACTATAACGCCAGATTACTAAACAAAGTAAAATGGTGAGTTATTATAAACCCAAGCTAATTTTATATGCTGGAATTTATCCAATTATTAAAACAGCGTTACCAGATGGTTTTAAACCAACTGGACAATGAGGCTATCAAAACCGTTTATCAACAACGGATAGACCAGCTGATTTTGGCTGAGGCCTTTATACGCAAGGGCCAGCTTATCAACTCGGGACGAAAACAAGCGCTGCAAATAGCCGTTGTCGGACCGACCCAGGCAGGCAAGAGTTCGCTGGTCAATGTACTGTTAAACTCAGCCATCGCCGGTGTGAGCCCGCTGGCAGGTTACACCATTCATCCGCAGGGTTTTTGCCATGGCGTCAGCCTTGCCGATTGCAACGGTTTACAACGCTATTTTGGCCGTTTTCAGCAACTGCAACGCTCGCAACTGAGCAAAGATCGGCACGACAGCTATTCATTGACAGAAAGTACGGCGGATTCCGTGCTTTTGCCGCAATGCGTGTTATGGGACACGCCCGATTTTGATTCGATAGATTCCGCCACCTACCGGGAAGGTGTGATCCGGGCCATTGCTTTAGCCGATATAGTGGTTTTGGTCGTCAGCAAAGAAAAATATGCCGATCAATCGGTATGGGACATGATGGCGACGCTTGAAGATTTGCAACAACCGACGATCATCTGCCTGAACAAACTAAATGAAGGTTCGGAAGAATTAATTATCCCTTCGTTAAAAGAAAAATGGCAACATATCAGAAAAGACGACTTCCCCGAAGTCGTACCCTTGTATTATCAAAAGCAGGCAGGATTGTCATCATGGCCGGACGCCAAACAGAACTTGCTGGTGCAAACGGAAAAAAAAGTCAATTACAGCAAACACGCCCAACTTGGACGGGAGCTGTTAAAAAAATACTGGCAAATCTGGCTGGAACCGGTCATTGACGAACATCAATCGTTAAATGACTGGCAAGACCTGGTTGATGCGTTGATCAAAGAGGCGCTGGACAGTTACCAGCGCGACTATCTGAATCATCCGCATCATTACGAAACCTTTCAACAGGCGCTGGCGGAATTATTGACTTTACTGGAAATACCGGGACTGGCGGGCATTATGACCGGCGCACGCAAGGTGCTTACCTGGCCGGTCAGACAGATGATGAAAATGGGCCGGAAAAGACTGCATCTTGCCGATACCAGCCATGAAGTCGCCTTGTTGAACCAGGTAGCCGAACATACATTGATCCAACTGGCAGACAGGCTGCTGGATAAGACCGAGCAAAACCAGCAAAGACCCCGGTGGAAAGAATTTCGTTCTTTATTGCGCAACCATCGTCAAACTATTTTGCAGGAATTTAACAGTGCTGCAAAAAACTATCATATTGCTTTCCAGCAAGACGTGGAAAAAACCGCCCACCGCTTGTACCAAAAACTACAAGAACAACCCATCGTTTTAAACAGCCTAAGAGCAACGCGAGTTACTGCCGATGCCGCCGTTATTGCGCTGACCTTGCATACCGGGGGCATTGGTGTGCAGGATCTGGTTATTGCGCCGGCCATGTTGACGGTCACTTCGTTTTTGACTGAAAGCGCAATAGGCGGTTACATGCACAAAGTAGAATTTCAATTAAAGCAACAGCAACTCAGTGTGGTCAGGCAAACGCTCTTTATTGAATTATTGCGCAAAAAACTCCTCGCACTCGCCGAGCACTTATCGGCGACCAGCTATTTTAATATTTCGCCTGATCAGCTGCGGAATGCCGAATTACAGCTGGTATCTGACTCTCAACCGACAGAAACGCGCCATGGCTTACGATTACTCTGATTTAATAGAAAAATCCCGATGCTGGACGGAGCAAGGCTGCGCATCCGGATGGATTAATGCCGAAATTGCCAAGCAATTGCTTGATGTTGACGTCAGATCGCCGGAGACTTTGTTCAATCACAACAATTCGTTCAATCACAACGATTCAAGGCCGCTCATCGTGGCTTTTATGGGCGGTACCGGGGTCGGCAAAAGCACCTTGCTTAACCGTCTGGCGGGAAAAGCCATTGCTCGAACGGGCGTGGAACGGCCAACGTCCCGCGAAGTGACTTTATATCATCATCATAGCGTTGCCATGATGCACCTGCCGGACAACCAATCAGGCAACAACCAGGCAAACAAGCTGCCTGTGACACAAGTCAAAATCGCCCAGCATGAAGATGATTCGAAAAAAAATATCGTCTGGATCGATATGCCCGATTTCGACAGCACCGAATTGACCAATAAACAACAGGTTTTGCAATGGCTGCCACACATCGATGTGCTGATCTATGTGGTCAGCCCTGAACGCTATAGAGATGAAAAAGCCTGGCGTTTATTGCTTGCCGAAGGCAGCCGGCACGCCTGGCTGTTCGTGCTGAATCAATGGGACCGGGGACAACCCGAGCAATTTGACGATTTCCGGCAACAACTGCATAAAGCGGGTTTTTTTGAGCCGATTATATTTAAAACCGTTTGTGCGGAAGATCTGCAAACTGACGAATTTGCAGCATTGGAATCCACCATTTCATCGCTGGCCACTGAACATATTGTTGCGCAACTGGAACTCAGAGGTTTGCAGATACGCAAGCATGAATTAAAGCAGAAACTACAGGACACTGTTCAAAAACTGGGATCCGAGCAAGCTTTTCAACAAATACAAAAGCTGTGGCAGGAGCAATGGCAACGTACGGTAAAATTGTTGCAACAGGGCCTTGTCTTGCCGATACAGCTTACGGCAAACTACTATGCAGAACACGCCGCCGACCTGATATATCACCCGCATACGGCATCCACAACCTTATGGGATGCTTGGGCACAAGCACGTTTTGACGACGCCCTGGATGAATTCATCATAAATGCGGATCAACTGGATATCCCCATTGCACCACTTAAGAATCAGTTAGCCGTGATCCGCGAAAAAGCATCCGCCATCATGCAAACGCAAACCGAGCTGACCGCCCGGCAAGCGTTAGCGAATCCCGGCAATGTCTTGCAACGAGGATTTTTAAAATGTATGCGCTTGTGTGAAATCATGCTTCCATTGGCGGCGATGGCTTGGGTCAGCTATAAGATATTTATGGGCTATTACACCAGCAATATGAGCGACACCCACTATTTGGGCGTGGATTTTGCCATACACAGCAGTTTATTAATCGCGATAAGCTGGCTTGTCCCCTACTTTATTCTGAAAAAATCGCAACCCTCCCTTAAAAAAAGCGCACTACGCGGACTCAACAAGGGGTTAACGAATGCGCTCGGCATGATAGACAATGAAGTTTCCAACCTAGTATCGATCATTAGCCATCAACATAGCGAACAGCTAAAACTACTGTCGGACATTATTGATCAATGCAGTGATAATACCGATCAAAAATATGCCCAGGATAGCAATAGTACGTTAACGCGAATGCTTGTTGATTGAGTACAGCGTCTGTCCACAGAATTTAAGTAACTAATGTAATAATGCAGCACGCAAAATCCCGATCTCGATTCAACAAGCCGATTGTCGCCTTTGTAAAAGCCCGCTAAACAAAAGTTATATTTCAAGTTATTGAACCTGACCAACAAAAAACTTGTCGTTCCAGATGCAGTTGAAGGATAAAAAATATTATTATTAATTAAACGAGGTATAAGGCTATGAAACATTACCGATTAATATTAGCCGGTTTGCTGTTATTTTCTACAACAGTGTTAGCTATTGAAAAAACCGGCTCTGAACAGAGCGACAAACAGATTCAACACAGGCAACAAGCAATGCCGTTTGCCGCAGATCAAACCTTGCAAACGTTTTCCAAAACAGTTCATGGCGGCATTCAGCATATTACCGCCAAATCAGCAGACAATACCCGGCAAATCAAACTGATCCAGGACTATTTGCTTAATTTGACCAATACATTCAAAAAAGGCGATTTTTCAGAAACTGAGCGCATGCACGGCGCTGATATGCCGGGTCTTGCCCGGTTAAAATCGGCAAAAACCGATGATATAAAATATGAATATAAAGGCTTGGAAAATGGTGCCCAAATCCATTATTCAACTGAATATCCGGAGCTTGTCCAGGCGCTTCATGAATGGTTTGACGCCCAGATTAAGGATCACGGTAACGATGTAATACCGGAACATGTCCAGCACCATTCAACACCAGCCGAATAAACCGAACAAGATGATTTGCGGGGAGTCGCTATTTTTGCGAAAGCTTTTATGGGCATCCCTGCCCAACAAGCGGCAAAAATTACGCGACCGCCAATGCCTGCGGCTGCCCCAGCCGTCCAGCTTCACTCGTCGGATACCCAACAAGGGGTATCCAACATCATTCTCGCAATGACTCGACGCGATGTCGGAAAGCCTGCATTTTCACTCCGCAAACAACGCTTCGTGAAAACACATGCCCTATCGCTTCTGGGGACTACTCGACTCCTGTCTCGCAGCGCGGGATGCCGACAGCGGCAGATAAATTGTAAATTATTGGAACTATAGCTTTGAGCGCTTTTTATTATTCAGCCTCCATCAAGAGGAAACCGGCTTTCCTCTGTTCCCTCTTGATGGACTGGAAGACATCAAGCCTATCAGACTGATCGATTTTTCGGCTTGATAATCGAAAAATCAAAACCCGCAAAACGGAGCGTTATTTTTGTCCCAAAACAGCCTCTATATCAACTAACGGCATTACCAATCCCAGTGGAAACATGCGCATTTTCTGTCTCCTTGTCCTTACAATCGTCACAATTCTTGAGATTGGCCCGGTTCCTATTACTGGCCTGTTTTTAATGTGGGTGGTATTATTCCGACCGACGTGGTTTTATGAACTGGTGCTGAAAATATACGGTAAAAAATAACTGTAACTTCCCGCTTCCCCGACTATCCACTTTAACCCGGCGGCCAATGCATTTGTCGTCCGCCCAGCAGATGCAAATGCAGGTGGTAAACTTCCTGCCCGCCTCTTTGGTTGCAGTTAAACACGGTACGATATCCTTCTTCAGCGAATCCTTCCTGTTTAGCCAGCTTGACCGCCGTTTGTAACAAGCGGCCTGCCAGTTCGGTATCATCCAGATCATTCAAGGTGGCGATGTGCTTTTTGGGAATAACCAGAATATGTACCGGCGCTTTGGGATTAATGTCCCTGAATGCCAGAATAGCGTCATCTTCAAAAACCACATCCGGCTTAATCGCACCGGCAACCATTTTGCAAAATAAACAATCAGTCATTATTAATTGGCCTGTACTTGGTTGTTACTATTGTGCCCTGCCCTTGATACTGCAAATTTTGCGACAGGAAATTCTCTATGAAAAAAGAGACCTAAATCTCCCGGCGCCCATTAAAAGCGTGCGATAGCGTGCCGCTATCAATAAACTCCAATTCGCCGCCCATTGGTACGCCATGCGCAATCCGGCTGGCTTGTACTCTATGCTTTCTGGCCAGTTCACCGATAAAAAAGGCCGTGGCCTCACCTTCTACGGTTGAGTTGGTCGCCAGAATCAGTTCCTTAACAACGCCCGTTGCCAAAAGCTGTTCCAGTTGATCCAAACCCAGCTCCTCCGGGCCTATACCGTCCAGCGGCGATAAGCGTCCATGCAATACAAAATAGTGGCCCTTAAATGCAGTGGCCTGATCGATTATCCAGACATCGGCCGGGCTTTCCACAATACAGACAATCGAGTTATCTCGTGAGTTATCGGCACATATTTCACAGAGCGTGTTTTCAGTGAGCGTCCGGCACTGACTGCAACGAACGATTTGGTCCATTGCTCGTAACAGTGTTTCGGCCAGTATTTTTGCGGCGTTACGGTCACGCTGCAGCAAATAGAAGGCCATCCGTTGCGCTGATTTTGGACCCACGCCGGGCAGACAACATAAACTCTGTATTAATTGCCCTAACAGGCCCTTCTTGTACATAGTAAATTGGATTAACTGCTAAAAAGGCATCTGGAATCCGGGAGGCAAAGGAATTCCGGCAGTCACGGCGGACATTTTTTCTTTTTTCATTTTCGCTACTTTATTGACCGCATCATTTATGGCCGCCGCAACGAGATCCTCAAGCATGTCTTTATCCTCACCCAGCAATGAATCATCAATAGTGACTTTTTTAGCTTCGCGTTTACCGGTCATGATAATAGTCACCAGACCGCCGCCGGATTCGCCCTGTACTTGCATGGCGGCAATCTCTTCCTGCACCTTTTTCAGGTCTTCCTGCATCTTTTGGGCTTGTTGCATGAGATTGCCTAATGGGTTTTTCATATTTTTTCTCCTCTCTTGTTATAGCCGGCTCTTTATACCGGCTCTATAGTGCCGGGCATAATCCGGGCATCAAAATGTTCTTTTAAAGCCTGAACGTTGCTATCTGCATGGATGGCGTCTACAGCCGCCTGCTGTTTGTCTTCCCGCTCTTTGATTAATTGTACTGCCGGCGTATCCGATGTGATGGTTTTAGTGTTAATGACCAGTTTAACGGGCTTTCCACGATAGGCCTGCAATGCTTTTTGCAAATTTTCTTCTGTACGGGTACTGCGAAGTTGCTTGTGACCCGGATCCAATATTAAGGTACAAACGCTATCGTCGATAGATTCCAGCACACAATTATGCGCCAACTCACGGGTCAAACCGTTGATTCTCATTGCCGCAATCATATCGATCCAATTGTTGTCGCTTTTTGCAGCAACAGACTCCGGTGCGCTTGTTTCAGCCTCATGGGCTGGTTGTTGTATGGTTACTGCCGATCTATTAACTGACAGCGCCTCGCTTTGAATGCCGATCTGGCGAACCTGAGCTGGTTTAATCGGCGCCGCCTGTATCGCAAGCGGCCTGAAAGTCAGCATGCGCAACATAAGCATTTCAAAGCCGCTCCGCGGATCAGGCGCCAAATCCAGGTCTTTTTGCCCAACCAGCCCTATCTGGTAATAAAGCTGGACATCTTCGGGCGTGAACAGGGAGGCTAATGAAGCGATCATATCACCATCAAAATCATGATCGATGGCTGTCGGTATTTGTTGAACGAGGGCAATGCGATGCAGGACTTTTAATATTTGCTGCAACACATCACTGAAATCCGGGATTAAATCGGCTGTTTCGCTTATTTTATCGAGAATAGCCGACGCATCACCGTTAGCCAAAGCGGTTAAAATATCTTCGACGGGTTGCTGCGCCACTGTTCCCAGCATGGCATTAACGTCTTGCGCGGTCACTTTGCCGTTACCGAAAACAATTGCTTGATCCAGCAGGCTTAATCCGTCGCGCATACTGCCGTCGGCTGCCCGGGATAATGACTTTAACGCCGCAGGTTCGGATTCAATCTGTTCCTGTTGAAGTATAAAGCTCATCTGGGTAAAAATCTGGCCGGGCAATAATCGCTTTAGATTAAACTGCAAACAGCGAGACAATACGGTAACGGGGATTTTATGGGGATCGGTGGTCGCCAGAAGGAATTTCACATGCGGGGGCGGTTCTTCCAGGGTTTTCAACAAAGCATTGAAGCTATGTCCGGACAACATGTGTACCTCGTCAATCAGGTAGACCTTGTAGCGTCCCTGATTAGGCGCGTATTGTGCATTGTCCAACAAATCACGGGTATCTTCGACTTTGGTACGCGATGCCGCATCCACTTCGATTAAATCCAGAAAGCGCCCCTCATCAAGATCGCGGCAAACACGACAGACGCCGCAAGGATTAAATTCCTGGAGATTTTCGCAATTGATGGCTTTCGCCAGGATTCTTGCTATAGTAGTTTTGCCTACGCCGCGTGTTCCGGTAAATAAATAGGCGTGGTGCAGACGGTTGTGCTGCAAAGCGTTCGTCAATGATTTGACGACATGCTCCTGTCCGACAACTTCTGTGAAATTATGGGGTCGCCATTTTCTGGCAAGAACCTGGTAATTCATTGCAGGCTCGTTCATTAGAGTATTGAATAGCCGTGACCAAGTCAAGTGATCAAGTAAGCTGGGCGGTAATCGTACCAGCCACATCCCGGCACACGAATCTCATAGGCGTCATCATAGGCGAAGGCGGTTCAGGTGGGGCGCTGGCATTAGGCGTGGTGGATCAATTGTTGATGTTGCAATACGGCGTTTACTCG
>SXIP01000207.1 GCA_005772825.1 Methylococcaceae bacterium | reverse complement strand
GAATATCCTCGGGGCTGACGCGCTGAGGGATTATTGCGCCCGAAGACCTGGAAATACCTTAAGAAACCTGGGATATGCGTAAAAAATGACGGATTTTGGCTTGGTTTGGATAAAATTGAGCTGCCATATGAGAAAAAACGGTATTTTTCGAAAAAAATACTACTCCGGACGACTTGAGAACAGCTGGGATTTGGAATATTTTCACAGCCTCTCCGGCTTGGGAACTCAAATTCGCGAAGCTCCAGCTTCGAGAATTCTGGAAGCTGGAGCTTCCAGGGCCGCATTCCCAAGCCGGAGCTTGGGAACGAGTATCAATATAATTAGCTTGGGAGAATATTTTTTGCGAGATACCCAGCGTCTTCTACCTCTCAAGTTAAGAAATTGCATTACGACGAACACCAAGGATTTTTATTAGTTTTTCCCGGCAATTTTTCATTGCTGTCCGCTAATGGCACTGTAATAAAATCAATCAGCCTGACAGTCCCAATCTACGTTATTATTAGCAGTTTTTAACAGTTAATAACCATGTCTGAAAATTATTCGTTTGATCGTGATTATTCACTCGATTCGTTAAAAATCCCGCCCAATTCGATACAGGCTGAACAATCGGTGTTGGGCGGGTTGATGCTGGACAATCAAACCTGGGATTCGGTGTCGGACAAGGTCGTCGAAAGCGATTTTTATCGCAAGGATCACCGGCTGATTTTCAGGACGATTGAACAACTGGCTGAAAAACAGATACCGTTCGACATCATCACCATCTCGGAAGCCTTGGAAGCGATAGGCGAACTGGAGAATGTCGGCGGCCTGTCGTACCTGGGCATGATGGCGAGGGACACGCCCAGTGCCGCCAATATCGTGACTTACGCCAATATCGTCAGGGACCGCTCGGTCCTGCGTCAATTGATCCATGTCGGTACAAATATATCGGATTCCGCATTCAACACCGAAGGGCGCGACACCGCCGATTTGCTTGAACAGGCCGAGCGCGAAGTGTTTAAAATCGCCGAGCAACGGCAACGCGGACAGGGCGGTTTTATTCCGATCAAAACCTTGCTTGCCAAAGCGGTCGATAGAATTGAAACCCTGTTCGAACAGGAAGGCTCGATCACCGGCGCAGCGACCGGCTTTACCGATTTTGACCAGTTGACCTCCGGCTTGCAGCCTGCCGATTTGATCATCGTGGCGGGTAGGCCGTCCATGGGTAAGTGCTTTGGTAAAGGCACACCGATTTTGATGTATTCGGGTGAAGTCAAGGCGGTGGAAGAGATACAGGTTGGCGATGTCTTGATGGGCGACGACTCTACCCCCAGACGGGTGTTGTCGTTGGCGCGGGGGCGGGAGCCGATGTACTGGGTGCGACAAAATAAAGCGCTTGATTACCGTGTCAATGAATCGCATATTTTGTCATTGAAACGCAGCCGTAGCGAAGGCAAGCATAAAAACGGGGATGTGCTCAATATTGCTTTAACGGATTATCTATCCGCTTCAACCAAGTTTCAGTCTAATTACAAAGGTTATAAAGTTGCGATCGATTTTACACCGCAAGATCTGCCGATTTGTCCGTATTTTTTAGGCTTATGGCTGGGTGACGGCACCAGCGCTTCAGTCGATATAGCAACGACCGATAGCGAGGTCATTGCTTATTTGAGAAGTTTACTCAATAACAAGCATATTCCACAGCCGTTTTTGGCGAACTCCCGTGCTAATCGATTAAAACTGTTGGCGGGCCTGATTGATAGCGACGGCCATTATGCGGCCAAGTACAAAATGCTCGAAATCACGCAAAATAACTTGGGCTTAGCGAAGCAGATCAAGTTTTTATGCGACAGCTTGGGGTTTAGAACGTCACTGATTGAAAAACAAGCCGTTATTAAATCCACAGGCTATCAAGGTACTGTTTACCGGGTGCGCTTTTCGGGCGATCTCAGTGATATTCCAGTCAAAATAGAGAGAAAAAAAGCCGCTGTCTGGACCAGCAACAGAACCTGGCAACAAACCGGCATTCGTATTGAATACGACAAAACAGATGACTACTATGGCTTTGTCTGTGACGGTAACCGATTATTTTTGCTGGAAGACATGACTGTCGTGCATAACACCACGATAGCGATGAACATGGCCGAACATATCGCCATCAAGGGCGATAAACCGGTGGCGGTATTTAGTATGGAAATGCCCGGCGACTCGCTGGCGATGCGGATGATGTCTTCATTGGGACGCATAGACCAGCACCGGATTAGAACCGGCAAGCTGGAAGACGATGAATGGCCGCGCCTGACGTCGGCCATCAATCTGCTGGCTGAAACCAAGCTGTTTATCGATGATACGCCCGCGCTGACGCCGACCGAAGTCCGCTCAAGAGCGCGGCGGTTGGTGCGGGAACACGGGCCGTTGGGCTTGATCGTGCTGGATTACCTGCAATTGATGCAATCGCCGTCCAGCGGCGACAATCGGGTCCAGCAGATTTCCGATATTTCCAGGGGCCTGAAAGCATTGGCAAAGGAATTGAGCGTGCCTGTCGTCGCGCTTTCCCAGCTTAACCGAAACCTCGAACAACGGCCCAATAAAAGGCCGATGATGTCGGATTTGCGCGAATGTGTCACCGGCGACACCCTGGTAATCCTGGCAGACGGTCGCCGCCTGCCGATTCGCGATTTAGTCGGTCAAACCCCGGAAGTTGTGTCAATGACTCCCGACGGTCAACTACAAAATGCCGCAACCGATTTGATATGGTCGGTCGGCGAAAAAGAGATTGTCAAAGTCACACTTGCCAGCGGGCGCACTATCCGTTGCAGTAAGCAACACCGTTTGCGCGGTTTGTGGGATTGGGTAGAGGCGGGGCAGTTAAAATCCGGCGATAGACTGGCTTTCGCGCGGTATTTGCCCGAGCCCTTACAAGCTGATGTTTGGCCTGAGCATGAACTGGTGTTGTTGGCGCATTTAATCGGTGACGGCAGCTATGTTAAAAAGCAACCCTTGCGTTATACCACCGCTTCTGAAGCTAATAGCCAGGCAGTGACAGAAGCGGCTCAGGCTTTTTCATGCACAGTTACGCGACATCCGGGGCGCGGACAATGGCATCAATTAGTCATCAGCGGCAACGGTGATCGCTGGCATCCCAAGGGCGTGGGAAAATGGTTAAAAGACTTGGGCATTTTTGGGCAACGTTCACGCGATAAGCATCTGCCGGAAGGCTTGTTTAGACTCGGCAATCAACAACTGGCTTTATTTTTACGCCATTTGTGGGCAACCGATGGCTGTATTTATACAGGCATTTCAAGCGCGGCGCGACCACGCATTTATTTTGCAACCGCCAGTGAACGGCTCATTCACGATGTCGCCGCCTTGTTATTACGCTTTGGAATTGTTGCGCGTATCAGGCAGGTCATCAGTGCAAACAGCGCCGGTTGGTTTACCGCCGATATTTCCGGCGTCACGCAACAGCGAATTTTCTTGGCCGCTATTGGCGTATTTGGCGCTCAAACGGCTCAGGCGGAGCAACTGCTGGCGCGACTGGAGAACCAGCGAGATAACACCAATGTGGATACGTTACCGGGCGAAGTGTTTGCCTACATCCGTGAGCAAATGCAGCAAAACGGTATCAGTCATCGGCAAATGGCCGGCTTGCGCGGTACCGCATACGGAGGGAGTGCACATTTTAATTTCGATCCTTCACGCAAAACCTTGCAGGATTATGCCGATATTCTCAACGATGAGCGTCTGCAAACCTTGGCGAATAATGCGCTGTTTTGGGACAGGGTGGTCGCCGTGGAACCCGCAGGACTTGAAGAAGTATTTGATTTAACCGTGCCCGGCAATGCTTGCTGGTTGGCGGATGGCATTGTCAGCCATAATTCGGGCGCGATTGAACAGGACGCAGATTTGATCGTCTTTGTTTACCGGGACGAAGTCTATAACGAAGACAGCCCGGATAAAGGCATTGCCGAAGTCATTATCGGCAAGCAGCGTAACGGCCCGCTTGGGACCGTCAGGCTGACTTTCCTGGGGCAATACACCCGGTTTGAAAATTTCGCCGGAAATTCTTACAGCGACGGGAGTTATGAATGATACCGGCGGCTTATGCGGTGCTTGATCTCAATGCCGCTGCACATAACCTGGAAAAAGTGCGGTCCTTTGCGCCCGACGCAAAAATTATGGCGGTTATCAAGGCTAACGGCTATGGACACGGCTTGCTGCGTATTGCCAAGGCCTTGCACGATGTCGATGCCTTCGCCGTTGCGCGGGTCGATGAAGGGATTCGATTGCGCAAGGCGGGGGTTACAAACCGGATTGCCGTACTGGAAGGCTTCACCTGCGCCGAGGAGCTGGATGAATTGCTCAGCCATCAACTCGACGCTGTCGTGCATTGTTTTACCCAACTGGAGATCATTGCCGACAGGACAGGGCCCGCGCAAATCGCTGTCTGGTTGAAGCTCGACACCGGCATGAATCGGCTGGGTTTTAAAGCGCACGAGTTTGATGAGGTTTACCGGCGCCTGTCTAATTGCCCGATTATCCGTCAACCAATCAACCTGATGACGCATCTGGCTAATGCCGACGACCTTAGCGATGACGTCACCGTCAGTCAGATCAACTTGTTCAATGCAACTGTGGCGGCTTTACCAGGGCCACGCAGTATCGCCAATTCGGCAGGCATCCTGGGTTGGCAACAGGCCCTGACCGATTGGGTGCGTCCCGGAATCATGTTGTACGGTATTTCGCCGTTTCCAGACAGCACAGGCGAGCAGTTGGGTTTAAAGCCGATCATGTCTTTGCATTCGCGACTGATTGCCGTAAAGCCGATTGAAAAGGGCGACAAGGTCGGCTATGCCGGTACCTGGGTATGCGATACGTCGACCACTCTGGGTATTGTAGCGATTGGTTATGGCGACGGTTATCCGCGTTATGCCAAAATCGGAACGCCGGTGCTGGTCAATGGCAAGCGCGTACCTTTGGTGGGTCGGGTATCGATGGATATGATTACCGTCGATCTGGGCTCGCAAACGGATGCCAAACCCGGCGATGCAGTGACCTTGTGGGGCGAGGGTCTGGCCGTTGAAGAAATTGCCCGCTGGGCGGAAACCATCCCTTATACGCTGGTGTGCGGTGTTACCCAGCGCGTGCAGATTGTTGAGGCGGCTTCGTTGTAATAACGGCTAAGTCTTTTATCTCTAATTGAGCCGGACGGGTTTTGAAAGCCCGTCCAAAGCGTTTCTGCTAAGGAACGATTTTGCAAATAATTTCAAGGAGCTTTGAAACGCCGGACGGATTTGTAATTTCCGTCCCGCAGAGAAGTTATTTAACTCGTAGGACTGCTGCGTGATTTGGCCTTTACCCGCTTTATGTGTACAGTAGTCTTGTCTGATAGGTTCTTTGAACCTTAAAATAGCTTAACACTTCACTCAATCCCTGTTTATTGACGCCGCTTGCAATAGCACTAACCTCATACAATCCCCATGCTGACAAACGAAAATCAACCACCGGCAAATTTTATTCGTCAAATCATTAACACCGATCTTAAAGACAACAAACACAACGGCAAGGTCGCCACCCGTTTTCCGCCTGAACCGAACGGCTCTCTGCATATCGGTCACGCCAAGTCGATTTGCCTGAATTTCGGGATCGCCATTGATTATAACGGTACCTGCAATCTACGTTTTGACGACACTAATCCTGAAAAGGAAAGCATCGAATACATGGAATCGATTGAAAGGGATGTGCAATGGTTGGGCTTTACCTGGACGGGATTGCACCACGCGTCCGATTATTTTGAACAACTCTATGATTATGCCGTGCAGTTGATCGAACAGGGCCAGGCTTACGTCGACAGCTTATCCGCCGAACAGATTCGGGCCTATCGCGGCACACTGACCGAACCGGGCAGGGAAAGTCCCGACCGTAACCGTCCGATTGCGGAAAACCTGGATTTATTTAAACGCATGCGGGCCGGTGAATTTGCCGACGGCCAGTATGTGTTGCGTGCCAAAATCGACATGGCTTCGCCCAACAGCAATATGCGCGACCCGGCCATTTACCGGATTCGCCGCGTTCATCATCACCGTACCGGCGATAGCTGGTGCATTTACCCGATGTATGATTACACGCATTGTATTTCCGACGCGCTGGAAGGCATCACGCATTCGCT
>SXIP01000206.1 GCA_005772825.1 Methylococcaceae bacterium | reverse complement strand
GATACCGGCACGCATGAGAGCCTGATCGAAGCCAGCAACTTTATCGAGACCATTGAGCATAGACAGGGCTTAAAGGTGGCTTGCCCGGAAGAAATCGCCTTTCGCAAAGGCTTTATCAGTGCGGAACAGGTTGAGAAGCTGGCTCAGCCTTTGGCTAAAAACGGTTATGGTCAATACTTGTTGCGCTTGTTAATGGAAGAAGCCAGAAACCAGCCATGAGTTCGCTCAATTTTTTTGAGAATGATCAAGTTCGTATCGAGTGCCGGGCATTGCATTTCAGCGTTAGCAATGTCGCCGTGCGGCGTATAAAAACCACAGCTACACTCCTGAATTTGAGTGTAGCACTCTCATTATCATGACGGATTATGGGGTTGGTCGCCAATCGTCTGACCAACGAACGTTGCCGTGTCCAGTGAATGACCAAACAGAATTGACGCCCGCGCAGTCCGGGGTACTCGTATGAATCCGCACGCAGCAAAATCAATATCGCCCTTCACGCTGTATCAATCGCTCAAGACTAACCGAAACCTGATCTACAGTCTGGTCAAGCGCGAGGTCGTAGGGCGTTATCGCGGCTCTGTAATGGGTCTGCTATGGTCTTTTTTTAATCCGGTTTTGATGCTGGCGGTGTACACGTTTGTATTCAGCATGGTTTTCAAGGCGCGCTGGGTAGGCGGTTCCGAATCAAAAACCGAATTTGCCCTGGTGCTGTTTGCAGGGCTTATGGTTTTCAATTTGTTTTCTGAATGCGTTAATCGTGCGCCCGGCCTAATACTAGGCAATGTCAACTATGTTAAGAAAGTGGTGTTTCCCCTGGAAATACTGCCTGTGGTCGCTTTGGGCTCGGCGGCATTTCACCTGCTCGTCAGCCTTATTGTCTGGCTCATTTTTTACCTGATATTCTTTGGCGTGCCGCAAGTGACTATCCTGCTGCTGCCGCTGGTATTGCTGCCCTTTGTTTTAATGACGCTTGGCCTGAGCTGGTTGCTGGCGTCACTGGGCGTGTATTTGCGTGATGTCAGCCAAATCATCGGGCTGGTTACAACCGTACTGATGTTTTTGTCGCCGATTTTTTACCCGATTGTTGCTTTGCCGGAAAAATATCGGCCGTTTATGCAAATCAGCCCGTTAACCTTTGTTGTCGAACAGGCGCGCGACGTGATGATCTGGGGCAACGATATGGACTGGCGTCTGTGGGCTTTTTATTTGCTGCTGTCGTCACTGATTGCCTGGCTGGGTTTTGCATGGTTTCAGAAAACGCGCAAGGGTTTTGCCGATGTGCTCTGATATTGCCATCAAGGTAGACAACCTGAGCAAGTGCTACCACATCTATGACAATCCGCGTGACCGCCTGATGCAAATGCTGATGCGCGGAAAAAAGCAGTATTACCGGGAATTTTGGGCGCTGCAAGGCGTATCGTTTGAAATCCGTAAAGGTGAAACCGTCGGCATCATCGGCCGCAACGGTTCCGGCAAGTCCACTCTGTTGCAAATGATCTGCGGTACGTTGAACCCGACCGGCGGCAGCATTCAAACCACCGGCCGTATTGCGGCGCTGCTGGAACTGGGTTCCGGCTTCAATCCTGAATTCACCGGGCGCGAGAACGTTTATATGAATGCCGCCGTACTGGGTTTGAGCAAGGAAGAAGTGGATCAGCGCTTTGACGACATTGCCGAATTTGCAGACATCGGCCAGTTTATCGATCAGCCGGTGAAAATCTATTCCTCCGGCATGTATGTCAGGCTTGCCTTTTCGGTTATTGCCCATGTCGATGCCGATATATTGGTGATTGACGAGGCGCTGTCTGTCGGCGATGCTTTTTTCACGCAAAAGTGCATGCGTTTTCTGCGCAGGTTTATGGAAAAAGGCACGGTGTTATTTGTGAGTCATGACACCGGCGCGGTCATTAATTTTTGCCAGCGGGCCATCTGGCTGAATAAAGGTGTTGCAAAATACCAGGGCGAGCCTAAGGACGTGGCTCAACATTACCTGGCTGAATTGTATGAATCCCAGCAGGGCGAAAGTACCGTGGCGGCTGTTGTGAAGCCTGACGATACGGTGCTGCCTGCGGGGCTGCCGCGCGATATGCGTCTGGATTTCATCAACACAACAAGCTATCGAAACGATATAGAGCTTTTTAGCTTTGTAGCTGACGCTGCGAGTTTCGGTAAAGGCGGCGGTAACATCACGTCCGTGCAACTGCTTGATGAAGCCGGCCTGCCTTTGGCCTGGGTCGTCGGCGGCGAGATGGTCCGGCTGCTCGTCTCTTGCGTTGCCAATACCGACCTGTTTAACCCGATAATCGGTTTTCTTGTTAACGATCGCCTAGGGCAGCCGATCTTTGGTGATAATACCTGCAACTTTTCCAAACAAGCGCCGCTTTACGTGTCTTCCGGTGAAAAATTTGCAGCCGAGTTTGAATTCAGGATGCCAATCCTGCCGATGGGGGATTATTCAATTACGGTCGCATTGGCGGAAGGAACCCAGCAAGATCATATCCAGCATCATTGGATGCATGAGGCACTGCTGCTGAAATCACACAGCAGCAGCGTATGTACCGGCCTGGTTGGAGTGCCGATGAATAATATTCGATTGAATACAATATGAAGCAACATAACCTGCTTGACGTCGCCGCGTTTTCGCCTGATTTACTCGGGCTTCCGAGCGCCTGGCTGGGGCATTTGCCTTTTGCGGGTTGGGTGATGCGCGAAGTCAGGCCGAAAATATTTGTCGAGTTGGGCACTCATTACGGGCATTCCTATTTTGCCTTCTGTCAATCCGTCGTGGAAGCGGGTCTTTCGACTAAATGTTATGCCGTTGATACCTGGCAGGGCGATGAACATGCCGGTCAATATGGTGATGAGATATTCGCTAAAGTGGATACGCATCATCAGGCGCATTATGCCGGTTTTTCCCGGTTGTTGCGGATGACTTTTGACGATGCCGCAACCTATTTTGCCGATGAATCAATAGAACTGCTGCATATTGACGGGCTGCACACCTATGACGCCGTTCGCCACGATTTTGATACCTGGCTGCCGAAATTGGCGCCCGGCGCCGTTATCATGTTTCATGACACCAATGTTCGCGAGCGCAATTTCGGGGTATGGAAACTCTGGGCTGAACTGCAAGCCCGGTATCCGAATAATCTGGAGTTTGTGCATTCCCACGGGCTTGGCGTGATGCAGTTGAATAACGCGCCGGATGAAAAAAAATTGCCGTGGCTTCAAGCCGACGCAGCTGAAAAGCAGGGCTTGATCAATTATTTTGCCGCTTTGGGAGCGCGGCAACAGGAGCGCTTTGAGTTAAGCGAACTCAAACAACATGCCGCTAATCTGAGTCATGCCGTAGCCGAACGCGATAATGAGATCATCAGGCTGAGCCAGCATGGCGTCGACCTTGATCATCTCGTGGCTCAACGTGACGCCGAGTTAAACGAACTCAAGCAGCATACGGCCAATCTCGGGGCCGATCGAGATAGACAAATTGCCTCATTGACGGCCTCAAGAGACGTGCTGCTCAATTCATCTAGCTGGCGGATTACTAAACCCTGGCGAATTGCCGGACACCAGATTAAGAAAATTCTGCGCTTGTTGGGTATTTAAGACCGCAGATAAGTTTGATCGTGTGATTTGGCTATTTAAAGAAGTTACCACCAAGGATTTTAATATTAAATGATTGACCGTCTTTATAAGGTTTATTGCTATTGGCGCATCCATGGCAGCGCTGCACTGCGACAGCTCATTATTTACAAGCTGACGCATAAACCCCAGCATTTTACCGATCCGATGCTGGAGTCACTGCCTGATAACAACCGGGCCATAAACGCCGCACAAATTTCCCAAAGCCGTTTTCAGGCGGTCACGCCGCTGCGCAGCTATTTTTTGCCCATGTCATCGACACGACGTGTCAATATCGTCACTGACAGCATCAGCAGCGGCAGCCTGTTTGGCGGCGTAGGCACGGCCCTGATTTTCGCCGCGCTGCTTGCCAATAAATTGAATGCGCAATTGCGGATTATTACACGCACCGAACGCGCCAAGCCCGGCAATGTCGATCATGTACTGTCGCTGTACGGCATAAAACCGGAACATGAGATCCAGTTTAAGTTTGCCGCGTTTTACGATCAAAAATACCAGTTCGATATTGGCAAGGATGACTTGTTTATCACCACTTCATGGTGGACCACCGCAGCGGCATTGCCGAGTGTGCCGAACGACAAGATTATTTATCTGTTGCAGGAAGACGAACGGATGTTTTATCCGTTTGGCGATGATCGGCTCAGATGCGAAACGATTTTACGCAATCGCAACATTCGTTTCCTGATCAACACCCAATTGTTGTTCGATCATCTGGTTCATGACGGTTTTGATAACATTGCCGCTCAAGGATCGTGGTTCGAGCCGTCTTTTCCGCCCCAGGTTTTTCATCCCGGAACAAAGGACAAGGACGCCAAGCGCACATTTTTCTTCTATGCCCGGCCCAATAACCTGCGTAATCTTTTTTATCTGGGCATTGATGTCATCGAGCAGGCGATCACGCAACAGGTTCTGGATCTTGAGCACTGGGAGATTTTTCTGGTCGGCAAGGATATTCCTGACGTGACCTTCGACGGCGGTTACGTGCCCGTTAAATGCGAAAATCTTTCCTGGCCGAAATACGCACAACTGGCCGGTACAGTAGACCTCGGCCTGAGCCTGATGTATACGCCTCATCCGAGTTATCCGCCGCTCGACCTGGTGGCAAGCGGCGCTGTCGTGGTTACTAACCGGTTTGCCAACAAACAGGATTTGAGCGCTTATTCGGCGAACCTGATTTGTGCGGACCTGGATCGTGATGCGCTGGTCGATGCGCTCAGCAAGGCCGTCGGCATTGCCACGGATTCAGGCTTGCGCGAACAAAATTATCGCAACAATGGCTTACTCACCGACTGGCGGCTGTCGTTCGCAAGCATTATTCAAAAATTATCGGAAGAGGTTTGATGTTTTCAGCAAACATACCCGCAGTGCCGTATAGCGATCCGTGGGTCATCCCGTTGCATGAGCGGATCAAATTACTTGCACGAGGCAAATTTCGGGTTGCTTATTTTTACGAAGTCGCCAATAACAGCACCTTTCGCTATCGTACCTATAACATGGTGCAGGCATTGAACGATGGCTTGCATAGCGGTGTTTCGGCAAGTTATTTCTTTCTGGATGATTTGCACCGGATTGATGAAATCGCCGATCTTGCCGATATGCTCGTTATTTGCAGATCGCGTTACTGCCATCGCGTCAACCAGCTGATTACCAAGTTTCGGGTCAGGGGCAAGCGCATCCTGTTTGATATAGATGATTTGGTTTTCGACACGCGTTATGCGCATCTCATCGTGAACACGCTGGATCAGGATGTCGATAGCCAGGAAATATGGGATTACTGGTTTTCATACCTGAGCCGGATGGGCGAGGTCTTGCGCTGGTGCGACGGCGCCGTCACGACTAATGATTATCTCGCTGCCAGAATTGCTGAATTTTCCGGGTTGCCGGTCAATGTGGTGCCCAATTTTATAAACAGGGAACAACTTGAGCTTTCCGACAAGTTATTTCACAGCAAGGAAGCATCCAGGTTTGCAAGAGATGACAAGATTTGTTTGGGTTACTTCAGCGGTTCGCCGTCGCATGCCCTGGATTATGAAATCATTACCTCCGCTCTCGAGGAGGTGCTGGATAATGACCGCAGGGTGGAACTCATGGTGGTGGGTTATATCGAGGCAGGTCCGGCGTTGAGCCGGTTCGGCAGTCGCATCAAATACCAGCCTTTCCAGGATTATGTCAATTTACAGCGATTGATAGGCAGCGTTGAGCTCAATTTGATGCCCTTGCAGTCGAATATTTTCACTAACTGCAAATCCGAACTCAAGTATTTCGAGGCTGCCATTGTCGGTACGCTGAGTATCGCTTCGCCTTCCCATACATACGCTGCCGCGATTCGGGACGGAGAGAACGGCTATATTGCTCAGGCGCATCAATGGGCCTCTGTTATTCAGCGGGCGATAGAAAATATAGATGCTTATCCCGAGATGGCGGCGACGGCTTATGCCGATGCGCGTTCGAAATATGCCTGGTTCAACCAGCGGGAAAGCATTCTCCGGGCATTGGGTATCCAATGAAGACCGACCTGAAATTTTATCGGTAGTAGCTATGACGATATCGTATAAATCCGGTGTTACTGCGGTTGTGGTCAGTTATCAGCCGGTGCTGGAGGTGCTCACGCAACTGGTGGATGCGCTTATCCCTCAAGTTGCCGCGATAGTGCTTATGGACAACGGCTCACAAGCCGACCTGGCGGCATGGAACCGTGAGCGTGGTTCCCTTGCGATTGAATTGCTTCAGCTTGGCGAGAACAAAGGCATTGCTACCGCGCAAAATATGGGTATTCAATGGGCGCGAGATCGTGGCGCGGAATTGTTATTATTCATGGATCAGGACAGCATTCCGGCGCCTGATATGGTCGCCAAGCTGGTTTCCGCCATTAGCAAGCAACCTTCGCCGGCAGCAGCGGGACCCCGTTATCTGGACGAACGGCAAGACAACCCGCCGCCATTCATTCGGATTCCGATGCTAACACTGGAGCGCTGCGCTTGCGTGACGGATGACGCCATTGTTCCTGTCGATTACCTGATTTCCTCGGGTTGTTTGATACCGATGTCCGTGCTGGATAAGGTTGGCGGTATGCGCGATGATCTTTTCATTGACTATGTTGATATCGAGTGGGGTATGCGGGCGCGTCGTCAGGGCTTGCAAAGCTATGGCGTTTGTGCGGCCCACATGCAGCACAGTCTTGGAGATCAGCCTATCAAGTTCCTGGGTAAGTATATTCCTTTGCACAGTCCGCGCAGGCACTACTACCATTTTCGAAACGCCGTGCTGTTATACCGGGAGCCTTGGTTGCCGTTGAACTGGAAACTGGTGGACGGATGGCGTTTGATACTCAAGTATGTCTTTTATTCACTATTTGCAAAGCCGCGCATGACGCATTGGCGTATGATGACGCTGGGCATCTGGCATGGCTTGTTGGGTAAGTCCGGGAAATTGGACGGGAGGGTCTCTTGATGGCTGTAACGATGCAAAAAGCGCTTAACGAAAATGCCCGCTATTATCTCTTTGGTGAGGCATTCGACGCCGGTCTTGCAGAATGCGGAAAGCTGACCGCGTGGAGTCTACAACGCTATAACGATATGTTTATCAAATCAGAAAATGTATAACAACAATAATAAAACTTTATTTTCTGAGGATCTTGGCGTCCCCAGATTAATCGCCTTTTACCTGACCCAATTCCACCCCACGCCTGAAAATGATCTTTGGTGGGGCAAGGGTTTTACCGAATGGACTAATGTCACCAAGGCGACACCTTTGTTTGAAGGCCATCGCCAGCCGCACCTGCCCAGTGATTTTGGCTTCTATGATCTGCGTGTGCGTGAAACTCGGCGCGATCAGATTGCGATGGCCAAACAGTATGGTATTGACGGCTTCTGCTATCACTATTACTGGTTTTCCGGCAAGCGGATACTGAATTTGCCGCTCGATGACATGCTTGCCGACCCGGAAAGCGATATGCCGTTTTGTCTTTGCTGGGCTAACGAAAGCTGGACGCGGCGCTGGGATGCAGCCGATCATGAAGTGTTGATTGTGCAGGAATATTTGCCGGATGATGACCTTGAGTTCATTCGATCGGTCGTACCGTTTTTTGAGGATAAACGTTATATTCGCCTGGACGGCAAGCCTTACCTGATCGTTTACCGTCCGCAACACCTTCCCAATGCGCGTAAAACCGTTGAAATATGGCGGGATTACTGCCGGTCAATCGGTTTGGGCGAGATTCATTTATGCGCGGCCCTGATTCATGGCAATGAAGATTATGTGCAGTTCGGCTTTGATAGCGGCGTCGAATTTCCGCCGCATAATCTGCGCTCCACCAATATCAACGAGCAAATAAGCTTTAACGATCATTTTCGCGGTAATGTCATGCAATACGCGACCATTGCGCAATCCTATCTCGACAGAACCTACAGTTCGGCCTGTATCTTCAAAACCGTATTTCCGTCATGGGACAATACCGCGCGTACCAAAGAACGAGCGCTTGTCGTACTGAACGGGGTGCCTGAAAATTATGAATATTGGCTTGCCTCGACCATTGATCTCGTGAAGCAGTCCGGCATCAATAATCAACTGGTATTTATTAATGCCTGGAATGAATGGGCTGAAGGCTGCCATCTTGAGCCTGACAGATGGTTCGGTCACGGATTCCTTCAAGCCACGCTGAACGCGAAAAACGGCTTGCGCCGTTTTTCGTTGTTTCCTGAAGTCAGTTTGCCCCACAAGGACGAATCCTCTCATCGGACATTCTGGAAGGATATTGCCGGTGTTGTTAACTATCACATGGGCTTAAAGCTCGGCAGCCTGAAATTGGCCGTGAATCAACGCCCGTGGCTGCGTCTGATGTTGTTGCCATTGATCAGGATGGTGCGGACTTTCAGGGCTTCACTATAAGTGTTTGCAAAAAATTTTCCCCGGCATGCGATCTTGTAATTTGAGCGCTGTCATCCTAACAATCAGTGCCAATGAGCGCCCGGCTGGTTTATTGCCCGTTTGTATCGATGGCTTGCGGGTGCGATGAAATTTATTTTTTCACTGGGTAGCCTGGCTATTCTCAACCTGGTTGCAACGGTTGCGGTACAGTGGCTGGTACTGGTTTATATAGGGCCGGGCGAAAAAACCGACGCCTATTTTTCGGCCCAGGTACTGACCTTGATCCCGTTGGTTATTTTGGGTGATGTTGTATTAAGGGTATTGGTGCCTTTATTGGCAGGTATACCCAAGCAGGATTTGCCGGGCGTCGTAAAAGTTTTTACCTTGCAGGTTTTTTCAGGTTTGGCGCTTGCGGCCACTGTACTGGTGTTATCGGCGCCGGTTTGGGTTTCCGTGTTATCTCCCGGGCTTTCCAGCCAAGCCTTGGATCTGTCGGTTGAAATGGCAAAAATCATGTCAATCACCCTGGTTTTCGGCGGCTTAACAACGGTATTAAAATCCGTCTATTACGCAGAGCAGCGATTTATTTATCCCGAGCTTACACAATTAATTCCGGGTGTCCTGGTGCTGATCGGAATTGTCGGTGCGTTACCGGTTTACGGCATTGTTTCCGTCGCATGGGGCATGGTGATCAGGTTTTTATTGCAGGCCATTATGTTATTCAGATGGAATGATTGGCGAGGGAGCTGTTCCGACACCGATCCGGCACTTATCAGGCTTGCCTGGCGGCGCATACGGGCATTGTTGTTTGGTGCGTCCATTTACGAAACCGGGCCTATGCTGGATCGCTATCTGGCGTCACTGGCGCCGGTCGGCAGCATCAGTCTGTTGGCTTTCGGCAACCAGTTTTATTCACTGTTTTTGGTGTTGACGGACAAGGTGTTTGCAGCGCCGCTGATGTCGATAGCGGCGAATGATATTAATGCCGGTCAGATAAAACGGCTTCGCGAAAAATATAGTCAGCGAGTTTTGTTGCTGCTGGCCGTTGCTGTGTGCGTGTGGCTGGCGTTTGTTTTCTATGGAAAGTGGGGCTTGAATTTCCTGATTGGCTACGGACAGTTCGGCGCTGAAGATATTGACGCCCTTTGGCAACTGATGATTGTTTTGGGCGGCGTGCTGGTCGGCGTCGTGGGACAGTTATCTTCGAGTTGTTTTTACGGCATGGGCAAAACAAACATCGTGATCAGGGTGGCGATCATTAATTTTTTTATCTGTGCATTTGTTAAAGTAGTTGCTTTTAATAGTGTCGGCGTTGTCGGTATTGCAATTGGAATCGGCACCTATCAGGTGTTGAATGCGCTGGGCTTACATATTATTCTTTGCCGTAAATTAAGGAAAGTAGGGTAACAGGATCGGCGGATTTCATTCTCTCCCAATTTACTATATAAACTCCCCCGTTTTTTATGAAAACTAAAATAATTCCCGCCGCTTTCGCCGTAGTCAATTGTTGCTCTTCTACCGCCATTCAGCGGAGCGTTTGGTAGCAATGGAAAATAAGATAGCAAGCCGGGCTCCGGCGATTTCTGTTTCTGTGGTCAGTCATGGGCAAGTTCACCTGGTTGAAAATCTGCTGCATGACATTGCTCGGCATTGCCCAGCGTTGTCGCTTGAGTTGATTCTCACGCTTAATCTGGATGAAACCTGGCCTATTTCCGAGCATAGTTTCCCGTTTCCGATCAACGTTATTCGTAACGCTATACCGCAAGGATTCGCCGCTAATCACAATCAGGCGTTCGGGCGTGCAAATGGGCTATTTTTTTGCGTAATCAATCCCGATATTCGATTTGATGAAAATCCTTTCCCTGCATTGCTTGACTGTCTGCAAGACTCGTCTGTCGGTGTGGCCGCTCCGTTGGTTCTCAATGAACATGGCTTGATGGAAGACAGCGCGCGTCGTTTTCCGACGCCGTTGAAAATACTTTGCAAGGCATTCGGCGGTTGCAAGGGCAGCGATTATGCCGTGCAGGACGAGATTATTTATCCCGATTGGGTAGGCGGTATGTTCATGCTGTTTCCGTGCGAGCGGTTTAAATATGTGGGCGGATTTGATGAGCGATTTTTTCTTTACTATGAAGATGTGGATATATGCGCCAGGTTACGCTTGCAGAGCTATGAAGTTGTGCTGTGTCCCGACGCCAGGGTGGTTCATCAAGCACATCGAAGCAGTCATCATGATTTTAACTATTTCAAATGGCATCTTGTCAGCATGATGCGGTTTTTTTGTTCGGCGGTGTTTTTGAAGGTTTTTTTCTTGGGGATAAAGAAAAAATTTCTGGGTTAAAAACCGGGTTAACGACTATATGAAAATTCTTATTACCGGCGCGAACGGTTTTATCGGCACAGCGCTTTGTGCCGAATTGCTCCGGCAGGGATATGCTGTCCGTGCCGCGTTGCGTTCGGCAGGACCGCCTATCGATACTGTTGACGCGTTGGTTGTCGGTGCAATAAACGGCGAGACCGATTGGTCGGATGCGCTACGCGGGATCGATGTCGTTGTTCATCTTGCGGCACGGGTGCATGTCATGCAGGATGCAGTGGCTGATGCTTTGGCGGCGTATCGCGATGTGAATGTTGACGGTACTTTAAATCTTGCTGGACAGGCCGTTCAAGCGCAGGTGCGGCGCTTTATTTTTATCAGTTCCATTAAGGTGAACGGCGAAACTACGCTCTTGGGGCAGCCGTATACGGCTGAAGGTGCGCCTGCGCCGGTTGATGCATACGGCATATCCAAGCGTGAAGCCGAAGATGGCTTGCGTCAGTTGGCCGATGCAACCGGTATGGAGGTGGTTGTCATCCGTCCTCCGCTGGTCTACGGTCCCGGTGTGAAAGCCAATTTTCACAGCATGATGCGCTGGCTCGATAAGGGAGTACCCTTACCATTGGGTGCGATTCATAATCGGCGCACATTGGTGGCTTTGGATAATCTGGTGGATTTGATAGTAACCTGCATTGATCATCCGGCGGCGGCCAATCAGACTTTTCTGGCCGGGGATGGCGAGGATCTTTCCACGACCGACTTGTTGCAACGGATGGCCGCCGCTTTGGGTAAAAAGGCTCGGTTGATACCGGTGCCGATGCGGCTGTTGGCGATCGCGGCAAGATTGTTTGGCAGGCAGGCTATGGCGCAGCGGCTGTGTGGTTCGCTACAGGTTGATAGCGCCAAGGCGCGCAATCTGCTGGGCTGGATGCCGCCGGTCAGCGTCGATGAAGCGTTACGCAGAACGGCCCGGTATTACAGGGAGAGTCGTTAATGATAAAACTCGGCTGGTTTTTTCTTGTTGCTTTTATAGCATCCGCCGTGTTGACCGGAATGCTGCGCCGTTATGCCCTGGCAAACAGTCTGATGGATATTCCCAATGATCGCAGTTCCCATGAGATACCGACGCCGCGCGGCGGCGGCTTGGCGATTGTCATTGTTTTTCTGGCCGGGCTTTGGGTGCTTTCGGAAATGGGGCTTGTTGTGCAAAAGGCGATGTGGGCTGTTTTCGGGGCCGGTGTCTGGGTAGCTGCGGTCGGGTTTCTGGATGATCATGGCCATATCCCGGCGCGTTGGCGCTTGTTGGCGCATTTTATCGGTGCGGCGTGGGGGTTGTATTGGCTGGGTGGTGCGCCGCCTGTGGCAATATTCGGATATACGATAACGCCGGGCTGGATTGGGCAGATTCTGGGGCTGTTTTATCTGGTCTGGTTGCTCAATCTGTATAATTTTATGGACGGTATTGATGGGATTGCCGGTATTGAAGCGATTAGCGTCTGTTTGGGGGCTGTGTTGTTGTATCTGACAGGTTCTGAAGCGGCTGGCATATATGCCTTGCCGGTATTGCTTGTGATGGCGGCTGCCGGGTTTTTGCTGTGGAATTTTCCTCCGGCAAGGATTTTTATGGGTGATGCCGGGAGCGGTTTTTTAGGCATTGTGCTGGGACTTTTTTCCATTCAGGCAGCATGGTCTGCGCCGCAGTATTTCTGGAGCTGGCTGATTTTATTGGGTGTGTTTATTGTCGATGCGACGTTGACTTTGTTTCGGCGCTGGCTGCGCGGTGAAAAAGTTTATCAAGCCCACCGCAGCCATGCTTATCAATTTGCCTCGCGTCATTATGGCGCACACAAGCCGGTAACGTTAGCGGTTGCCGCCATTAACATCGTTTGGTTAATACCGATAGCGCTGTGGGTGGGCAGTGGCGGACTGGATGGTTTGATCGGTGTGGTTTTGGCTTTTTGTCCATTGCTGCTGCTGGCTATCCGGTTTAACGCGGGTGGAAGGGAAACCGCATAATGGGATTCTGTATGCGCAGTTGGTTTATCGGTCTCTCCCGCGCCAAAAAGGCATTAATCCTGGTCAGTGCCGATGTTGTTTTTGTCGTTTTCTCGCTGTGGGCGGCTTTTTCCTTACGCTGGGGGGTGATGTATGTCCCTAAAGGCGATGAATGGTATTTATTTGCTGTCGCACCCGTTATTGCTGTGCCTGTTTTTGTTAATCTGGGCTTGTACCGTTCGATTATCCGTTATATGGAGATTCGCGCGTTATGGACGATTATTCAGGCGACTACGCTGTATGCATTGCTTTTTGCTTTTATCCTGTATGAATCGGGTATACCATTGATACCCCGGACGGTGTCGCCGCTAAACTGGCTTATTATCATGTTGCTAATCGGTAGCAGCCGTTTTTTGGCGCGCTGGTGGCTTCAGGAAACCTATTTCCGGTTGGTGGGTGGCCGAAGCGTAGCCGACAGCCGCAAGAAAAATGTCGTTATTTATGGGGCGGGCAGCGCCGGTGTGCAACTGGTTTCCGCGCTTGAGCATGGGCGTGAATTCAGGCCTGTTGCGTTTATCGATGACGATGTGTTGCTGCATAAACGCAAGATCAACGGGCTACGCATTTATCCTTTCAGTTCATTGAGTTATTTGTTAGCAAAGCATCATGTTTCAGATATTTTGCTGGCGATTCCGTCGGCTACGCGAGCCCGTCGAAGTGAAATTATCCGCATGCTGGAGCCCTACGCCGTTCATGTGATGTCAATGCCCGGCTTATCTGATATTGCCCAAGGTAAGGTCACTTTTGACGCCTTGCAGGAAGTGGATATTGCCGATCTCCTGGGACGTGATCCGGTGGCGCCGGACCAATCGTTGTTGCGTGCCAATATTACCGGAAAAGTGGTCATGGTGACCGGCGCCGGCGGTTCTATCGGTTCCGAGATTTGTCGGCAAATAATACAATTGCAGCCGGATTCAGTGATTCTTTTCGAACAATGCGAGTTCGCGCTTTACGCCATAGAAAAAGAGCTGAATCATCTGTTAAGCACATCCCGTGTTTGTCGAATACAAAAAATAGAGCTGCTTGCTTTACTGGGTTCTGTCGTTGACATCGATCGTATTGAGAAGGTCTGCAAGACTTTCAAGGTACAGACTATTTATCATGCGGCGGCTTACAAGCATGTGCCGATGGTGGAAAAAAATCCCGGTGAGGCCGTTCGCAATAATGTTTTCGGCACCTTGTCGGCAGCGCAGGCAGCCATCAATGCGGACGTTGAAACCTTTGTATTGATTTCAACCGATAAGGCGGTCAGGCCCACAAATACGATGGGCGCGACCAAACGGGTTGCAGAGCTGATTTTGCAGGCGCTCAGCCAGCATAGCGACCATCAGTATTCTACCCGGTTTACCATGGTGCGGTTCGGCAATGTCCTGGGTTCTTCAGGCTCCGTGGTGCCGCTGTTCAGGGAACAAATCGCCAGAGGCGGACCGGTAACGGTGACCGATGCCAGGATTATCCGGTATTTTATGACCATCCCCGAAGCGGCGCAATTGGTGATCCAGGCCGGAGCGATGGGGCAGGGCGGCGATGTTTTTGTGCTGGATATGGGGGAGCCCATTCGCATTGTTGATTTAGCCAGGCGCATGATTCATTTGAGCGGACTGGAAGTCAAGGATGATGATCATCCCGGCGGTGAGATAGAAATCAGCTTTACCGGCTTGCGGCCCGGTGAAAAACTTTATGAAGAGCTGTTGATCGGCGGCACGGTTTCAGAGACCGGTCACGCAAGAATCATGCGCGCGCAGGAACATGTAATTCCTTGGTCTGAATTGGAGGACATGCTCGAAACATTAAAGCAGGCGACTAAAGACGGGGATTTTGAGCGTGTCAGGGTTGTCTTGCAGCATGTGGTTTCCGGTTTTGTTCCGCAGTGTGAAATTGGCGATTTGGTCTGGAAGCGTAGCAGCGCGCTTAAACCCCAGGCGTGATGGCGGCTTTTCTACAGGCAAAAAAAACCTCCCGGTACATTTGGTAACGGGAGGCGGAAAGTCAAGCAGAGTGTGTTATGAGGAGTTTCTGCTTGTAAGTAACACCAGGAGGTAGTTAAATCTTTAAAGCCTAGCTTTTCAGCGAGAATCTGTTAACAATGTTGCTGTAAATAGCAGCGCCTGCAAATAATACGGTTGAAATTACAAATTCACCGGAAATAAAACTCCAGATACCGGCAATAAACATCAACCCGATCAATATATCTTTTTTGAAATCGTTCATTATTTATGTCCTGTAAAATGGTTGGAAGTCTTTAATACAGTTTAGGCCGTTCGACAAATTCTTTTTGCCGGGGATTGGTGCTTACTATACAGAGATAGTTATTGGATACAATAGTCAGAATAATAAATAGATTGTTTCTATTAAAGAAATATTTATAATGTCAAGGTTTTTTATTGGTATGATTGTGTTCGAAGTCACGTTTTTACACCTGTGACAAATGGGAGTTGTCAACCTTGATGGCGAGTAAAAATGGTGCTTGTCACTTTTAAATTTGTTCCAGGTCGCGTTCATTAAAAATCAACATGGACGTAAACATTACAACGGTTATTTGCAGAATTCAGGAGATCAAGTGGATAAATTAACCAGCATGAATGTTTTTGTGCGTGTGGCGAAGGCGGGAAGTTTTGCGGGTGGCGCCCGTGAACTGGGAATATCCAGGGCGATGGCGACCAAACATATTATGCAACTTGAAAGCAGCCTGGGTACGCGGCTTTTTAACCGGACCACGCGCAGCTTGAGTCTGACCGATGTGGGGGCTTCTTATCTTGAGCGTTGTCAGCATGTCTTGCTGGAAGTTGACGAAATGGAAGCCGCTGTCACGCATTTGCAGACGGAGCCGCGAGGCGTGTTGAAGATCAGCGCGCCGCCGGTTATCGGGGCAACACATATTGCCCGTGCGGTAGCCGAGTTTTTAAAAATACACACCGATTTGACCGTCGATATGATTTTGCAGGGCAGTCCGGGCGATCTGATTGACGAGGGTATTGATATCGCCATTTATTTGGGGGCGCTTGATGATACCAGTATGGTCGCTCGTAAATTGGCCAGTTCGTCACTGGTGGTTTGCGGATCGCCGGATTATTTTGCCCAATATGGCGTGCCGCAAACGCCGGAAGATTTGGCGGGTCACAGTTGTCTGGTCAATTGGGCTATTTCACCTCGCAATAAATGGCAATTTAAAAGCGAATCCGGGGTTTCCGTCATTAACGTTTCGGGCCGCATGCAGGCGAATGTTGCCGATCCGATCAGGATAGCGGCCATAAACGGCTTGGGGTTGGTGATGTTGCCGACCTATATAGTGGGCAGGGATATTGAAAGGGGCAAACTGAAGGTGGTGCTGGAAAACTACACCTTGCCGCCTTTGGATATTCATGCGGTCTATCCGCACAGGAAATATTTATCGGCCAAGGTCAGGAGTTTTCTGGATTTTTTGCAGCAGTGGCTGGGGCCTCGCGTGAGTATGCCGGGAACGGAATAACGCGCCGACGTGTTGTTAATGCCGTCATTGATGGTCGATTTCTTTGACCGCGTCCTAATGGATGCGATAATAGATAAACCTGATTTTGGGATTGACTGTTTTTTATCGGGATTTTCTCTTATAGCCGTATTAAGTTAAGAAATAAAGCTCCCTCTCCCTAT
>SXIP01000205.1 GCA_005772825.1 Methylococcaceae bacterium | reverse complement strand
CCTGTGGAACTATCGGGCGAATACAGCTTGTCGATACAAAATTCCGAACGATGGGTGTTGCCGGTAATATCAGTCAGCAAGTGACGCAACAGCCGGTCGACCAACCACGGCGCCGGGGTTTCGCCTTCGGGCATCTGTTGAAAGGCGATTTCCAGTTCATACAACTTTTCATCGCGGCCTTCATCGACACGCGGGGCTTGACTGGTAGGGCCGATAAACATGCCGGAAAAAAGGTAGGACAAACCGGGATGATGTTGCCAGTAAGTCACCAGACTGCGGAGCAAGTCGGGACGGCGCAGTAAGGGGCTGTCCATCGGGTTTTCCGCACCCATGGTAATATGTTTGCCGCCGCCGGTGCCAGTATGGCGGCCGTCAAGCATGAATTTTTCCGTGCCCAGCCTGACCTGATGCGCCTGTTCATAAAGGATAGTGGTTTTTTCCACCAACTCCTGCCAGGTTTTCGACGGATGAATATTGACTTCAATAACGCCGGGGTCGGGCGTGACCATCAAGCGTTCAATACGGTAATCTCGCGGCGGTTCATAACCTTCAATGACAACCGGCATGGACAGATTTTCCGCCGTGCCTTCAATTGCGGCAATCAGTTCAAGATAGTGCTCCAGGTAATTCAACGGCGGCATAAAAATATGCAGGCGTCCTTCTCGCGCTTCGACGCAGAACGCCGTATGCGGCACTTCTACTATGATGGTGTCATCGTCACCCGGATCCTGGGCGCCGGGCTCGGGATTCTTGGCTTCAAATTGACTGTAACGACGCGCCACTTCGCCATAGTAGTCACCCAGTTCGGGTAAATCCTGGAACAGGCTTTGCGGTTCTTGCGAATCGCGCTTATCCGGTGCAACCCAGGGCAGACTGGCCAGCGGCAGGCGCATGCCCATCGGTGAATTGCCGGGTATCAGGAACATTTCGCCACGCCGAAAATCCCACGGCCCGCTTTTCCAGCATTGTTCAGCGGCATTCCATTTGATCGGCAAGGCGTAACCGGCGGGTTGATCCAGACCCGCATCGAGTAATTTGGTTAAGGTTTTACGCTCAATGGAATCCTTAAGGTCGGCTTTCAATGAATCAATATTTTCCGGCAATCGGCCTTCCTGCCAGAGATAATAAAAACTGTCTTCAAAAGCGGTGGTGATATAGCGCGGATGAATACCCAGACGCCGGGTGGTTTGCGTGATAAATTGCCGGGCTTCCTTTGCAGTATGTCCGTAATCTTTGTTGATGTCTGCCAGCAACGCCGGATTACGCCAAATCCCGGTGCCGTCCTTGCGCCAAAAAATGCCGTATTGCCAACGCGGCAGCGGTTCGCCCGGATACCATTTGCCTTGACCGTAATGCAGCAAAGCGCCCCTGGCAAACACATCACGCAAGCGTTTGGTCAAATGTTGGGCGCGTTCACGCTTGTTTGCACCATCAGCGTGCGTATTCCATTCATCGCCTTCCATATCATCGACGGAGACAAACGTCGGTTCGCCGCCCATGGTCAAGCGTACATCATCGGCAATCAATTGCTGATCGACTTGACGGCCCAATGCGTCGATGTGATACCACTGTTCGTCGGTATAGGGTTTGGTGACGCGCGGGTCTTCGTGCAGGCGTTCCACGGTGTTGCTGAAGCCGAATTCCACCTCGCATTTGTCGGTGCCGCCTGTTACCGGCGCAGCGCTGGCGGGATCGGGCGTACAGGCCAAAGGAATATGACCTTCACCCGCCAATAAGCCCGAAGTCGGGTCCAGACCTATCCAGCCGGCGCCGGGTATATAGACTTCCGTCCACGCATGCAGATCGGTGAAATCCTGTTCGGGGCCCGAAGGACCGTCAAGGGATTTAATATCGGCGGTTAATTGCACCAGGTAACCGGACACAAAGCGTGCGGCAAGGCCCAGATGACGCAGTATCTGCACCAGCAACCAGGCCGAATCACGACACGAGCCGTTACATTTTTCCAGGGTTTCCTCACTGCTTTGAATACCCACTTCCATGCGGATGTTATAGTTGACGGTCGCAAAAACCTTGCGATTGACATCAACCAGGAAATCATTGATGTTGCGCGGCGCGAGGTCAAACTCTTTGAGCCATTTTTTTAATAAAGGACCGTCTTCGGTCACTTCCAGATAGGGTTGCAGTTCCTTTGTTAATTGCAGGTCATATTTAAATGGATATTTTTCAGCATAGTCCTCTACGAAAAAGTCAAAAGGATTGATAACCGTCATATCAGCGATTACTTCAACTTCAACGCTGAGTTTGCGGCATTTTTCAGGGAATACCACCCGCGCGAGAATGTTGCCGAAAGGATCCTGTTGCCAGTTAATAAAATGATCCTTCGGTTCTATCCGTAGCGAATAGGCTTTGATAGGGGTTCGGCTATGCACCGCCGGACGTAATCTGAATACGTGCGGCGACAGGGAAACAGCCCGGTCAAAACTGTAGGTGGTAAGGTGACGGATGGCCACGCGAATTGTCATGATGTGTTCCTATTGCTCGATAGTGAGTGTGAATGTCTGCAACAACCGTATTTTTTAGTCATTTACCCCGGATTTAAACATGGATTCTTGTTGATAATTGCCAATGGGTAGTTTTGTCGCCCTGCATAGAGAAAAGCAAGAACCGCACCAGAACCAGGTGCCTCACAAAAACACTTCCAACTTATTATTTATCCTATCTATTTTTATGAGACCGGCTAAAGAAAACATCAATTTGTTCAACAAAGGCTATTTGATAGTTGATCACGCTTAAAAATGGTGCATGAATACACTTTGAAATCGTGGCTGTCTACTTAGTGCTACTAAGGAGCTCGTTGGCTGAGTGGCATCGAAGCCCAAACTGTCCCTGCTTAAATGAATAGTCGAAATTGTTATTGCGCACAATTAAGGGAGAAAAAAGTGACAATTTCGCGCACATTTGGCGCAAAAATAGCGCGAACACAATGGCGGGCAAATCCGATAAAATATATAACCTATTGATTTTTATGAAAACAATATAATAATTTCAACTTGGCATCATAAATGCTTTAGTAATTACATACGCAATCATGGCGTGTTTTGCCTCCTCGTGTGATCTTTGCTTTTCATTAAAGCAACTGGCGCGTTACCCTCTCTCGGCAGGGTACGCGCTTTTTTTTGCCTTGTTTCCAGTCTACATCGACAACCCTCAAAAAATTGCGCCGGTCTTTCGATTGTCAATCTTGCATTAAACAAATTCGAACCTATATTGTCTATCAGCCACGATTAACCAACCCTGGAAGGCAATAATGACTATGAAATTCGTAAAACAGCTATTATTAACGACGCTTTTACCCGTTTATCTGGGACTCTCTTCGACATCTTACGCCATCGGCTTGCCGCCGGGCATTGACGGGCAGCCATTGCCCTCTCTGGCGCCGATGCTTGAGCGCAGCATGCCGGCTGTTGTCAATATCTCGACATCAACCAATATTGAAATCAGGGAAAACCCGCTCATGCAGGATCCGTTTTTCCGGCAATTTTTTCAAATCCCCGAGCAATTGCGGCGGCAACAAAAAAACAGCTTGGGTTCAGGCGTCATTATTGACAGTCATAACGGCCTGGTACTGACTAATAATCATGTGATTGATAAAGCCGACCAAATAAAAGTGACTTTAAATGACGGTCGCCAACTGACCGCCGAATTGATCGGTACCGATCCTGAAGCCGACGTTGCGCTGATTCAAATTCCCGCCAACAACTTGACACAACTACCTATTGCCGACTCCAGCCAACTGAAGGTCGGCGATTTCGTAGTCGCGATCGGCAATCCGTTCGGTCTGGGCCAAACGGTAACCTCAGGTATCGTCAGCGCGCTGGGTCGTTCCGGCTTGGGCATAGAAGGCTATGAAGATTTTATCCAGACCGATGCGT
>SXIP01000204.1 GCA_005772825.1 Methylococcaceae bacterium | reverse complement strand
TCAAGGCCGTGTTGACCGCCTGGCCCAGGATTGGTGATGACACACTGGAGCCGAATTATTAACAGGGCTCGGCAACGCTAAAACATCCCGAAGCATACCTCATCTTCATGCCCGGTTGATTCTTGTTATTGCAGCTGCTATAACGTGCCGTCTGTAAATCCGGCAACAGGATGTTTGCCGATGCTTTTCGAACCTTTAAACGGCCCGGATACACTGTGAATTCCAGTATTTCTGAAAATACTTTCGATATAAAAGCCTTTTTAAAAAACCTGACCACACGCCCCGGCATATATAAAATGCTCAATGACTGGGGCGAGATCATTTATATCGGTAAGGCAAAAAACCTTAAGAACCGCGTTTCCAGTTATTTCAAGACCCAGACCGCCTCCATTAAACAGCAAACGATGGTAACCAAAGTGGCCAGCATCGAGGTGACTGTCACACATACCGAAGGCGAGGCATTATTGCTGGAATGCCAGCAAATCAAGCGTTACAAGCCTCGTTATAATATTTGCCTGAGAGACGATAAATCCTTTCCTTATATATACCTGTCCAGTGACCAGGATTTTCCGCAAATCACGCTGCACCGCGGCGCCAAAAGAAAAAGCGGCCGCTATTTCGGTCCCTACCCCAGCGCCCATGCCGCCAAGGAAAGCCTGAAACTGCTGCAAAAACTGTTTCCGATCCGGCAGTGCGATGATTCCATCTATAACAACCGTACCCGGCCCTGCCTGCAATACCAAATCAAGCGCTGCACAGGACCCTGTGTGGGCTTGATCGACAAGCAAAGTTATGCACGGGATGTGGACAGCACGGTGATGTTCCTGGAAGGTCAAGGCGGTCTTCTCGTCGAGCAGTTAATTGCCCGAATGGAACAGGCGGCAAGCCGTTTTGATTATGAACAGGCGGCCGCTTTCAGAGATCAGATTGCCCGCTTGCGTCGGGTGTTGGAACAGAATTTTGTTGATGGCGAGCGCGGCGATGTCGATATAATCGCTTGTGCCAGCAAGGCGAATATGGCCTGTATCCAGGTGTTTTTTATCCGCAACGGACAGCATTTGGGTAATAAGGTTTTTTTCCCGAAAATGAGCGACGAGAATAATCCGGCTGCGGTTATTCAAGCCTTTATTCCGCAATATTACCTCGATAAACAAGTACCTTTCGAACTAATAGTCAGCCATGAACCGGAAGAGACCGAGCTATTGGCCGAGGTGTTGTCGACCCAGGCTAAACACGCAGTCGGCATTTCCTGTAGAGTCCGCGGAGAACGCGCGAAGTGGCTGCAAATGGCCTGCACCAATGCCGAAAATTCATTATCCGGTAAACTGGCGGACAAACAGGGGATTTACGCCCGTTTTCTAAGCCTTCAGCAGGAATTAGGTTGCAAGGAACTGCCCAAACGCCTGGAATGCTTTGATATCAGCCATACCCAGGGTGAACAGACGGTCGCCTCCTGCGTTGTTTTTGATCGGGAAGGCCCGGTAAAATCAGCCTATCGCCGCTTTAATATTGAAGGCATCACGGGAGGCGATGATTATGCAGCCATTCATCAGGCGGTAAGCCGACGATTCAAACGACTGAAACAGGGCGAACATGAGGCGCCGGATATATTGTTTATTGACGGCGGCAAGGGACAGATTCATGAAGCGCAAAGGGCACTAGCGGAATTAGAGGTAAACAATGTTATGATAGTGGGCGTTTCCAAAGGGCCAGACAGAAAACCTGGAATGGAAAAGCTGTACGTGTTACATCAGGGCCTGGCTGAACAGGAACAAGCGATAGACATCAGCCCTGGAGCAGCCGGTTTGTTGTTGATTCAACATATTCGTGACGAGGCGCACCGATTTGCGATAACGGGACACAGACAGCGCAGGGGCAAAGCCGCAAAGCAATCGGCTTTGGAGGATATTTCAGGACTGGGGCCCAAGCGACGGCAAAGTCTATTGAAACAGTTTGGCGGTCTGCAGGGCATATCCAGTGCCGGTGTGGATTCTCTTTGCAGTATAGACGGCATAAGTCGACAATTGGCACAACGTATTTACGAACACTTTCATCATCAAGATGACAATTGAATATAACTTACCTACCAATATCACCCTATTAAGGATCGCGTTGATTCCTCTATTAGCCGTGGTTTTCTACCTGCCGTGGCACTATTCCAATATTGCCTGCACGTTGATTTTTATTATTGCCGGTATTACCGACTGGCTGGATGGTTATCTGGCGAGAAAGTTAAATATGGAAACACCTTTCGGCGCGTTTCTGGACCCTGTCGCGGACAAACTGATGGTCGCCATCGTCTTGGTTTTGATCGTTCAGCAACAGGCCAGTCCTTATCTGGCGATACCCGCCGCGGTCATTATCGGCAGGGAAATCACCATTGCATCATTACGGGAATGGATGGCGGAAATTGGTCAGCGGGCAAAAGTCAAAGTGTCTCAATTGGGAAAATGGAAAACCACCTTCCAGATGGTCGCTATCGGCATGCTGCTGTATCGTGACGACCTGTTCGGCATACCGGTAAATTTTTGCGGTTACGGTTTATTGTACATCGCCGCCGTACTAACGCTATGGTCTATGGTTAATTACTTGAGGGCGGCGCTCGCCGCCATAGCGGAAAAATAACTCCATGCAAATCCGGGCTTATTAAATCTAGATCATCCGGATTTTTTACTAACATACAAGACAGCATATCTGACACGCTGTGAAAGAAGAAAATGGATCAGGAAAAAGATATTATTCAGATAAAATCTGAAACACAGGATGAAATTTTACTTGCGGCCCTGAAACTGTTTGCCGAAAAAGGTTATTTCAATACATCGTTAACCGACATTACAGAGGCTGCAGGCTTAAAAAACACCGGCGTGCTTTATCATTACTTTAAAAATAAACAGATGATCGCGTCGAAATTATATGCAAATATCAGCGACAGCCTGAATATTTCAATCGATGATATAAGACGCCGAAATCAAAAATCCTCAGAGCAATTGCGCGGGATTGTCGATTTGTTGTTTAAGCTGACCGATGACGCGCCTGATGTAATGAGATTTTTACTTATTTTAAAACTTGACGAGTTTTTGCCGGAAGAAAAGCCCGTTTTAGAAACACCCGCTTTCGTCAAAATTATCAAAATAATACAATCGGGTATCAAGGCGGGCGAGATTCGCAACATTGACCCGCAGCTTGTAAATGCTTATTTTTTCGGCATTATTAACAACACCTTGCGTATGGTGTTAACCGGTGCGCTGGATAAAAAAGCCGATGCCTATCAATCAGCGACCTGGCTTTCGGCATGGAATGCGATTGCCAAGAAATAAAGAAGACTGTCCGAGGAAAAAGCCATGGCACAATTTACAGTAACCGGAGATGTTGACCCGTTTTTGCACATCAGCCTGCAACGCGGCGAAAAGATTTATTGCGAATCGAACGCCATGGTGATGATGGAAAACGCTTTGGAACTGAAAGGTAAAATGACCGGCGGCCTGGGCAGCGCGCTGATGCGTCGTTTCGCCAACGGCGAGTCGTTCTTCCAACAACATATCGAAGCGGTGCGCGGCGATGGCGATTGTTTGCTGTCGCCGACCTTACCCGGCGCCATACAGGTTGTCGATGTCGGCGCGACCAGTTACATGATCACTGACGGTGCGTTTCTCGCGGCGGAAAGCGGCGTTAACCTGAATGTCCGCACCCAGAGCCTTGGATCCGCGGTATTTGGTCAAACAGGCGGTTTTTTTATCTGCGAAGCCACCGGCACCGGAAAATTGGCGGTATCCGGATTCGGATCCAGTTTTGTTCTGGATGTTGAACCCGGCAAGGACGTTGTTATCGATAACGCCCATGTCGTCGCATGGGACAGCCGCCTGCACCATGAAATTTCCGTCACCACACAGCAAAGCGGGGGTCTTTTGGGGCAACTGGTAAATAGCGTCACCAGCGGCGAAGGCATGGTATTAAAATTTTCCGGTACCGGAAAAGTGGTCATCTGCTCACGCAGCCGTGAAAACTTTATTTCCTGGCTGCTTAAATTGCTGCCGGGGAACGGTCGATAGAACTCAGGACAGATTCATCGGCAACCGTACCACGCTCTTCGTATCTCTATAGCCCAACTTTCAATTTGCTGTATATCCGGTTCATCAGGTAACCGGCAAGCAGCAAAACCCTCATCGATTTCCCGAATCTCCGCGGCGGCTTTAGCCATTAATTCGTCATAGGCATAATGTCCGGTTTTAATCGCAAGCAGTTCATCCCGGTCAGGTCGGCGTACGAGAGGCTGGCCGATAGTGGCGATTTCTTTCGCCATGCGCAACAACCGGAAAGTATGCATCATATTCTTGGCGTCATAGCCGCCACCATGGTCCAGCGTACCTTGATAACGCGCCTGATTGCGCGAGCGCTCCCATTGCCGATAGTCGTGATAGTCGCGCAAACGGCGGGAAAACTCGTCTTTGTTGAACACCAGCCATGCTCTCGGGCTCATGCCTTTCGGAATCGACGACAGGCAGACATCTTGAGATTGCCGGACTGAATCCTGCTTCCTGTCAGAACGAAACAGCCCACCGAAACGTGCGTCACCCGTCATGCAATCATCGGCATAAAACAGGGCATAGCCGTCGCGCACATGCGGCAATGCGCTCAAACCACAACGATCCGCGCTCATTCCTTGCTCTGCCAGCCAACTTTCAGCAGGTATGGTCTTGTCGGCCTGGATAATATGGCAGCAATCCATCGGCTGTGGCGGCCTGTCCGTCACCGGATTGAAGATTTTTTTATTCAAGCCCTTGGCCCGTTTGACCTGGCTTAAGGCATAACCGGCAAAACTGTCCCGGCATAAACGCGAGATGACCGGTTCAGGACTGATCCTGTCCATCAAAGGATGCTGATAATAAATGGTATCAGCAGGCGCAAACAGTAATTCAATACTTGCTGGGTTGTTTTTCGCCAGCAGTTTGAGGTATTTACCCAGTTCATAATAGACAACGTCATTACGCTCACTGCAAACCTGTTCAATATAATCAAAACCGAAATAGATCTCCTGGAGCAATATAAACACACCCTTGATATCGGTATCGGATTGCGACGTATCCAGGCCATAGGCCCGGCTACCACTCAAGGCTTCCAGCAAAATCAGCTTATTCTGTTTAAGATCATTGATGCTCAGGTTCATTTATTGACTTTATAGCTGTTGTTTTTCGCGTAAAGAATATTATTCAAGCACGCCCAGACAGTGGCGAAACAACCTATCCAGATTCGCCGAATCGCCGGATGCCGAAGGCAATAATTTTGCCGCTTCCTGCAAGCGAGCCAGTTCCTGTGTCAGAAATTTATCAATCCCGGCAATTCGCGCAATCGGGACCTGTTCATCGGTTTGTTGTTTGCGCAGCAGTAACGCATCGATACTGGCTTTGATCTCCGATTGTCTGTCGAGCAAGAAGACCCAAAATAAAATGTTAACCGTCGTCTCTATAGGCGGAGCAATCTTAATGATATGCCCGCTATCGTCAACGTTATACTGGATTTCAAGCCATCTCCAACCTTCTCTCATTATCCAGCGAAGCCAGTGCAAGAAAGGTGCAACCGTTTTCGGAACGGATGGCGTCATGCCAGCTGCCTGCTTCGGAACGGCAATAATCCCCGGCCTGGGCGAGATAGCCGGCTACCGTCGCATCACCGCTCAGCATGAATAACTCCTCTATATCCCTATGTTTATGGGGCGGATACACAGCGCCGGCGGCCATCATGACCAGCGACGTGGCGTAACGGCGTTCGGGATCGACATGCAAGGATTTGACCTTGATGCCGGGTATGCCGGTTTCCTGCCAGACCATATTGTTACTGAACTTAAGGAATACGCCCGGCGACAGTGTAATGTGCTCAACCGCAGGCGGCTCCGGCGCAGGTTTTTTTATGCCGGTCAACAGTCGCTCGCGCAGGCTCGCAGGCGGCGCTATGGGTGGCGCCAACGTCGCCAATGCCGTCCAGGTTTCGCGCAGTTCCGTTACGTCATGCTGAAGTAACGGATCGTCCCGCCATGCAGCTTCAAAAGCCTGTTTTTCCTCACCCTCCAGCATATCCAAGGCATAGAGTGCGGATGCTTGCAACTCATCCTGTGTCATAATGTATTCTCTGTATCCAGCAGTTCACGCAACTGCGAAAGCGCGCAACGAATATGCGTCTTCACCGTACCCAACGGCAACGAAACATGGTTGGCAATCTCGGTATGGCTCAGTCCGGAAAAATAGGCCAAGTGCAACACCTGACGCTCAATGGGTTTTAGTTTCTGAAATGCCATGTTTACATTATTACTACGTTCGGTTTGTATTGCCTGGATGTCAAGCAAGGGTTCAATGTCAGGATATTCTTCATCAAGCGCATCGGTACAATGACGCTGGTCGCGTTGCACGCTCCGCAAGCGGTCAATGGCCCGGCTGCGCGTCAGCATCATAAGCCAGGCCAACATTGACCCGCGGGCTTCCGAAAAATTTCCCGCCTGCTGCCATACCTGTAAATAAACATCCATGGTGACCTCTTCCGCCATTTGCTGATCACCGAGAATACGCAGACTGAGTCCATGCACCTGCGCACAGGTTGCGTCATACAATGACGCCAGGGCCTGTTCATCACCCTGCGCGATGGCCTTTAATAACAGCACCTGCTCAGTAACTAACGTATCCATAAACAGGTTCTATAGTTTTAAAGGAAATGACAAATCATTGCATGCGGCTATTTGTAGTAGCCGATCGAATACGGCACAGGTTAAGGAGGCAAAAAATAGGGCTTTACTTGTGCAGCCTCCCCCGCTGCAAAGGCGGTAGAATGTGGTTTTATCAATACCATTAGCTATCATCATAAAATTTTTTTAGTCTTTGACTTTTTCTATCGGAAGTTCCAGTTCCGCCAGCTTGCTTCGCACTTCACTGGGGATAAACGGCTTTTCAATAACCGGTCGTTGCGTTTTGTCGAGGAATTCCTGAATATGCAGACTCAATGTGTCTCCGGTAACGAACATCACCCGCTCGGCCAGTTCCGGCCAGCGTTCTTGAATAACACTGTATAACGCGGGACCATCCATTTCCGGCATGCGCAAATCGGTCAAAACAGCGTCGTAAACCGTCTTCTCCAAAAATCCGATAGCCTCGCGCCCGCTACAGGCAATGTCGATATGATGTTGGTGCCTGCCGATTATATCGGCCATTAGAGAACTGACTTCGGTTTCATCATCGACAATAAGATAGCGCTTACGGGCCGGTAAAGATTCTCCGGAAATGGCCTCCGGTTTTTCCGGTTCCAGTGCAATATCCCGGACCGGCAGACAAACCCGGAAAATGGCGCCGCCTTTCGGTGGACAGGAAACCGTCAATGTACCGCCATGGGATTCGACGATACCAAGACTCACCGACAACCCCAAGCCTGTACCGACGCCGGTTGGCTTGGTAGTAAAATAGGGATCGAAGATTCGTGACAGAATGGCAGCCGGTATACCCGCGCCATTGTCCGACACCTCCACGCAAATTTCCTGTCGATTCCGGTTATATCGGGTGGCAATACTGATCAGATGCGGCTCCGGCGCATCAGCCAACGCCTGTTGGGCATTGACCAGCAGGTTCATGAATACCTGATGTAATTGATCGGCATCGGCGGAAATCTCGGGAAGATCCGGTTCGGAAAAATAATCCACCTGAATACCGCTGGTACGCAAGCTGTAAGCCAGCATATCCAATGATGAATCAATAACCTGCCTGATTTGCACCGGAGTATGATGGGGCTGATGTTGCCGAGCCATGGACAAGAATGTCTTGACGATGCGAGCGCAACGCTCGGCGGCAACTCGGATTTTCTGCACAACGGCTTGGGTCTCCTCATCCACACAATCCTCTTCCAGCATAATGGCGCGCCCGACCACGATAGACAGCGGGTTGTTGAGTTCATGCGCGACACCGGCCAGCAATGATCCCATCGCGGCAAGCTTTTCCCGCTGATACAGAGCCTCTCTTTGCCTGATGATTTCCTGTTCCGCTTGTTTGGCCTGGGTAATATCGCGGCTGTTGACGACGATACCGCGCACGGCGCTATTATCCAGCTGATTGGCGCCGGTCGCCTCAAATATCCGCCAATCACCGTCCTTGTGTTGAATCCGGTATTCAAGCCGTTCAATGGGCAGATCAGGCAAGGCATTGATCAGAGCCAGTTTTAATGCACGGGCGTCATCAGGATGCACAATCTCGGTGATAGTCCTGCCCAGGTATTGTTCCGGCGCATGGCCCAGCACAAAAATCACCGACGGACTGATATAGCGGATTACCAGGCTAGCGTCAACGACGCTGATAATGTCCTCTGCGTGCTCTATCAGAGCGCGATTACGTTCCTTTTCAACCCGCAAGGCCGCATCCCGTTCCGAAATCTTTTGCACCATATCGTTAAAAGAAGCTGCCAGATGGCCGATTTCGTTAGCATTCGAAGACGTTCCCACTACATAGTTTTCCCCTGCACTGAAGCTTTGAATAGCCGTCATCAATGTATTCAGGGGGCGGCCAATCTGGCGTCGCAAAATGACTGCCAATATCAGCATCAACAGTCCTAATGATGCCAATCCCGCCAACAACACCCATTGCGCCGGGCGAAATGCCTGGGCGCGAACCAGCTGTCCCGACAGCGTCGAAGAGACATACCAGCCGGAGCTGGCAGGTCGACTGAGAGCATAGTAAAAATCATTGATAAAGTCATAACCGCATACGGGAAATGTATCCGAGCTATTGGCAATTTTCAGTAAACTTGCCAGGCGCCGATCTTTGGTATCGACAATACGTATATCCTGCCGGTTTATATCGATATTGTGCAAGTAATCAGGGTCGGCCACCAATCTGCCGTCAGGGCGAAATACCGTGTGAATGGTGCCTGGAATTTCCGATTTATGAATACTAAGCAACAAATTTTCAATCTGCAGAGTGCTGCGCATATCCGCATAATCGCGTAAGCGTTCCAGTGTATGCTGCTCTATCTCTCGGAACATTAGGTAATATGTTACCGTGCTGGATAGTGCAACGATGACCGTAACACCTACGGCAATGTGATACAGCGTGATGCGAATTAACGAGTGGGACGAGGGACTTGCAACCATAGTCAGTTTTCAGTACTCGGCACATACTGGTAGCCTACGCCTCGTATGGTTTTAATAAAGGTGGGCTTATCGGGATGAGGTTCTATTTTCTTGCGAATGCGGGTGATACGAATGTCCACGCTCCGGTCGAACGGATCCCAGTCGCGCTGTTGGGTCAAATCGAGAATCCGGTCTCTCGACAATATCCTGTTAGGATTGTTGACAAATATCTTGAGCAAATCAAATTCGCCGGTGGTCAACGGAATTTCCGCGCCGTCAGCAGCGAATAATTTTTGGTTGCCCAGATCCAGCGTTAATGCACCGATCGGTATCATCTCAGGATTCGTGACAACAAGTGGTTTTTCAGTACGACGCAGCACATTCTTAATGCGAGCCAATACTTCTCTGGGATCAAAAGGCTTGGGAATATAATCGTCTGCGCCTATTTCAAGGCCGATGATGCGATCTATCACACTGTCCAGCGCAGTTAACATGATAATGGGCAAATCATGGTGTTCACGTAGATAACGAGCCAGACTAAGCCCGCTTTCACCGGGCAGGGTGATATCGAGTAAAGCCAGGTCTACTCGCTCGGTTTCCAGCAGCTTTCTGGCTTCCTCGGCCGAACTTGCGATGACTACCCGGTACCCGCGCTTAGACAAGAAATCGTGTAGCATTTCCCGGATTTCGGCTTCATCATCGACAGTTAGAATTGTTGCTTGCATCTTTTTTTGCCATTAGTATTAATAATTCATATGGATGAAAGATAAAAGACGAAAAAACAATCTTGAGTCAAAGTCCACCCTTTCGCCTTTTTGCCTTTAGTTTTTCTTAAATTTTACGACCTTGTTCAATGGACTCAGGTTAATCTCATCGACCACCATTTGTACCCGTGAATTAATCACGTAAGACACTGCTTCAGCAACATCTTCCGGTAAAATAGCATTGCTGTCATCATCGCCGGGCTCAAAAGACAGCTGATCAAAAAATGCTGTTTTAACCATGCCGGGGTTAATCAGACAAACCCGTATATTACTTTTACCACATTCTTCGCGTATAGCCTGAGTAAATCCTCTCACAGCAAACTTGCCGGCGCAATAAACCGCACCTTTACGGCTGCCTTTTAAAGCCGCCTCGGAACCGATGAATATCAAATCGCCACCTGTCTTGCGTTTTTTTAACGACGGCAGCAATGCTTTTGCCAAAAAGGCCTGGCTGGTAAAATTGATCGTCATCAGGCTTTCAATCTGACTGTATGAAAACTCTTCCAATGAACCGAATTGCCCCCTTCCGGCAGAAAATACAACGGCATCAATGTCCGGGAAACGCTGTTCCAGTTCACGTATTCTTTGCGGTAATTCGCTCAACACACTCAAATCCAGTTGAACAGGACTGAAACCTTCAAATTGTCGGGTAAATCGACTGCAATCGCGAGATACGCCGATGACATGATGTCCCTGTTGTAACAATTTTCTGGCGATAGCCCGGCCTATACCCGAACTGGCACCGGTCACCAGAACGGTGCGTTCTATAGTTTGCATGGAAAAAATTTAGCTTGAGGAATGTAATACGATAATTGTTCGCTACAGTAACCCATCATTTCCTGCTCCAGGTCCCGAGTATAAGACATCATGCCTTGTTGGCCCGCCAAAGGACCGGCAAAGAGCTTCTCATCAGGATACAATCTATGAACTTTTTTAAAATACGCCTCCGGCAACCTGAACACCCCAAGACTGACAGAATGCAAGCAGTTTAGATCAATCCTGGAAAAAACCTGGGCAAATAATTGCCGGTACTGCTGCTTAAAGTCCGTCTGATAAATCAACGGGTCAAAGCGCAGGCCGATGAGCCAGCCCTGCTCCTGTAATTTGCACAAGGCATCAAGTCGACGCTGTAATGACGGCGCTTTATCTTCAACTTTTACGGCTATTTCGTCAGGGCTCAGACTGAAAGCAACAATGCAGCGATCCAGCGGTTCACGGTTTAAAAGACTCCTGACCTGCGTACTTTTGGTTCTTAATTCCAGCCAGGCGTTGGGAAGCTCTGCAAAAAACGGCAGAAAATGCTCGGCAAATCTTGTCACAGGTTCCAAAGCCAGGCTATCGCAGTCATAACCGGAGAAAAAATGAATGGCTTCAGTCGGTGTCTTTGCAGAAAATTGCCTGATTTCATTCTGGAAGTCTTCATAGTTGACAAATAACACATAATTGGCCGATTGATACATACCCTGTAAAAAACAATAGCGGCAATCGTACAGGCAATTGAGCATGTGTGAGAAATAATAATTCCTTGTTGCGCCGATGCCGTAGCCTGCCGGTACTTCAAGGGCGAAGTGCTGGTATTTTTCCGCCAGGATCAGGGCCGGCTTTTGCTTTTGCAAACGAAAATTCTGTGCTTTGGGATTAAATACCTGTGTGTATCGGCTACAGCTGATTTTTCTTGCCTGGTGAAACCTCTCTACAATGTCCATAACCCGTGGATGTTGCCGGATGTTTTCTTCAATATAGATGGTTTCAATCATAACTTCTGTTTATTATTCCGGGCGATGTCTGGCGCGGCATTTTACAGGAAAACACCTTGTGATTTATTACGCAGCCCTTATATTAAGGTAAAATACTTTTATACCCTTACAACTTTTATACTATTAAAAATGCAGTGTAAACATGAAAACAAATAAAATAGGATTTATCGGCGGCGGCAATATGGCCTCCAGCTTGATGAGCGGATTGATAGCCAGTGGTCATTCCCCTCAGCAAATTTGGGTATCGGATATAAATCAGGATACTTTAAAATCCCTGGCGGCAAACCTCAAGGTTAATATCTCCGAGAGCAATGACGCCGTTGTTAATGAAGTTGATGTCATTGTGCTTGCCGTCAAGCCGCAGACTATGAGCTCTGTGGCAAAGGGTATAGCCCCCCTGGTTCAGCAAAGAAAAGCACTGGTTATTTCGATTGCCGCCGGCATTAACCAAACCACACTGAGTCAATGGCTTGGTAGCGACACAGCCATTGTTCGCTGCATGCCCAACACGCCGGCTCTGGTTTTAACCGGCGCAACCGCAATGCATGCCAATGATAAAGTAAGCACCGTACAACGTAACTTGGCGGAAACCATTTTACGTTCGGTGGGCATTGCACTCTGGGTTCAGAATGAAAACGACCTGGACGCAGTCACCGCAGTTTCCGGCAGCGGCCCCGCTTACTATTTTTTACTGATGGAAGCTATGGAAAAAGCGGCGCTGGAGCTTGGTTTGAATGAGACTACCGCGCGCTTACTGGTGCAGCAAACTGCCTTGGGCGCTGCAAAAATAGCGCTGGAATCCTCCGAATCACCGGAGCAATTACGTAAAAGGGTTACCTCTCCGGGAGGTACGACACAACAGGCGATAGAGACTTTTGAACAAGGCGGATTTACCGGGCTGGTTTCAAAGGCATTACATGCGGCGCGAGACCGTTCTATTGAATTATCAATGCACGAAATGTCCAAACAAACGGAGACTAACTGATGGATTCTACCTATATGTCTAACCCGATTATCTTTTTAACGGACAGCCTGTTTTCTCTGTATATTCTTGCGGTGTTACTGCGTTTTTTACTGCAATGGTGCGGAGCGCCATTCTACAACCCTATTTCACAATTCCTGGTCAAGGTTACGCATCCGCCACTGCGAATTCTGCGCCGCTTTATACCGCCTTTAGGCAAAATCGACACCTCTTCGATTGTTCTTGTGCTCATTCTGCAAATGCTTGCCAATTTCATCATATTGATCCTGAAAGGCATCACCATTAATATCGGTGCATTGACCATTTTATCAATTACTGATTTGGTATCACTGCTTATCAACATATTTATATTTTCGGTATTTGCCAGAGCCTTGCTCAGTTGGCTGAATCCAGGTGTTTTTGATGCCGCATCGTCTATATTGGCCAATCTGACAGAGCCTTTGCTGGGTATGTGTCGAAAATTTATTCCCGACCTTGGCGGTATAGATTTATCACCTTTAGCCGCTCTGTTGTTTTTACAAATGGCAAAAATGATCGTTTTGCCGCCGTTGCAGGAATTGGCCAATTTGATCAGCTAAAAGCTAAACGAACTTCACCGGCAAATAGAATTGCCCAGCCAATAATTTGTAAAGATAACGTCTTCAAAAAAATGCCACAGTGTCCACAAAATTTGCAATTTTTCTGACACAGATTACCCGACAATGCAATTTTCGGCTCTTCCCGATTTGTTGGGTTAATCGCTAGGATGTGGTTTTTGCACATCTCAACGCAAAAGCAAGATTCACTTTTGTTTTACCAAAACCAATGTATGTCGGTCGCAGTCTTTCCATAGACGTAAAATTGAGAAAACACATGTCGGTAAGACCCCACAGAATCGGGAAGAGCTCAATTATCGGGCTATTAAACCGGAATTAATATAAAAAATTAAATGAAAAACACATACTATTGTTATACTTTGCCGGCAGGCTATTTAAGTAAAAGCAACATGAACTATTGTTCGATGCAAAGATAACCGTTTTTCATGTTGTTTACTTACCTTGGCGCTGACCGTGATTTTTTACTTAATTTGACCAGGAATTGAAGCTGTACCAATGATTGCCCAATTAAATTTTATCCCTGCTATGTTTACAATATAATTCCGCTCTTTAAGAAAAAACACATTGAATAGTCTATGTCAGTCCGATTTTTTTCAAGCACTCTTTTTCTAGTCTGTTTTTTTTATGCAATCAGCAGTCCGGTTGTCTATGCAAACAAACTGTATCGTTGGGTCGATGAGAACGGCAAGACTTTTTTCTCTGACCAAATACCTCCTGAAAAATCAAGTTTACCCCGGGATTTGCTCAGCAAATCGGGACGAGTGCTTCAAGCTACCGAAAAAGCAAAGACCAAAGCACAACTGGAGCTGGAAAAAAAACTTGCCGTACTCCGGAAAGAACAGGAAAAGATTATTGCTATTCAAAAAACGCATGACAAAGCCTTGCTGAATACATTCCATACCAAAGAGGAAATACTGAAGGCGCTTAAGGATAGACTTGTGGTGTTTGAAAAACACAAAACCGTCATTGACGGTAATTTAATCCGCCTGAAAAGCCAGCTTGAAAAACAACAAAAACTTGCCGCAGACTTTGATCGCAACGGTGAAAAAGTACCCCAGCATCTAATCAATGAGATGAAGTCAATACAGGATCAAATTGACCAAATTCCAATTGCTATCAGTGATAATAATGCCAGAAAAAAGCAGGTTGAAAATGAATTTGCTGCCGATATTGAGCGCTTCGTACTGCTGACCGAAGCGAAAAACCCGACACCCAAGAATAAAACCCCAAGCATTAAAGAAGCCAACGAACTGGGTTTATTTTATTGTGAAAATGATCATCAGTGCATCAAAGCATGGGAAATTGGACGCACGTTTGTCAATTTTCACTCCACCACCGGAGCGGATATTTACAACGACAAACTGATTATGAACCGCCCCCCCGCCAAGGATTCAGACCTCAGTTTATCGTTATCTAAAATCGCCATTAATGAAAACGACTATCAGCTATTTCTTGATGTTCGCTGCCGTGATTCGTCTCAAGGCAGGGAATTATGCGCGAGCCAGAAAGTCAAGGATATTCGATCCGCTTTCAGGCCCTATATTAATAATGCCTTATCTCGGACGACTCAGTAACAAAGTACCTACGCCCTGATCCGTAAAAAGCTCCAGCAGTACAGCATGTTCTACTCGTCCATCGATAATGTGGACACCAACGACACCGCCTTTTAGCGCATCGGTAGCGCAACGGGTTTTAGGGATCATGCCGCCTGATATCGTGCCGTCTTCGATCAAATCATCAATATCCCTGATTGTCAAACCGGTCAGCAGTTTTCCCTGTTTGTCAAGAATGCCCGCCGTATTGGTTAATAAAATCAATTTTTCCGCTTTCATAACCTCGGCAATTTTCCCGGCAACCAAATCGGCGTTGATGTTATAAGAACGGCCGTCATCGCCAACACCAATGGGTGCAATAACCGGGATAAAATCACTACGACCCAGCATTTCAACTACGGAAGGATCAATACTACTGACCTCTCCCACATGACCGAGGTCGATGATTTCCGACGCATCGACATCGACTGCCGATTTTTTCAGGTTTATTTTTTTAGCGCGTATAAAATCACCGTCTTTTCCGGTCAAGCCTACCGCTTTACCACCATGCCTATTGATTAAATTAACAATCTCCTTATTCACCAGCCCGCCCAGCACCATCTCGACAACATCCATGGTTTCACTGTCGGTAATACGCATACCGTCAATAAAACCGGTTGTTTTTCCGAGCTTTCCCAGTAAATTGCCGATTTGAGGTCCGCCGCCATGAACGACGATAGGGTTTAAACCTACCAGTTTCATCAACACTATATCTCTGGCGAAGCTGTGTTTGAGCGCTTCATCAACCATGGCGTTGCCGCCAAATTTGACTACCACGGTTTTGCCTTTAAATCGTTGAATATAGGGCAATGCCTCAATCAGTACATCGGCTATTTGGTGGGCTGTTCTTTTTTGCATCATCTTCTGGCTTTCCGTTATAAATTAAAGTATCCCGACATTTTGAATGTAAGTTTTATTCATCAGTTATCTGATTTTACATTATTTAAAGCGCAAAGCGCTTTGGCTGTACTGAGAATTCCGAGACTATTTTTATTTGCGTGAAGTTTTAAAATCGGCGGGATCGTTAAGAAAATTTTCGAGGTCGAAATCCTTGTCATCAGTAATCAGGAGTTTCAGATCAAACTCTTCAGTATCACTGGCTCTGGATCGGAAAGAAGCTCTCTTATATTGCAACATTTTTGAGATAACAATTTGCATTTCAGCCAAATGGACAGGGTAACTACCCGGTACCCTGCGCTCCATCATGTCTTTAGCTGCATCCACTATGCTGCGTAAATCGTGCGCAAGTATCTCTGAAAACTTGCGATATTCAATAAAGCTGATCAATGTAATAATCAATATGGGAATAATGATGATGCAACCTATCAATACAAAGTTACCTAAACCGATGTCGGGATCATATTGGTACTCAACACTCCATGGCGTATTCTCAACTTTTATTCTTGCCGATTCACTGAGGCCTGCTTTTTTCTGACCTGAATCCCCTAATCCCAAGGTCCCCTGCTTTAATTCAATATAGCCCTTTGTTACCGACGCGGCCTTTATACTTTCAGCTATGAAGTCATGATTAAGACTGGCAAGAATGACACCTATCACTTTGTCGTTCTGCATGATTCTTCGGGTTATGGCCAAATGCCGCTCAGGACCGTTATCGCCTTGAATCCCCGGCAAGGGCTGATTAGTGAATGTTTCCCGCACCATATCAATATCGGCATAGCCCATACGAGGCTCGCTTTTGTCATCTACAAAGCTACTCCCAGGTAATAACAATCTGATTTTTATTATATTTGGAAAATGTTTTTCGAGTTTTGATGCCACTGTGTTTATCAAAACCGGGTCGGCCTGAATAACGGCGGCTGAAACCTCAGGATCCAGCGCCATTTTGTCGAGAGTTTTATTCAGAAGATCGAGTTGAGACGAAATCATGATAGCGGCGCCTTGTGCAATACTGGCAACCGATTGCTGTCTTGATTGCAGAAGCTCTTCCCGCGCTGTCATGTAAACTCCAAAACTGGCAGTTAATATCATTATGACAGCGATTACTGTCGGCAAATAGAATAATCGTTTCATTTTTTATTAACCTTTAGACATTAAGAGAAGAAGCAGAATTTCACTTTATCAATTCCCCGGTCAATAAGATTTCATTAGACATACTAACACTACCTATCAGCGTATAAAAAACCAGCACCAGAATTGTTTATTAATTATCCGAATCACTGTTTTCCAGTAGACCCGAAGCCGCCATCACCTCTATCTGTAATGGTAGTAAAACTTGAAACCAATTTAAAGTCTACCTGAACCACAGGCATAAACAGTAATTGCGCTATTCTTTCACCCGGTTGAACAACATAGTCATCCACGCCATCATTATGCAAGATAACGGCTATTTCACCATGGTAGTCCGAATCGACAATCCCCAAGCCCTGTCCAACCCTGATTTGACTGTTCAGGCAAAGCCCGCTTCTGCTCGCAACAACAGCAACCAATCCGGGGTCTTGTATATTAACCGCCAAGCCCGTCGCGATAAGCTTATTTTTACCTCCGCCAATAACTATCGGCTGTTCAATACAGGCAACAAGGTCCAGACCCGCCGAACCTTTTGTCTTATAAACAGGCAGGCCATAGCTTTCAAGCAAAGGATTTACAATCCTGGTTTCAATTAATCTTTTCATAAAAACAAACCCAATTTAATGGACTATTATAACCTACTTGATAAGTATCTAATTAACATTATGGAAACACTGCTCACTAAGCGATTTTATAAAATCAATGAAAAAACCGGTAAGCAGAGCTTATTTTACAAATACTTTTTCAAGCACCTAAGGCCTCGATTGAATCATCGGGTTCAGGTTGACATAACGAGCATTGCTTGTTTAAGCTACGTTCAGGTTATAATAACGGCATTTTTAAATAAGCTCACGTCGTATTCTCCGGATACCGGTTTTTTTCACGACGTATTTATTTCGCTCCCCTTCGCAGAACCCGAGAGGGACATAGCCTCAGCTATTTTCTGATGATTTACCTATAGCCATTGGGCCCAAGTACAAATATGACACAAAAACTTTATATTCAGACCAACGGTTGCCAGATGAATGAGTACGATTCCGACAAGATGCGGGATGTACTGCAGGCTTCTCACGGTTTTGAGTTGATCGATGACCCGAAACTGGCCGATGTATTATTGCTGAATACCTGCTCGATTCGGGAAAAAGCACAGGAGAAAGTATTTTCCGCACTGGGAAAATGGCGCAAGATTAAAGACAAGCGTCCTGATGTCATCATAGGCGTCGGCGGCTGTGTCGCCAGTCAGGAAGGTGCCGATATTCAAAAAAGAGCGCCGTTTGTCGATATGGTATTCGGCCCGCAAACTTTGCACCGCTTACCCCAGTTACTGGATCAGGTGCGCAGCAAGCACCAGCCGGTCGTGGATATTTCCTTTCCGGAAATAGAAAAATTCGACGCCCTTCCCGAGCCACGAG
>SXIP01000203.1 GCA_005772825.1 Methylococcaceae bacterium | reverse complement strand
GCACACTGGTGGTTTCCGGCGCCGGCGCTGCGGCCTTGGCCTGCCTGGACCTGATAGTCGATCTCGGTTTTCCGATCGAAAACATTACCGTCACTGATTTGGCCGGTGTTGTCTATCAAGGCCGGATTGAGTTAATGGACCCCGATAAAGCGCGTTTCGCGCGTGACACCGATGCGCGAACACTGGCTGAAGTAATACCCGGCGCCGATGTTTTCCTGGGCTTATCGGCAGGCGGCGTGCTGAAACCCGACATGGTCAAAAGCATGGCGGCCCGGCCGTTAATCATGGCGCTGGCGAATCCGACGCCGGAAATCCTGCCCGAAGAAGTCAAGGCCGTCCGTGACGACGCCGTCATCGCCACCGGACGCTCGGATTATCCTAACCAAGTTAATAATGTCCTGTGTTTCCCCTACATTTTCCGAGGCGCTCTGGATAGCGGCGCCACCACCATTACCCGTGAAATGGAAATCGCCGCCGTCCATGCGATCGCCGAACTGGCCCAGGCCGAACAATCCGATGTCGTCGCCACCGCTTACGGTATCAGCAATTTGTCTTTCGGCCCGGACTACCTGATACCGATGCCCTTCGATCCACGCCTGATGACCAAAATCGCTCCGGCGATTGCCAAAGCGGCGGAAGACTCCGGCGTCGCAACCCGCCCGATTCAAAATATGCAGGCCTATATCGATCGCTTGCAGCAGTTCGTCTACCACAGCGGCACATTTATGAAGCCGGTCTTCAAGGTTGCCCGCAATGCGCCTGACAACAAAAAACGCATCGTGTTTGCCGAAGGCGAGGAAGAACGCGTCATGCGCGCCGTGCAAATCCTGGTCGATGAAAACATCGCCAAGCCGATTCTGATTGGCCGTCCGGCGGTATTGCAGCAACGCATCGAAAAATTCGGCTTGCGTATCAAACCCGGCATCGATTTTCAGATCGTCAACCCCGAATACGATGAGCGTTATCGCGATTTCTGGCAGACTTATCTAAAAATGACCATTCGCAAAGGCGTCTCCGAGCAATACGCCAAACTGGAAATGCGCCGCCGCCACACGCTGATCGGGGCGATGCTGATTCATAAAGGCGATGCCGACGGCATGATTTGCGGCACTTTCGGCACCACCGCCCTGCACTTGCATTACATCGAACAGGTGCTGGGCAAGCGAACCGGCGTCAATGTCTACGCCGCGATGAACGGTCTGATTTTACCGGACAGCCAGGTTGTGTTGGTCGATACCCATGTCAATGAAAACCCGAGTGCCGAACAGCTCGCCGAAATTACCTTGTTAGCCGCAGAACAGATGCGTCGTTTCGGGCTGACGCCACGCGTTGCCTTGTTGTCGCATTCCAACTTCGGCACCAGTAACAGCGAATCAGCGCAAAAAATGCGCACCGCGCTGGCGATTATTCAAAGTCTTGCACCGGACCTGGAAATAGAGGGCGAGATACACGGCGATACCGCGCTCGATTACGACCTGCTCAAGAAAATGATGCCGGATTCAAAACTGAAAGGCAGCGCCAACCTGCTGGTCTTGCCCAATATCGATGCCGCCAACATTGCCTACAACCTGCTCAAAACCGCAGCCGGTAACGGCGTCGCAATCGGTCCGGTGCTGCTTGGTTGCGCCCGGCCTGTGCACATCCTCACGCCGTCAGCCACGGTGCGGCGGATTGTCAATATGGCGGCCTTGTGTGTCGTCGATGCCGTGGAGGAACAACAGTAACCGAGCGGAATGATTTCTCTACACTCAGCGCTAACTACAGGAAGACAGTCCATTGAATACTTTACAGGCAGCACGACAAGATCGACAAGCAATAGGAACCATCGTTGAAGTGCATGGCCCGGTGGTGATTATTGACTGCACCCGCTTGCCGCCGCTGCGCCAGGCCTTATGCACTTGTTTCGATCATTCCACCTACCTGTTTGAGGTACACCAGCATCTTGATGAACGGCATATCAGGGCCATTACCCTGCACGGTACCTCAGGCCTGAGTCGCGGCATGATTATTTTCGATACCGGCGCACCGTTGCAGGTGCCGGTTTCCGAGCAATGCCTGGGGCGTTTATTGAATATATTCGGCGAACCTCTGGACGGACTTCCCGCCTTGACACACACCGAATTCCGCAACATTCATGCGAAACCGCCGCCCTTGTCGGAAGCCATCGGCATGAGCGGCATTCTGGAAACCGGCATTAAAGTCATCGATTTATTATGTCCTTTTGTCAAAGGCGGTAAAACCGGGCTATTCGGCGGGGCGGGCGTCGGCAAAACCGTGCTGGTCATGGAATTTATCCATGCGGTGTCCTCTATCCACAAAGGTGTTTCAGTGTTTGCCGGCGTCGGCGAACGCATCCGTGAGGCTCATGAATTATGGCGGGAAATGCAACAGGCAGGCGTCATGCAAGATACCCTGATGGTGTTCGGACAAATGGACGAATCGCCCGGTGTGCGCTTCCGCATTGCTTTATCGGCGCTGACCTATGCCGAATACCTGCGCGACAGCCTGCATAAAGAAGTGCTGTTCGTGGTCGATAATGTGTTCCGCTTCGTCCAGGCCGGCAGCGAAATATCCAGCCTGCTCGGTCGTATGCCCGCTACAGTCGGCTACCAGCCGACATTGACCAGCGAAGTCGCCGAACTGGAAGACCGTATTCTCTCCACACGGCAGGGCGCCATTACGTCAGTGCAGGCGGTCTACGTACCGGCGGATGATATGACCGACCCGGCGGTCAGCGCGATACTCAGCCATCTGGATACCACTGTCATCCTGTCCAGGGATCAGGCCAGTAAAGGCATTTATCCCGCCGTCGATCCGTTGCGCTCGAGCAGTAAACTGATGGACCGGCATACGCTCGGCGACCGCCATTATGCCGTTGCCGAAAGCGTACGCGAACACTTGGCGCGTTATCATGAGCTGGAAGATATTATCGCGATGCTGGGCATCGAAGAATTATCCGAGACCGACCGCAAGGTGGTCATGCGCGCCCGCAAATTGCAGCGTTATCTGACCCAGCCGTTTTGCGTGTTAGCCCAGCACACGAGGCAAACCGGCGTATCGGTGCCGCTGCAACAGACCTTGACCGACTGCGAAGCCTTTTTGTCGGGCCAGTATGACGACCTGTCCGAAGAGCAATGCTACATGCGCGGCAGCATGCAGGCGCTGTAATGAGCGAATTCGTACTGAACCTGTTTGATGCGACGCATGAACAACGCATCACCGGCGTGACCTCCTTTGTCGGTGAAGACGCCTCCGGCAGTTTCGGCATCCAGCCGCATCACGCGCGCTTTATGACCACCCTGGTTTTCGGACTGGGACGTTTTCGCCTGGCGACAGAAGACTGGCAATACCTGGCCCTGCCCGGCGGCGTTGCCTATTTCAATAATAATGAATTAACGATCAGCACCCGGCATTTCCTGGTCGATACCGACCTTGAGCGGATCAGCGCATTACTGGACCAGCAATTGATAGTCGAGGAAGAAAACCTTCGCGCCACCCGTGAAAGTTTGCAGCGCATGGAACAGGCCATGTTTAAGCGCATGTTGGGGCTTAAGCGGAAAACGGTGTGGTAGTCGTGAGATAAAAAACAGCAATACCGTTATTTTTTACCGTAGGCACTATCATGATCAGGCGCGATAGTCAGCAACCGCATAAAGTCGCCGTCACGATATGCGGTCGCACGCCGAGCCTGAGTAATCCTGAATGAATACAGCGCATCAATGCCGTCATGCGAGCGCACGCTGACAATTTTTTCCCACTTCAGGCCGTTATCACGATAGATTTGTTGCCACGTCATTTGCCGCAACTTATTCAATGTATCCAGAGCGGCATGACGCTCCGGCTTTTGCAACAAAAACAGGTTTTCCTGGAATACCGGGTTGTTAAGGTCAAGGCGCACCCGCCCGACATCAGCTGTCTTCATCGAGTTTTTCCAAAACCGTTTCTACATTGGCATCACTGGCCGGATGTGTCTGCGCCCAAGCCAATGCTTGTTGTAGATCGGCTGATGATTTGGGTTGATGCAACCAGCGTTCGTTATCAGGGATAACAGTGGCAGTACGAATCAACCAAACGCCCGGCTCCTGTTCTTCAACCAGAACTTGTCGACCTGCATATTGCTTACCCAATGATATTTGCCCGTTAGCACCAATCACTTTGATGCTGGGTTGTGATATTACCCTCGCCATAGAGCCCCCTAAAATTCAAATATACGAATGCACTATAGCACGAAGTCAACCATCTTATCGAGGCGCCGGTAATCGGTTAAATTGCTAATAAGGTCAGATATCAAACAATCATTTTATTAAAGGTCAAAGTGGCATAATGACTGAGAGTTCTAATATTCAAACTACCGCAGCAAGCTAAAGAAACTGAAATCTTGCTGCAATGGGAGTAGCATTGCTGTCTGATGCAACGACCAAGACCAGGAAAGTTGAACCGGATTATTAACACCTGAATCCATTTTTATCGACTATGAACAATCAACAGCGCCTCAAAAAGAAGATTGACGGTCAAATCCAACGTATTAAAAAAGCGGAGCACGATAGGCCGAACCTGTTGTCGCAAACCGCCTATATCGGTACCTTGGGTCTGGTCATGGTGTTGCCGATTATCGGCGGCGTCTATTTGGGCCATTGGCTGGATAGTATGATGAGCGGATATTCGACGCGCTGGACACTCAGCCTATTGTTTACCGGTCTGGTGATCGGGATTTTTAATGTCTATTTCCTGATTAAAGACAAAGAGTAAAGGCCTTCTTTCTGGACCCGGCGTTTTAAAATAAACTGGACTGAACCATGGAAAACGAATTTTCTTTTGCTATCGGCCCCGTGGTGGTCGGCGCATCGATCCTGACCACCTGGGGCATCATGGCGGTTATTACCTTGATAGCCTGGCTGTCAACCCGGCGTCTGGAGATGTTGCCCGGTTCTTTGCAAACGATGGTCGAAGGCATCGTCGTCGCTATCGACGAAGCCGTTACCGCTGTCGCGCCGGAACACGGGCGGCGAATCATGCCTTTCATCGCCACGCTTTGGCTGTTCCTGATTATTGCCAACCTGGTGGGTTTAATACCGGAGCTGCATTCGCCGACGCGTGATCTTTCGGTAACGTCGGCGCTGGCCGTATTGGTGTTTTTCTCGGTACACTGGTTCGGCATCCGAACGCTGGGCTGGAAAAAATATCTGCATCATTACCTGACGCCCAGCCCGATTTTGCTGCCTTTTCATATTATCAGCGAATTTACCCGTACGCTGGCGCTGGCGATTCGCTTATTCGGCAATATGATGAGCCTGGAAATGGCCGCCATGTTGATCTTGCTGGTAGCCGGCTTTCTTGCGCCGATTCCGATCCTGATGCTGCATATCATCGAGGCGCTGGTTCAAGCCTATATTTTCGGCATGCTGGCGCTGATTTATCTGGCCGGGGCCATGCAATCCCAACAACTTAATTCACAGGAGTAATTTATGACCGATATATCCCTGATCGTCCTTGGTTCCAGCATCGCCGCTATTATTGGCATTGCCCTGGGCGTCATGCTGCCGGCTTTGGCCATGGGTAAAGCTATCGGCAGCGCGCTCGAGGCCTTGTCGCGGCAACCGGAATCGGAACGCTCGATCATGCGCACCTTGTTCATCGGCCTGGCGATGATCGAATCACTGGCGATTTATTGCCTGGTTATCATACTGATAGTGCTGTTCAAGAATCCGTTGCTTGAATATATCGTTAAATGATGGATGCGAGGAGAAAAATAATAATTCACCACGAAGACACAAAGAGCACGAAGATATGGAATTTGATGATTTATCAAGACAAGTCATTGGTTGTGCCATTGAAGTCCATAAAATTTTGGGCGCTGGTTGACTGGATTAAGTGTAGGATTACTGATTAATTTTAATGAGATTGTCTTGAAAAATGGCATCAAACGCTTTGTTCTTTAAATCTTCTATAAGAAATTCACCAGGAAGACACGAAGATAAGGAATTTGCTCTCTAAAACTTCGTGACCTTCGTGTCTTCGTGGTGAAAAAAATCTAACTAATAAGGTCCACATGGAATTTAATATCTCCACATTCGCACTTGAAATCATCAATTTCCTGATCCTGATCTGGATTTTGCAGCGACTTTTTTACAAGCCCTTGCTGGACGTGATTGCCAAGCGCAAGCAGTTTATCGACCAATCGCTCGCCGATGCCGACACTGTCCGTAAGCAGGCCGATGAACAGCGCGATCTTTATGAAAATCGTCTGATGTTGTGGGAACAGGAGAAACAAACGGCGCTCACCGCTCTCCATCAGCAACTCGACGCCGAAAGAAGAACACAATTGGACAGGCTAACCGCCGATCTGGAACAGGAAAAGCAAAAAGCCAAAGTAACACTAACCCGCCAGCAACAGGAACACCAGCAACAGGCGGAAAAACAGGCCTTGCAAAACGGCGCCCGCTTTGCCGCTATGCTGTTGCAACAATCAGCCGGCCCGGAACTCGAAGCCCGTCTAATAACCCTGTTGATCAACCATCTTGTGACCTTGCCGGAAGCCTGCAAACTCTGCCTGCAAACACTGGGCGGCAAAAAATCGGTCCCCGTCAAGGTGAGCAGCGCTTACCCTTTAGCACCTGAACAACAACAACTCCTGGAGCAAAAGCTGGACTCGTTGATCGACAGTCAGGTCCATTTTCAATACGCCCGGGATGCCGGACTCATTGCCGGCCTGAGTATTGATATCGGCGCCTGGGTACTGAACGCCAACCTGAAACACGAACTGGCCGGTTTTGCCGAGATTACTCATGACTTCGAGTAAACCCGGCTTATTGGCAAAACAGGTCGACTGGTTATCCGCCTATCAACCGAAACTGCGGGTCACCGAGCAAGGCACCGTCGTTTCCATCGGCGACGGTATCAGTTGGATCAAAGGCCTGCCGTCGGCAGCCATTGAAGACGTGCTGGTTTTTGCCGACGGCAGCCGGGGCATGGTATTTGACCTTAACCGCGACCGGATCGGCGCCATTTTACTGTATCAAACCGACGCGTTGACATCCGGTACCACCGTTCATCTGTCCAAACATTCTCTCAGCATACCGGTAGGTAACGAATTTCTGGGCCGAGTTGTCGATCCCCTGGGTGCGCCGCTGGATGGACTGGCGCCGCCTGCCCATAGCGGACGTGAAAACATGGAAAAAGGCTCGCCCGCCATTATCGCCAGGGATTTTGTTGATAATCCTTTATACACCGGCATTAAAATCATCGACACGCTGATCCCCATCGGCAAAGGCCAGAGGCAATTGATAGTCGGCGACGAAGGACTGGGCAGAACGTCAATCGCCATCGACACCGTCATTAATCAGAAAGACCAGAATGTGTTATGTATTTATGTGTTAATAGGCCAGAAACGTTCCGCTGTCGTCAGCACCATTGAAACCCTCCGGGAACATGGCGCACTGAATTACACAGTCTGCGTCGTCGCGGAAGCCAGCGCCCTGCCCGGCTTGCAATACATTGCCCCGTTTGCCGGCTGCGCTTTGGCAGAATACTGGATGGCGCAGGGCCGCGATACGCTGATTATTTACGATGACTTATCGACCCACGCCAGAACCTACCGGGAGTTGTCCTTGTTATTGCGCAGGCCGCCGGGACGGGAAGCCTATCCGGGCGATATTTTCTTTGTACATTCCCGCTTGCTGGAACGCTCGACCCGCCTGAATGCCGAAAACGGCGGCGGCAGTATGACCGCACT
>SXIP01000202.1 GCA_005772825.1 Methylococcaceae bacterium | reverse complement strand
GTCGCGCCTGGTGTACCCGCTGGTCCAGTTGCGCCTGGTGTACCCGCAGGACCGGTCGCGCCTGGTGTACCCGCTGATCCAGTTGCGCCTGGCGCACCCGCCGGACCGGTCGCGCCTGGTGTACCCGCTGGTCCAGTTGCACCAACAGCGCCCGCCGGTCCGGTCGCACCAACAGCGCCCGCCGGTCCAGTTGCTCCAACTGTTTTATTCAACACCACATCCAACACAGCCTCATGAGCCGTATCTGTATTCTCCTTACTATTGATTACAATATTCAATAAACTTGCACCCTCTACGGTCAAAGCCAGACCCCGGTTGCTTGCCGGAATAGTTGCCCAGTCCTTTACCATATCGGTCACATCCAGAAGCACCCAATGCCCGGCGAAGGATTTTCTAATTCTGAAGGTTTTCTTCAAGGCATTCAAGGCAGGAGGAATGCCTGCCGCCGGTATGGTTTTTTCATTCCAGGTTTGTGAGACCTGCCTGAGAGTCAGGTACCCGCCAGCATTTACCTTGGAGATAAAAACCTTCAATGCCGCCTTGTTGATATCGCTAGCAACGGTGCCACTCGGCAGCGACGAGGTCAGCGTAAACTTGAAGAAACCGCTGTTAGTCTTGTTAACTAAAAGCTCAGCGGCCGCGCCGTGCCTAACGCCGGGAACAAAGGGTGTCGATACGTAACTGTCAGCTAATAGCGTAGGACTGCTCCAGGCTGTCACAGGGTTGCACAGCAAAGATGCCACGGCGCCGGCCATAGCGGCCAGTTTGATACCATGACCTGACAGGCAAGTCTTGGCAAATGAGGGGGTTTTCATGATGATCTACCTCTATGTTTATAACAAATAAAATGAGTCACCGCACAGTAAACAAACTTCACAAGCGGCAACGCTTAAGCTAACTAAGGCAATGAACTCAATATTATTCGCCCCTGCCGTTATTTTATGCACACGCAGTGATCTGCATGTGTATCTTTTCCACGCCCGGGCATCGCTGCCGTCAAGTTAAGAAAGAAGAAGCTCTCTGTTTGAAAAATACATAAGAGCCGTAGCCCGGTACACGCTTCAGGCGACGCAGGCGTATTTAGTTATATCATGAGTACTATGCACTGCTTAGGCCGACAGTATTGGCTCGAATCACGATTAAAACACAAAAAATCGTTAGGTCGGCAAGTGCGCGGCGAAACCGGAATGGCATCAAGTACGCACCGGTTTACAACACTGCGCCCCCTTTGCCCGGATAGATATCGGAAATTTATCTATAAGTCACTTGTATTGAAAATCCACTACCCGAGGATGTGGCGTCTAATGAAAAAGTATCCTATACCCGCCCGAATTTAGCCACTGACTATAAAACTAGAATAGCGATCAATCTTTAGCCGACTGCACATGATAATGCAAACGCTAATACCGCTTTTTTCGAAAAATTCGGGTGATTTATAACACGAAATTAATCTCTAACAAAACAATATTATTATTACGTTTTGACCTATACCCCTTATAAATCAAGGTCTAGAGGTTAATCAAAAATATGTGATACATATCTCGCTTTAACAAAGAAAGACAAGAGAAGCGGGCAGGGCTACCTCATTAAAATACCTGAGCCAAAATTTCGGTTAAAAGCGAGTCATCCCAACCAGCCGCCTTACGCATAGGTTTGATCCCCATGCGTTTCTTTGGGGTTTTCCTGATCATGTTCAAGGCGGCATAGCGGATAATGGCGACATTGGTGGGCGCATTGTCTTTACGTATGCGGCTTTGGTCTTCACCGAAAGACATGTCCAATACCCAATGTAGCTGGTTTTCTATGCCCCAGTGTAAACGCACGGCGGCCAGTATCTGTGCTGCCGTTACCTGTGAACTGCTGATAAAGTATCGGGTTTCTTGGGTTGTTGTGTCGCCGATAATCCGCTGGCTGTCAATAGCCACAATGCTACTTAAGTTTTTCCATTCTGGATGTCGCTCGCTAAGCCAGCCGATGTCGGTACTTAACCGACATTGCCGGACTTCGATACGGCCATGACCTTTATCAATCGTTTCAGCCGCCGCCATCCTAGCCAATGATGCCGGGGCGGGCTGTTCAAAATGCAGACGCACATCATCATGCAAGCTGCTTTGATTGCCTTTGAGAGCCAATAGGTAATCGCCGCCTTTATCGATAATTTTCTCGGCGATGGCTTTTTGGCAGCCCATCGCATCAAGGGTGACGATGGCGCCGCGTACATCCAACCATTCCAACAACTCAGGAATGGCGGTGATCTCATTGGATTTCTCGCTGGTTTTAACCTGGCCTAAAACGATTCCCGCTTCGCTGGCAAAGGCGGACACCAAGTGGATGGGCAATTGCTTGCCATTATGGCTGCCGCGTAACGTTTTGCCATCAATCGCCACCACCTTACCCGCCACTTCCGGACTCAACCAAAGCCCGTATCCAGTCAACAAATAAACGCTGGAACTGTATCGTGTCAATGGCGCGGAAAAACCGCCGCAAGGTGTCGTCGCTCGGAATACCCGACTCATACGGCAAATACTGGCGTAAAAATACCAGCTTGGCCTTACCAAACGCCTCCATATCATCCCTGCTTTCTGCCCCGCAGATCACTGCGCACAACGTCAGTTAGGAGTATTTCAGGCATCGGATGCAACCTTTTTCGGTCAATCCGGGGATCGTCGAGCTGTCCAAAAATATCTAAAAAATCCATTTCTTCTCCGTCTTCGATTATTACTTAGGCCACTATTTTCCTAAATCCTGTTGGTTGAGTTGCTATTTTTAATGAGGTGGCCCTGGAGAAGTGGGGTAGATTTTCTCGGGAACCGGCACTATAAAGAACAATGAAAATTGTTGTCGCTGCATACAGCGATTGATGCACAACAAAATGGAATAATATGTTGTCCTGGTCGACTAAAGATGCAAGCTCCTCGACACAATAGTACAAATCGGGAAATGGAAAGCTCTGAAAGAACCTGACAGCTGCAAGGTAAGACAACCAGAGGCTTGTATTACACGTTAATTTAGGACGTCCAGAAGCCGAGTAGAAATTCGCCAGGGGATCCACGTCGCCAATATGCAAAAAAAACCGCCCGACCTCTTTCGAGGTTGGGCGGTCGATTTCAATTAATAGCACCGCTTTACAGACCAAGCATCAGCGTTATCGTTGTCTGGCATTCAGGCCTCCAACAATGCAACAACGGTGACCTAATCAGCAAGCCATTGCCACGGTGAAATGTCGGGCACGAACAGCATGTGCCCGACCTACATGGCTCGATAACGGCAAGAAACCCTTACAAGCCGTCTGCGCGGTCATGCGCAAATTGCTCCATGCTATTCACGGCATGTTGAAACACGATAAGCCTTTCGACAACACGCGTTTTTATGCGATTCCTGTTGCTGTTGAATAGGTAAAAATCAACGAAATTGGCTTGACTTTGAACAGAGTATCTACATGGCTTATGGGTTAATTACCGCACAGCACATACGCTGTCACTGTAACGTTATCGGAACCATCAAGAATACCATCAATGGTTGGATGCACACTAGCCGTCCAGTCTCTATTGTTAATAGCATCGGATGGATAAGACGAAATAGTCAAAGCAGCGTCTGAGCTGGCGTCACTAATCAACACACCTCCACCGTATGCAACTTGAGGAGCAGTACAACTAGCCACGTCTGTAAGAGTCTCTCCGACATCAAGGTTAGTATCAGACGCAGGAGATGAGCTCACCACGCGCGTCAAACTAATAGAGGGCGCTGGACCTGTATTGCCTTGTGGACCTTGTATACCTTGTATACCTTGTATACCTTGTGGACCTGTATCGCCTTGTGGACCTTGTATGCCTGTATCGCCTTGCGGGCCTTGTGGACCTATTGGACCTGTATCGCCTTGCGGGCCTTGTGGACCTATTGGACCTGTATCGCCTTGCGGGCCTTGTGGACCTGATGCGCCCTGTGGACCTGATGCGCCCTGTGGACCTGATGCGCCCTGTGGACCTACTGGACCTGGTACACCTTGCGGACCCGCAGCGCCGGTTGCCCCGGTAGCGCCTATGGTTTTATTCAACACCACATCCAACAGCGCCTGATGACTGGTCGCGGCGTTTTCCTTGCTATCGATCACAAAATCCAGGTTGCTCGGACCTTCCACTGAAAAGGCGAGACCGCGGTTGCTTGCCGGGATAGTCGCCCAATCCTTAACCATATCGGTCACATCAATCTGCACCCAATGTCCCTCAAAATGGGGGACAATCCTGACGACTTTTTTCAATGCGCTCAACGCGGGCGAAACACCCTTCGAAGGAATCGTGCTTTCTTTCCAAGCGTCAGCTACCGGACGGATGGTCAGGCGTCCAGCCTTATTAACCTTGGATATAAATACCTTCAACGTCGCCTTATTGATATCGGTGGCAAGTAGGCCGTCCGGCAAGGACCGGGTAAGGCTGAACTGCAAAAATCCCGTATTCGTCTTGCTTACCAACAGCTCAGGGGCATCGCCATGTCTGACGCCGGGCACAAATGGCGCCGATACGTAGCTGTCACTGATCAGCGTCGGACTACTCCAGGCTGCCGCAGAAATACCCATTAATGAGACCACCGCACCGGTTAAGGCCAGTAACTTGACGCCGGATGATGACGGGCGAGCTTGTGTTAACGGAGATGTTTTCATTTTGATTTACCTCAATTGTTAAATTTAGTTATCAGCGCATTACAACAATGCGCCAAGACAGGAAGCCAAACAAAGGAATGACATAAGCCCCCATTCTCATCAATTTTGCGAAATGCATAGAATAACACAGAAAATCAGTCGTTATACCGAAAAAAAACATCTGTCACATTTTTGAAAAGAATATTGCCGGCAGTATCACATTACATAAAAATACAAGCATTCGCCATATTTACTTTTTATATTTTTCCTGAGACATGCCAACGTACATCTAAGCATACTTTGTACCATCTTTTAATGCCAACCAACTTTCAATAGCCGGCGCTTGACCCGCTTTGCTATTTTTATGCTCGTCGGCTTTAATCAAAATCGTCATTTATGCTGAACCTGAAATGAATCATTGCAACTGCAAAGTCACTCCGCCTTTAACAAGCATCGTTATATTCATCATTTTTAAGCGGCGAGTAAATTAAAAATTTTATATGCTTTAAATGGGTCGTTTTAGAGGCATATTGAATGACGATGTAACCATATGACAAATTTTGTCAGTATTGCGGGATATTTTTGTCATAACCGGACACATTTTATCAGCAGTATGGAGCCTTTAGTATTGAGGTATGCCGGAATGACACGCCTCCAGAAACCTGTCTATAACTATAAGAGATAAAACTTGGGAGCTATTACAAGGATGGTTATTTTTTGCAAATCACCCCATAACCATAAAAAGGATAACGACAGAATTATTGATCCTTCCAAAGCCGTCAAAATACTAGCGGATAACGGTGCCCAAGACATCCGGCAAAAAGAATTCACTCACCAGCATTTCTCTATGCCGGATTGCATAGACGGTTCGCCGGCCCCAGACCGGTTGACTAATACCATACTCATCGAGCACTTTCTGAGACCAGCCCGAGGGTGTGACCAGGGTAATGTCCATGGCTATACGCGCCAGCTTGGGATAGGAAAATATCACTTCCCCGAGAGGGCGATTACCCAGATGCGCGAGATTGCTTTTCGCCACTTTGATGGTTTTTGCCGGAATAATGGTTCTGGCCAGAATCAGCGGCTTGCCGTTTGTATGCAGCAGCACTTCCCGCACCAGGCTGTATTGATGCTCGGGCAAGTTGAGCAAACGGCGCTCGCTTAAGAAAGGCGTTTGCCAGCGTTGGCTGATCACTTTAACGGCGATGGCGTTGTCGTAAAAGCTGCGTAAACGCTGCGTCAGCGATCCCGGTTCATAAGCCCATGACTGGACGTAAGCAGGAAGTTTATGGCGGGTACCGGGGCGGTTTTCCAGCCATCGCGGTTCCTGGTTGAATAATGAGCTCTTGGATGTTAAATGGGGGGTGGTCACGGGACCTAAACCTCTGAATAATTGGTAGATGTGCCCAGCCAGCGATCAATGAGCGGCTGTATGGCCTGGGGCGATTGGTTGAATACGGTGTCGCCGACTTGCTGGATAACTTCGAGCAAATCGGCATCTCTGGATAAATCGGCAATTTTAAAATTTACCGATCCGGTTTGCCGCGTCCCCATGACTTCTCCGGGGCCGCGTAATTGCAGGTCTTTTTCGGCGATGACGAAGCCGTCGTTACTATCCCGAATAATGCCCAGGCGCTGGCGGGCGGTATCCGATAGCGGCGCTTGATACATCAACAGGCAGTAACTGTCGCCCTCCCCTCGCCCGACGCGACCGCGTAATTGATGCAGTTGCGACAAGCCGAGACGCTCGGGGTTTTCGATGATCATTAATCCGGCGTTCGGCACATCGACTCCGACCTCAATCACCGTAGTGGCAACTAGTAGATCAATCTGAGCGTTTTTAAAAGCCTGCATGACGGCATCTTTTTCGGCAGCTTTCATGCGTCCGTGAATCAGTGCGACACGAACGCCGGACAAGGCTTCGGCAAGGCGTTCGGCGGTTTTTTCCGCCGCTTCGCATTGCAATACTTCGGATTCTTCGATCAGCGTACACACCCAATAGACCTGCCTTTTTTTAGCGACCCAACCGGCAATCCGGGCGATAACATCGGCGCGGCGTTCGGCGGAAATCACGCTGGTCACTATCGGCGTCCGGCCCGGCGGCAATTCATCAATAATGGATATATCCAGATCGGAATATTGCAGCATGGCCAGGGTTCGGGGAATCGGTGTGGCGGTCATCACCAACTGATGCGGCCTTACCCCGGATTGCTGGCCTTTTTCCATCAGCGCCAGACGCTGATGCACGCCGAAACGGTGTTGTTCATCAATGATACAAAGACCAAGACGATGAAACTGCACGCTGTCCTGAAACAAGGCATGGGTGCCAATCACAATACCCGCCGAACCGTCAGCCAGCGCCTGCAAAACGTCTTTGCGCGGATTGCCTTTCAATTGTCCAGTCAAAAAAACGACTCGGGTTTCAAAGCCGTCAAACCAGGCGGCAAAATTGCGGAAATGCTGTTCGGCCAATAATTCGGTGGGCGCCATGATTGCCACCTGATAACCGGCCGTTAAAGCCAGCAGTGCCGCATAAGCCGAAACGACAGTTTTCCCTGAGCCGACATCGCCTTGAACCAGGCGCATCATCGGATGGGCCTTTCGGCAATCGGCTGCGATTTCCGCCATGACCCGCTGCTGTGCGCCGGTTAGTTTAAACGGCAGGCGCTTTAGAAAATGCTGAAGAGTGATTTCGCTTGAATCGCCGAACGAAGGCGCCAGCCAGGCTTTGGTTTTATTCTTGACGCTGCGGAGGCTTAAGTGATGCGCCAGCAATTCTTCAAAGGCCAGACGTTTTAATGCCGGTACGCTGCCGTTTTGCAAAGCTTCAATCGTAACCGATTCATCCGGCGCATGCAGAGTCTGTATCGCGTCAGCAAGGCTTGGGTAACGGCATTGCTTTAGAATCGACTCGGGAATCCAGTCGGTTAACAACTGGGCTTCTTTACTGCACAGGTTTAAAGCCTGCTTGACCGCTTTGCGTATGACACCCTGACTCAACCCTTCGGTCAGCGGGTACACCGGCGTCAAGCGGGTTTCGGTAACGTAGGCCTCGGGATTGGCTATGACGGCGTATTCGGGATGCACCATTTCCAGTTCGGCATAGCCGTGACGCACTTCGGCAAAACAGCTGAGCCAAGTACCCGGTTTCAGTGCGTTATGCTGGTTCGCTGTGAAATGGAAAAACTTTAAAGAAATAAAGCCGGTGCCGTCGCCAATCCTGCAAATCAGGCTTTTGCGCCCTCTGGGCAAAATATCGGTAAATTCAACCTGACCGCAGACCAGCACGGTCATGCCTGCCGTTAACGAACCGATAGGATAGACGCGGGTTCGGTCTTCATAGCGGAGCGGCAAGTGAAAGATAAGGTCCTGGACCGTGCGAATGCCGAGTTTTTCCAGGCGACTGGCTGTTTGAGCGCCTATGCCCGTTAAGGTCGCCACCGATAACTCAAGATAATTCATTTAACGGGACATTCTACGCGCGCAGATAACATACGCGGAGTAAACTTTGAGCGACAACAGAGGGGGCAATCCGTGATCAATACGGACAACTACAGGCGATACGCGCACGGACTTTAGCTTAAGAAGCCGGGTATTCCTGCAACGGCAAGACCATAATCGCATCCATTTCCACATCCACCGCCTTGGGTAAAGCCGCAACGCCGATCACCGCGCGCGCCGGATAAGGCTCCTGAAAATAGCGCCCCATAATTTCATTGACGATCGGAAAGCAGGAGAGGTCGGTTAAAAAAACATTCAGCTTAACCACATCGAAAAGACTGCCGCCCGCCGCTTCGGCAACGGCTTGCAAATTTTCAAAAACCTGCGTGACCTGGGCGGCAATATCACCGTTAACAACCATCATGGTTTCAGGCACCAAAGGTATTTGCCCCGACAGATAAACCGTACGATCGACTTTTACCGCTTGTGAATAGGTGCCGATAGCTTGCGGTGCTTTATTGGTCTGGATGATTGTTTTAGTCATTGTTGATCCCTTTCTGAACGCAGTTATTTATTGTTGGGCGCATTATATCCATTTATTGTGAATGGTTGAAAAGACAAAAGGTGCTATCACCGGATTTTCGCCTACAACCATTTCTTTCTCTTGAAATACACCAGCAAAAACGCCGATACGCCGACAAATACACTCCACAATGCAGGATAACCCCATTTCCATTTGAGTTCCGGCATATATTCGAAATTCATGCCGTAAACACCGGCAATGAAGGTTAACGGAATAAAAATGGAGGCAAACACCGTCAGCACCTTCATGGTCTCATTCATTTTGTTACTGACACTGGATAAATAGATGTCCAGCATACCGGTTATCAGGTCGCGGTAGGATTCCATCGCTTCAATGATGCGAATGGCATGGTCATAAACATCGCTGAAATAGCGTTTTGTCTTATCATCGATCAATTCCGATTCAGAGCGCTGGATAGCCAATATTAATTCCCGCAACGGTGAAACCGAGCGCCGTAAAAAAATCAGTTCGCGCTTGATTTTCTGGATGACGGCTAATGTTTCTATGGTCGGGTTGGATAATAATTCATCTTCAATCGACTCTATCAGTTCATCAAAAGTATCCTGTAAAACAAAATACTCATCAACGACGGTATCCATGATGATATAGGTCAGGTAATCCGCACCCAGGTTTCTGATGTGGCTCTTGTCATTGTCCAATCGGCTCAGAATCGGGTCGAATATAGCATCCGGCTTTTCTTTAAAAGTAAAAACAAAGTTTTTTAACAGCAACAAACTGATTTGTTCATATTCAACGGTAAATTCATTGCTTTCGATAGTCAGCGCCTTAAAGACGATGTACAAATAATCCTCAAATTCCTCAAACTTGGGTCGTTGATGGGTATTAAGAATATCCTCCAGCACCAGCGCATGAATATCAAAATACTTGCCGATGTCATCAATAATCGAAACATCCTTTAAACCGTCAATAATCACCCAGGTGACGGCATCGCCGTTTTGATAGGGCAGCAGTTCTGCGATTGATTTAACAACTTGCTTTTCCAGGCCGGCTTTGTTGTAACGGATCACTGAGATACTGTGTTCGTGCTCATGCACTTCGCCGACATGCACTAGCGAGCCGGGCGGCAAGCCGGATTTTTCGGAGGCGTAGCTGAGTGATTCAGACATGGGGTAACTTAACGATGATAAAGGTAATTGCTAACGACCAGGTCAATATTGATGCTAGTTCCCAAGCTGAAGCTTAACCCCCTCTCCCTCAGGTAGAGGGCTGGGGAGAGGGGAATCACTAACTGATAATACTCTTGGCCTGAAGATCGGCATGGTAAGACGACCTGACCATCGGTGCGCTGGCGACCTGCTTGAATCCGAGCTCTTTGGCAATCGCGCCATACTCATCGAATTGTGCTGGTGTGACATAGTTTTTAACCGGCAAATGCGCCTTGCTCGGTTGCAAATATTGGCCCAGCGTCAGCATCGAACAACCATGCGCGAGCAAATCTTTCATCACCTGATACACTTCTTCGGGCTCTTCGCCGACACCGAGCATCAATCCCGATTTGGTCGGCACCTGCGGCAGGGCCTCATTAAAGCGGCGCAATAAATCCAGTGAACCCAAATAATCGGAACCGGGGCGTACCTGTTTGTACAATCTGGGCACCGTTTCCAGGTTATGGTTAAACACATCGCAAGGTTGTTCGGCGAGTATCGCTACGGCTTTTTCGATACGACCGCGAAAATCGGGAACCAGGATTTCAATTTTTGTCGACGGTGTGAGCAGGCGGATTTCCTTGATGCACTCGGCAAAATGCGCAGCTCCGCCATCCCGCAAATCATCACGATCCACCGACGTGATGACGACATAGTTTAACGCCATCGCCGCGATAGCCTCGGCGAGGTGCCTCGGTTCGTCCTTATCCAACGGCAGCGGTTTGCCGTGCGCGACATCGCAAAACGGACAGCGGCGCGTGCATAAATCACCCATGATCATGAAGGTCGCGGTACCGTGCTGGAAACATTCGGCTAGGTTCGGGCAGGCGGCTTCTTCGCAAACAGTGTGCAAGCGGTGATCGCGCAATAATTGCTTGATGCGGGTGATTTCGTCGCTGGCCGATAACTTGATACGTATCCAGTCGGGTTTACGTAACGCGGTTTCGGGTTGTTCAACTTTTATCGGAATACGCGCCAGTTTTTCACTGTTGCGCTGGTGAGACTCCGGTGTGGAACGGGAAGGCGCTTGATAAGTCATGAATAGAATGCCGTAGTGAGTTCGTGGGTGAGAGTATTGACAAGTTCAGCACTGGTAACGGTGACGCCGAGGTCGGCCAGTTGGGTCACTTTAAGGCCCGGATAGCCGCAGGTATTGATAGCATCGAATGGCCGCAAATCCATCGCATTATTAAGGCTCAGGCCATGATAACTGCAATGGTTTTTTACCTTAAGCCCTATCGAGCCGATTTTTTTACCGTCAACATAAACACCCGGCGCATCGGCTCTGGAAACTGCCATTATGCCATAGCCCGCTAATGCCCCTATCATCGCCTGCTCCAAAATCGTCACCAACTGGCGGATATTGATATTCAGACGTTTAATATCCAGCAAGGTATAGATAACCAGTTGGCCGGGACCGTGATAGGTAACCTGTCCGCCACGGTCGGATTGAATAACAGGAATGTCGGTGTGATTCAGTATATGCTCGCGCTTGCCGTTCAAGCCCAGCGTATAAACTGGATGATGCTCTACGATCCAGATTTCATCGGGGGTTTCGGGATGACGGCTTTGCGTAAAACGCTGCATATCAAGCCAGACGGTTTCGTAAGGTTGCCGGCCCAAGTCTCTTATCACTTTCATTTGCTTAAAATCGTGGGTTCTGGGTGACATGAGATACAGCGGAGAGGATGTACAAACGATAAATCATGTACATCCCGATTTTGCATAAGCTGATAAAAGCCAATAAGCCAGTCTTACAAGGTCATCAGCACATGCGGATGGTCATGCAAGTCCTGGTAAATAGCATCCAGTTGTTGTTTGCTGGTGGCTTCTATCGTGACGGTTACCGAGAGGTAGTTGCCGTCTTTGCTGGGCCGCGTGCTTACCGATTCTTTGTTAATGACCGGTACATGGCGGCTGATGATCTCTATCACCAGCAGGTCCAGTTCAATATCGGTTTTTCCCATCGCCTTGATGGGAAAGCGGCAGGGAAATTCGAAAAAAGTTTCTTCACTCATGTCCTGACTCACGACAAGGATTGTTTATACGCCTGGAAAAGTTGGTCCATCGTTTCAAATACCGGGCCGGGTTTGCCGTTTGCAACGGCTTTACTGTCCAGTTCAACGACGGGCAATATCTCGCGGATAGAACTGGTAATCCAGATTTCTTGCGCGGATTTCAAGGCATCCAGGGTAATCGGCTGCTCACGGCAGGCGATATTATTTTTTGCGGCAATCTCCACAATCACATCGCGGGTAATGCCGGGCAAAATGTTATTACCTTTAGGCGGCGTAACTAATATGCCGTCAATAACGGCAAATACATTGCTGGCCGCGCCTTCGGTAACCATGCCGTCTTTAACCAATATCGCTTCGGCGCAGTCCTGGTCCACGGCTTCCTGCCTGTGCAGGATATTACCCAATAACGTGATGGCTTTAATATTGCAAAATCCCCAGCGACTGTCGTCCATAGTCACTGCCTTGACGCCATTCTCACGACCCGCAAACGGGATAATGTTTGAGCACATGGCAAATACGGTAGGCTCAATAGTCTCCGGGAAGGCATGGTCTCTTTTAGCCGCAACACCGCGGGTAATTTGCAGGTAAATATATTGGTTTTCACTGGCATCGAGCAGCGACGTCAGAATTTCCAGCCATTGTTCACGAGTGTGCGGATTCGCCAGACGGATACCCGCAAGGCTGTTTTCCAGGCGCGTCAAATGATCCTGGAAATGAAACAAATGCCCGTAATACGAGGGAATGACTTCATAAATGCCATCGCCGAACAAAAAACCGCGATCCAGTACCGATACTTTCGCTTCATTCAGCGGCAGATATTGGCCGTTCAAATAGACGGTTTTATTGTCCATTATTTGGCAGCCTCTTTATCCGACTTGTCCAGCATCATCATTGCGCTATCATAGAGCCGTCTTAAGATATTGCCGCGTTCAACGGATGCCAGCGCGATCAAATCCTTATCGGCGACGACTTCATCCTTTAAAGTAACCTTGACAGAGCCCAATTTTGTACCTTCCGTGATTGGCGCGGTAATTTTTTTATCAACGGTAATAACGGCTTTAAGGTCTTTATAAAGGCGGCGGGGAATGGTCACGTAGAGATCTTCGGCCAAGCCCAACGACAGGGTTTGATTTTTACCTTTCCATACTTTTGCTTCGCTTAACGATTTTTTGCCTTCATACAAGCGATGCGATTCAAAAAAACGATAGCCGTAGTTGAGCAAGGTTTGATTTTCGTTGGCTCTGGCCTTGGCGCTTTTGGTACCCATGACTACGGAAATCAGACGCATGTCTTCCCTGAGTGCCGAGGCGACCAAACAATAACCGGCTTCGTCGGTAAACCCGGTTTTTACGCCGTCAACCGAATCATCGCGTCCCAGTAACAAATTACGATTGTGCTGAACGATTTTGTTGTAGGTAAATTCCTTTTGCGAAAACCATTTGTAGTATTCGGGGAATTCCTTGATTAAAGCGGTGGTGAGGATGGCTAAATCGCGTGCTGACGTGTAATGATTTTCAATGGGCAGTCCATCGCTGTTTTGAAAATGACTATTGGTCATGCCCAAGCGCGCGGCATGTTGATTCATCATTTCAGCAAATGTTGCTTCATCGCCCGCGACATGCTCGGCCAACGCCACACTCGCATCGTTGCCTGATTGAATGATGACGCCTTTCAACAGGTCTTCAATTTTGACCTGATTATTGACTTCAACAAACATACGCGAGCCTGTGGTTTCCCAGGCTTTTTGGCTGATGGTGGCCAGATCGTCCAAATGCAGGTGACCATTGGCGAGCTCCCTGAAAACGACATAAACCGTCATGATCTTGGTCAGGCTGGCGGGAGCCAATCTGGCATCGGCGTTGCTCTCCGCCATTACTTTGCCGGTATGAAAGTCCTGCAAAATATAGGCACTGGCGGCAATGGTGGGGGCTACGGGGGTGAGAATGTCGGCATTTTCTGCAGTCGCCTGAAAAGCGACAAGCTGTAAACAGAAAAATAAAACGAGATTAAGGTTTTTGGAATTAAATCTATGGAGGTAAATACTTTTAAAAAATGTCATCGCTCTCTAATGTGGAGTCAGTAAAACTTGGCATTATTGTATCATGGCATCCTGTGATTGTTTGGTTTCAGTGACAAATTGGGTATCGGTTATACCGATTGCAGCCAATTGTTGATTCAATTTATCGGCACTGGCTAATGAGTTTACCGGCCCGATTTGAACCTTATAAAGCGTCGATCTTTTATAGGTGGAAGACCTAATTTCCGGCTCAGGCAGATTATGGTCAGCCAGCTCATCCTGCAATTCCAGCGCTTTTTTTTCGCTTCTGAAAGTGCCGACTTGCAGATAAACATCCTGCGCCTGTTTTTCCGCTATTTTCTGTAATTGATGCAGGGCTTGATCCGGCGCTATCGCCTTAACTTCCACAGCCCCGGTTCCATCCATGTCCATATCCAGGGTTTTCGCGGCGGCAAAAGACAAATCCAATAAGCGCTTGCCATGATAAGGCCCTCTATCGTTAATGCGGACTATGACGCTACGATGATTTTCCAGATTGGTAACTTCGGCATAAGAAGGAATCGGCAGGGTTTTATGTGCCGCCGTCATTGCATACATGTCGAAAATTTCGCCGGTTGCGGTTTTTTTACCGTGAAATCCGGGCCCGTACCAGGAGGCAATGCCCTGTTTCAGATAGCGGGTAATACGGGGAAGAAAGCTTTCCTGTTCAGCCAGGTCTTTAGTCGTATCACCATGATTAATATGCAGTATTGTGTGATGTCTGAAGGAGTCGGCAAGCCCCCAGAGTGTTTGGCCTGCTGTTGATTTGTCTGAATTGGCGAGTGTAACGGAAGCGGATTGAGAGATGTCAGGTGACTTTATTGGGTCTGAGGAGCAACCGATTAAAATCAGGACAGATAGTGCCGGTATGAATTTTTTCATGGGAATGTGCCTTTTTTATTTAAAATAGATAGGCTTAACTGATAAACAGCCATGGCATATAAAGGACTGTGGTTATAGCGGGTAATACAATAAAAATTGTCTAAAGCCGCCCAGAGTTCTTCATTTGTTTTTTGTCCGTCAGGCTGTTGCCCGACGACTCCTTGTCCATAAGGTTGCTGTTCAAAAGCAAGCAGTTTTACTTTAGTGTCTAAAGGTAATGGCCTCGATGATATTTTTAAGTTGAGCGATTCTAAACCCCCAACTCTTAAATCCGGCTTAAGGTTGCCGATATTCAATGCCGATTTATACGCATCCTGAGACGCGGCGCCGGAAATAAACTCAACAGGTAGCGCTATAGCCTGCCCTGCCTGCCATCCGTGTCTGGCAAAATAATTGGCGACACTGGCAATGACATCACCGCTGTTATGCCAGATGTCGCGGCGTCCGTCGTTATCATAATCCGCTGCATAAACCCTGAAACTGCTGGGCATAAATTGCGGCATGCCCATGGCGCCGGCATACGAGCCGGTCGGTTCCAGCGGATTCATGCGCTCTTCTCGACAGAGCAACAAAAAATTTTCCAGTTCACTGAGAAAAAATTTGCTGCGCGGCGGATAAGCGAATCCCAGTGTTGATAAAGCATCGATAACACGATGCTTGCCTGTATTCTGACCGTAGTTGGTTTCAACGCCGATGATGGCGACAATGATTTCAGCCGGAACGCCATAGCGCTGCTCTGCGGCGGCCAAGGCCAAGCGGTTTTCCCGCCAGAATTTCACACCCCCGTCAATACGCGCTTCGGTCATAAATATTTTGCGGTATTTATACCAGGGCAATCCTTCAGCCGGTGAAGTCATTTTTTTGAGAATATCGTCATCTATCTCGACGGATTCAAACAATTCATTCAGTTCCGCTCCATTAAACCGGTGTTTTGTCACCATCGTGTCGATAAATGCCGACTCTGTCTCTTGTATTTTTGTGGCGCATGAAATAACCGTTAAACAAATACCGCCGAGCAGGAGCAAGCGAATCAGTGTGGATGTTTTGGTTTTATAAGGACGTGTTTTCATAACGGCTTGGTCTCAATTAGAGGTAACGATTCGGCAGGATTTAATACAAAGTTTTTCAACATAAAGAACACGGCGTCTTCATGATGAAGCGTTACCATTACAGTAACATGCGTTTTTTATGGGTATGAATGGACATCAGAATACCGAATCCGGCCAGCAGGGTAACAATCGATGTACCGCCGTAACTGATCAAAGGTAACGGCACGCCGACCACCGGAAGAATACCGATTACCATGCCTATGTTGACAAACACATAGACAAAAAAGGTAAAAGCCAAACTGCTTGCCAATAACCGGCAGTAAGTATCCTGAGCCTGAGACGCAATATAAAGGCAACGGCCGATAATCAGCAGGTACAGGATCAATAACCCCAGACAGCCGAACAGACCGAACTCTTCAGCAAATACGGCAAAAATAAAATCAGTGGAACTTTCCGGCAAAAAATCGAGTTCCGACTGGGTGCTGCCCAGCCAGCCTTTGCCGTAAATGCCGCCGGAGCCAATGGCGATTTTGGATTGAATGATATGGTAACCCCTGCCCAGGGGATCTGCTTCGGGATTTAAAAAAGTCAGCACCCGGTCGCGCTGATAGCCACGCATAAAATGCCATAGTATTGGCGTGAATGCCGCCAGCATCGCCGCAATGGCAAAGATAAAGCGCCAGGACAGCCCTGCAAAAAACAACACACCGGCGCCGGAACTCGCCACCAGTATCGCAGTGCCCAGATCAGGCTGCTTGGCTATCAACAAGGTAGGCACCAGAATCAGCAGAGCCGCAATAAAAAGTTGTTTTGCCTTGGGCGGCAACGGATGTTCGGACAAATACCAGGCCACCATCATCGGCGTGGTAATCTTGATCATTTCTGACGGCTGGAAGCGAAAAACCCCGAGATCCAGCCAGCGTTGCGCGCCCTTGCCTATCTGTCCCATGATCAGCACCGCGACAAGCAGGAAAATACCCAGGCCGAAAAGCAATGCCGAATAGCGCTTAAACTGATACGGATTGATGTGCGCCAATACTGTCATTAAAAGAAACGCCAGACCGATGCGCGCTGCCTGACGCACCAATATATCCATATCCTGGCTACCGGCGCTGTACAGAATCAGAAAGCTCAGCACGGAGGTAAAGAACAAGCCGATAAACAAAGGAATATCGATGTGCAGCCTTCTGAGAATAGTGCCGATAACTGAAGGCGGTTCAAAGTGTTCGCGACGGGTTTCAGTTTTCATTAGCGCCTGTTGTTACCTAAAATTCTAAAAATTACCACAAATATCACACAGACCTTATTTTTAGCCAAACTAATCCGTGACAATCGGTTGGCGGATTTTTATACCGCATTAATTATTATCTTTTAAATACTGTTTAATTATTTTCCCTGCGATAGGCGCCGCAACCGAACCGCCGTGCCCGCCGTTTTCGACAACAACAGCTACGGCAATCTTAGGATTATCTGCGGGCGCAAACGATATGAATAAAGCGTGGTCACGTAATTTGAAGTCAATGTCGTTTTCGTTGTATTTTGCGTTTTGTTTAATATTAAAAACCTGCGCCGTTCCGGTTTTGCCGGCGATCTGATAGCTGATGTCGCGTCCGATGCTTTTCGCAGTACCGCGCCCGCTATGAACCACATTGACCATCGCAGCGATAATATTATTGATATTGGCGGATTTAAGCGGAATAGATCCCTTATGGGTTTCAGGACCGGATCGGGTGGCTCTGCCGGTGACAATTTTATCAACCAGAAAAGGCGTAACGATACTGCCCCGGTTCGCCAGAGTCGCTGTCGCTCTGGCCAATTGCAAGGGCGTCACCTGATGATAACCCTGACCTATCCCGGTGATCAGGGTTTCTCCGGGATACCAAGCCTGGTTTTTTTGATTGCGCTTCCATTCACGCGACGGCAGTAATCCGGCTTTTTCACCGACCAAGTCGATACCGGTTTTTTCTCCAAAACCGAATTTCTGTAAAAAATCATGCACATGATCAATGCCCAGCGTTGCCGCCAGGCGATAAAAATACACATCGCAAGACTCGGTAATCGCCTCGTTTAAATTGACCGAACCGTGCCCGCCCTTTTTCCAGTCCCTGTATTTGTGACTGACGCCGGGCAACTGGTAATAGCCAGGGCAAAACAGTTTTTGCTGGGCGCTGATGGCGTCATACTCAAGTCCTGCCAGCGCGACAAACGGCTTCACCGTCGAACCGGGCGGGTATAAACCGCGCAGCGCCCGATTATAAAGCGGCTGATCTTCAGAAGACTGCAATGCCTGGTAAGCGTCATTGGCGATACCGACCACAAAAGGATTGGGATCAAAACCGGGGCGGCTTGCGAACACCAATACGCCACCGGTTTTAACTTCTATCGCGACGACGGCGCCGTTGTAGCCCTCCAGCGCATCATAAGCGGACTTCTGCAAATCAATGTCCAATGTCAGATAGAGATTAGCGCCTGAGTCCGGATTCGCTTCGTTCAGTGTATTGAGAGGACGAGCCTGGACATTGGTTTCTATTTCCGCATAACCGGTTTTGCCATGCAGTTCGGTTTCATAACTGCTTTCTATGCCCAGTTTGCCGATATGACTGGAACCGCGATATTCCGCTACCGGCAATTCCTTGAGTTCGGCTTCGTTAATTCGCCCGACATAGCCGACCACATGAGCAGCCAAATCACTATATGGATAGTGCCTGACCAAACGGGTACGAATATCCACACCGGGGAAATAAGGCCTGACGACGGCAAATTTTGCCAGCTCCTCTTCGCTCATACCTATTAATAAAGGCGTACTGGTGAAGCGCTTTTGACGTTTGCGTTGCTTTTGGTAGATCTCGATTTTTTCGTCAGGGATATCCAGCAGCTTTTGCAGACGCTGCAAGGTATCTTCCATGTTGGGGATTTGTTCCGGTATCAGTTCCAGGCTATAAGACGGTGTATTATCAGCCAGAATCTTGCCGTGCCTGTCATAGATAATGCCCCGGGTAGGAACCAGAGGAACGATTTTAACGCTGTTATCCTTTGCCAGCGACGCATAATGCTCATGGCCGACGATTTGCAGATATATCAGCCGAACAATCAAACCTGACGTTAGCAAAATAATAACAACGAATGAAGCAATAATACGGTTAAGAAACAGGCGGTTCTCGACTGTATTGTTTTTAACGGAATAGCGGCTGCTGGACATAGGTTATAGCGTGTTCTATTTAATGCGTCGCGCCAATCGGACAAAGCGTAGCACCGTATAAACCAAAGGCCAACAAAACGTACCGGTAAAAACAGGCAACCAGAAGGTGGCTCGAAGTTGCGCCGGATTCTGAATGTTTTTTATCAAAAAAAGCAGCAGTTGCGACAACAGCAGGCAGAAAAAAATAAACAAGCCCTGTTGAATCACCGGAAACTGGCGCAAACGCTTGTGTAATTTAAGGCAAATATAAATAACCAGTGAATAGGCAAGCGCGTATTGACCGAATAATCTGCCGGTCAATACATCGGTCAGCAAGCCGAATGTCCAGGCATGAAAAATGCCGACGCGTTCAGGTACGGCAAGCGACCAGTAAATTAGGCTCAAAAGCACCCAATCAGGATTAAAGGTAGCCAGATCAGCCGGCCAGGGCGCGATTCTCAAACACATCGCTACAAGCAGGGTAAAAATGATCCTGCCAAACCCATAATAGTTGTCATTCATCAGCATCGGCCTCCGGTACAACGGCGGGTTTTGCAACAGGCCGGGCAATTTTTTTCACAGGTAAGACCGGTTTTGAAACCGGCGGAACCGGTTTCTTCACTGCCGGGACCGGTTCTGCCTCAGCCGGAACCGGCGTTGTCGAAGTCGTCACGGGCTCTGTCACAGGCGGAACGGGTTTTGTGATCAGTGGAACAGGTGTTGATTTACTCCAGACTATCATGAGCTCTCTGTTGCGATCCAGTTGGGCTTTAGGGGTGGCGGTAATATTGGCGAAGGGCTTGTTGGGCTGCGAAGTAAACTCATCCACGGTAGCGACAGGATATCCTTGCGGAAACGTCCCGCCCAAACCCGATGTGATCAATAAATCTCCGGGGCGTATGTCTGCGTTGCTGGGTAAGAACGGTAAATTAAGCCGATTCAATTGCCCGCTGCCTACCGCTATGGTCAGCAAGCCGTTACGATTGACCTGAACCGGAATCGCGTGATTCAGGTCGGTGATCAGCATGATCTCGGAAGTGAACGGCAGTGCTCTAAAAACCTGTCCGACAACGCCATTGGCGTCCAATACCGGTTGTTGGGGATGAACACCGAAGCGCGTACCTTTGTTGACCACTACGATGTGTTCGTAAGGCGCCATATTGACGGACAGTAATTCGGCAATCAGCACCTGCTCACCCAGTTTAAACGAATTTTCCAATAACGCGCGCAAACGAATATTTTCTTTTTCGAGCGCTTCAAATTTCAACAACTGGGTTTGGTGTATGAGTTGCTCCTCGCGCAATCTTTCGTTTTCCTTTTTTAACGCCACATAAGAACTTACAGATTCGGAGGCATGCTGAACCAGCTCAGTGGGGGCATTAACCAAATATTTTAATGGGTCGACAACAACGGATAACGCCGTTCGGAGCAAGTCTAATTGTTGATTTCTGTGTTCAGTGACCAGTAAAGCAGTGGAGGCAATAACTGCCACAAGCAGGCGGGTGTTGATTGATGGACCGGTGGCAAATAAAAGTTTTATAGCAAGAGCCTCGTATCAATTAAAAAATGACGTTTTCAAAGCCGGATATTCTTAAGAAATTTATCCGTGCCGATTACATCCATGTAATCCGGCATACAAAAACGACGGGGGTGGATTGCCCTCGTCGTTACCGGACTAAACGATTTAAAGGATGTCTATCATTACTCGAGTGAAAAAGTCGATACTCCTTTTTTATCCAGCGTTTCCAGCACCATACCGCCGCCCCTGGCGACACAGGTCAACGGGTCATCGGCAATAAATACCGGCAGTCCCGTCTCTTCAGCGATCAGGCGATCAATATCTTTCAGCAATGCACCGCCGCCGGTCAGATAGATACCCCGGTTAGCCACATCGGCGCCGAGCTCGGGCGGTGTTTGTTCCAGGGCGACTTTTACCGCACCGACAATACCGGATAGCGGTTCCTGCAATGCTTCCAGGATTTCGTTACTGTTCAAAGCAAAACTGCGCGGTACACCTTCAGCGAGATTACGCCCCTTGACTTCGATTTCCCTGACTTCACTGCCGGGGTAAGCGGTACCGATTTCCAGTTTGATTCTTTCCGCCGTCGCCTCGCCAATCAAAGTACCGTAATTTCTACGCACATAATTAATGATAGCTT